>DBNU01000066.1 GCA_002299125.1 Proteobacteria bacterium UBA664
AGAAGTGAATGACCGTGCCCCTCCGACCGGGGCACGGTCCGGGAACCCGCGGAGAGAACCACATGCCGACTCACGCAACACCCGAGGCCCTGCTCGCGGCCCTCGCCACTGTCGTCCACGGCCAGCAGGCGAGCCTGCGCCTGTTGGTGGCCGCCCTCGTGGCCGGTGAGCATGTCCTGCTCGAGGACGTGCCAGGCACCGGCAAGACGACCCTGGCCAAGGCCCTCGCGCACGCCCTGTCCCTGGAGTTCCGGCGCGTGCAGTTCACGCCCGATCTGTTGCCGAGTGACCTGCTCGGGGTATCCATCCACGACGCACGCACCCAGGACTTCCGCCTGCACCGCGGGCCGATCTTCACCCAGGTGCTGCTCGCGGATGAGATCAACCGGGCCTCGCCGCGTACCCAGTCCGCGCTGCTCGAGGCCATGGCCGAGCGGCAGGTCAGCCTCGATGGCGAACGCCATCGCCTCGATCCGGCCTTCTTCGTCATCGCCACCCAGAATCCGGTGGAGATGCACGGCACCTATCCCCTGCCCGAGGCGCAAACGGATCGCTTCGGCCTGTGTCTCGAACTCGGCTACCTGAACGAGGACGAGGAGGTGGCGCTCGTCACCAGCGGTGGTACGGCGCATGCGCTGGAGGCACTGACGCCACTGGCCCACGCCGCAGATCTCCTCGCCTGGCGGGCCCAGGCCGAGCGGGTCACCCTTGCGCCGGCGTTGGCGCGCTACCTCGTCCAGGTGGTCTCCGCCACCCGCTCGCATCCGGAACTTGCGCTCGGTGCGAGCACCCGCGCCTCACTCACCTGGGCCCGGATCGCCCGCGCCAGCGCCCTCGTCGAGGGACATGACTTCGTGCGACCGGAAGATCTGCAGTCACTCGCCGTGCCGGTACTGGCGCATCGTGTGGTCGTCATGGGCGGCACGGGCCTCGGTGAAAGCGCACGCGGCAGGGCGAGCGCCATCGTCCGCACCATCGTCGATGATCTGCCCGTGCCACGCTGAAGACGCTGCCATGAGCACCCCTGCCAGCCCGTTCGCAGCCTCTGCCGGAGAACCCTCGACCGCAGTCGCACCCGGGCCAGTGATCGGCTTTCGGGCACGCGCACTCGCTGCCCTGTTTCCCCACATCGAGGCCTGCGCACAGGGCCTCAATCGCCGCTGCACGCATTCCGGCCAGTGGCTCACCGGGGCCGGCTGCCTCGCTGCCCTGTTCGGCCTCGATATTCGCCGTTCACTCTGCTGGCAGTTTGCCGGTCTTGCGCTGGCCTGGCTCCTCGCTGCGCTCGTCAGCGCGCGCCTGCGACGCGTGCCGGTCCGCCTGCACTGCCCGGCCCGTATCGAGCTGCGCGCCGGTGCACCGGCCACGTTGCCGATGAACCTCTGCTCACTGGGTCAGCGACCCTTGCACGGCCTGTCCCTGGAGTTGGCAGTCAACAGCAACGTCCTGCCCGTGGCAGAGTTCGCGGAACTCCATCGGCAACTCGCCGGGATGCCGGCGCGCTGGGTGGCGACAGAACTGGCCTGGGTGAGTTTTCGTGAGTCGCTCTACCGTCATCGGGGTCATCGGCCTGATCGACATGCGCTGACCCCGCTCATGCCGGGTGAGCAGCGTTCGCTGGCCTTGCCCTTCACGGCGCTGCGCCGTGGCCTCATCCGCATCCCCAGCCTGTACCTGCTGGCCGAGGATCCACTCGGACTGGTGCGCAAGGTGCGGCGCATCGATTGCCCGCTGGAGATCCTCGCCTTGCCACAGTCACTGCCACCCGCCCACTGGCGGCAGCAGCAACCGGCCGGGAGTGGGCGTGAGTCACGTCGATCGGCACGCAGCCCCGGCGAGGAGGAATTCCGGGCCTTGCGCGCCTACCGTCCCGGCGACTCGCGCCGTCATATCCACTGGCGCATGAGCGCAAGGCGGGGTGCACTCATGGTGCGCGAACGCTCCGGAGGCGTGCCGGAGCGTGCACAGGTAACACTGCTGGCCATTGCGACGGAGCCCACCGGCATGACCTTCGAGGCGGCCGTGCGCGTGGCCGCCGCCTGCCTGGAACAGGGCCCCGGCGGGGACACACCTGCCTGCCTCGTTCTCACCGGCCCCGGAGGGCTGGTGGAACTGGCCGCACGCAGCAGCGCCGACCGTCGTGCCCAGTTGCACGCCCTGGCGCTCTGTTCTGCGCTGCCGGTCCAAGCGGCCGGACGCCTCATCGAGGCGATGGCCGTGCGACTTCCCGGTAGCCAACCCGTGGAATGGGTGCTGCCGCTGCCCCTGCCCGAGCACCTCCTCGCCCGTGTCGAGCAGATCGCACGGATCCAGCCACGACTGCGGCTGCTTCTGGTCGGCGATGAACGGCAACCAACGCTGGCCATGCGGCAGTCACGCTGGTTCCGTCCGGCTACTCTCGAAGCGGACTGGGTACAGGGCCACTCCCATGACTGAAGCCGGGCCTGGCACCGTCGTGCAGCCAGATGCCCCCGCGAGTCGCCACCAGCGACTGGGCCTGCTACCCGGACTGGCACGCGCGGGCTCGGCCCTGCCGCCACCCTGGCTCCTGGCCGCAGCCTGCGCGCTGTGGGGCTTCAGCAGCGGCAACGAACTCGTGGCCGCACTCGCCCTGACCCTCGTGGTGCTCATGCCCGCACTCGGCATGCGCATGGCGCTCGCGGCGCCGACCCAGACCCGCCTCTTCTTCGCCGTGATCACGATCTTCGCCGTCTGGGTGCTGTTGCGCTTCCTCGACCAGGGTCCTTCGGCCATCTACCGTGTGCTCGGCGGGCTGCCTGCCCTGCTGGCCACGCTCACCTGGCTGCAGTTGCAGTCGCCAGGCGAGCGGCTGCCCTGGCAGGTGCTCGCGCCCTCACTCGCACGACGCCCGTCGACGCTAACGCTGGCGACCACACCCGCGGGCGGCATCGACCTGCGCCCGGCGTTCTTCCTCGTCTGTCTGGTGGCGGCCGGAGTGGAGCCGGAGATCGGCGAGGCTGGCTGGCTGGCGCTCTCCGCCCTGCTCCTCGCCCTCTGGCTGTTGCTGCCGCGTCTCGCTGAGGATCCGGCGCGGATCACCGCCTGCCTCGCCACCCTGATCCTGGCCATCGGCCTGCAGGTGGCCGTCATCGCGGCCATGCGCTCGGCCTTCCAGTGGCTGGAGGCGCAGGTATTCGCCCTCATCGATGACGGCCAGCGCCGGGTGGATCCGCTGCGCAGCGAGACGCGCATCGGCAGCATCGCCCACCTCAAGCAGCGGCAGACCATCGAACTCCGCGTCGACGTACCCCCGGGCTGGACCCTGCCCATGCGTCTCACCGAGGCGGTCTACGACCAATATCGCTTCGGGACCTGGGCTGCCACCCAGACGGCCTTCCAGAGCATCGATCGCAGCGACACCGACACACCCTTCCTGTTCGATCCCGATCTGCGGGATCACGGAACGCCCGACCCCGACGCGCAGGCCCCGGTCGCTCCCCTCACGATCCTCGACTACCTCGCCGAGGAGACGGTCGCGCTCGCCGTGCCCCTCGCGGCTGCGGGCGTGCAAAGCCGCGCCCTGCTCGGGCTCTCCGGCAATCCGCTGGGGTCGCTGCGCGCCGATGGGCGGCCCGGCCATCAACGCTACCGCGTGCTGCCCGGCAGTCGTCGGCTCGCGCCCCCGGGCGATGAGGATCGCCGCCTGCCCGAGTTCCTCGCGGCACCGCTGCAGGCGCGCGCACGCGCCCTGGGCCTCGAGGGGCTCTCCACCGAGGCCGCCGTGCTGCGACTCACGGAGCACTTTCGCACGGGTTTCCGTTACAGCCTCGAGCCTCCACCCTATCGCACTGGCCAGGCCCTGCTCGATTTTCTGGACGAGCATCGCAGCGGACACTGCGAGTATTTCGCCACGGCAGGCACGCTGCTGCTGCGCGCCGCCGGCATCCCCACCCGCTACGCCGTCGGCTTCTGGCTGGGAGAATGGGATGGCATGCTCGACAGCTTCGTCGCGCGCACCTCCCACGCGCACGCCTGGACCCTGGTATGGGACGGCACGAGCTGGCAGGAGGTCGATTTCACGCCAGCCGCTGCCCTGTCGGTAGAGGGTGACGATGCCCTGCTGGCGAAACGCTGGGCGAGTCTGCTGGCCTGGCTCGGTCTCGCCTGGCATGGCGAGGTGCAGGGTGCCGACGTGGACGCCGTCGAGGACCGCGGGACTGCCGCGGACTGGCCCTGGCTGCTGGCCGTGCTGGCACTCAGCGCCCTGCTTGGCTGGCTCCGCTGGCGCAGTCGGCCTCATCACCGGGTGCAAGACCCGGCACGACTGGCGAACGACGGCCTCGCAGCGCTGATGGACCGCCTCGCGGGCAGCCCCCTCGGCCCTCGACCCGCCGAATGTGTCTCGGCCTGGCTCACACGCTTGCGTGCCGTGGCTGGGCTCGAGGAATCCCTCGTGCAGGAGATCGTGGCGCTGCACGCGCGCACACGTTATGCGGAAGCGAATCCGGGCGCGGCCGTGACCGCAGCGCTGGATGCCCGTACCGCGCGACTGGCGGAACACCTGCTGGCCGCCGCGCGTGCCGAACGCCGGGGCAGCGCCCCGTCCCCGCTCCAGGCACCGTCAAAGGCCCCTCGCCCACCGGGATAAAGGTTGCGGTTGCTGTCAGTCCCAGCGCACTTCGAGATGCCCATCCACCAGCCGCCACGGCAACACCTGCAACGGTGCCGCGGACACACCCAAGGCGGCACCCGTCCGCGTATCGAAACACCAGTCGTGGCGGGGACAGCGGATGCAGTCGGCCGCCTCATCGACATCAGCCAGCGACAGCGGCGTCGCCCGGTGCGGGCAGTTGGCACGGAACACATGGAAGACCTCGCCCGCGCGCCGGACGAAACAGCCGCCACCCGGACCGGGCAGGTGCAGCAGGCCGGCGGCGGAGAAGTCCTCGAGGGCTCCGAGCACGGTCCAGACACCCTCCGGGCTTGCAGCGTCACCCGCCAGCGGATTGGCTCCGGTCGCGGCCACGGGTGCCGGGTGATGCCCGGCCACCTCGCCGTCGCCGTGGGAATCGGCATTCCCCGACGCGGGCTGCGCGTCAGCAGAAGCCAGCCCGGTCAGGCGCTCGAGATCGAACTCAGGCAACCGCAGCACGATGATCTGGTCCACGGCCCAGACGATCTTCGTGAAGCCGAGGATGGGGAAGGCCATGAGCAGTGCGTCCAGCACCTCGTCAGCCGTGCAGCCGACCCGGAGCGCACGCTCGAGGTATTGCCGGAAACCGCGTTCGGTCTGGGCACCCACCTTGGTGATGACCGAGATGAGTGCGCGGGTCTTCGGGTCGAGAGCACCACCGGCCTGCTTCAGGAAGGCGAAATAGGCCTGCATGGGCCCGGGCCGGGCCGCAATCAGCCAATCGAGGGCATCACTCATCGACTGTCTCCCCGGCGTGCAGCCCACTGCCCGCCTCTGTGCTACCAGACGCGCCTTCTGAGCCCTCCGCACCGGCATGCCCTGACCCTGGCCCATCCGGGGCCGTGGACTGCGTGAGCTCGACCCGCTGCTCACCGGCCGTGGCCAAGGCCGCGAGCTCACCGAGGCGATAGCTGTGCACGAGACGATCGTAGTCCGGTGCGATGAACATGAGGTGGATCGGCAGGTCGTCCGCGCCGATGATGTGTGACGAATGCCGCGTGAACAGCCCGCGCTGTTCGCTCCGCCGCACAGCCACCGCAATCGTCAGCAACAGGCTGCGACCGTCGCGTACCTGGCTGCAGGCCTGCTCGCGTCCACGCATGAAGCAGTTGACGCGCACATCGGCGAGCCGGCGGCCGGTCGCGGCATCGACCGGGCGGAAGGTGACCTGCAGCACATCGTCGACCGTCGCCGTACGCGAACCGAACCAACCACGGGCGTCACCCTGCCACAGCAGCAGGGCGACACCCGCCAGCAACAGCAGCAGGGCCGGCAGTCGCAGCGCCCACATGCCCGTCCCTGCACCCTGCAACCTGCTCATCGTGCCCCTCTCCAGCCCGCATTCAGCTATCTGGCCGCGCAAACCGCCCCCAACCCGCGCTGCATCAAACCGGTCATCAAGCCGTCATCCCTGCACATTAAGCCGTCATCCCCGCACAGGCGGGGATGACGAAGGGCCAGCCCTCGGATGCCCGCCGCCGCCTGCCCCCGAGCGCCCTTGTCGGGGGCAGGGATGACAGGTTACTGCAGACGGGGACTTGCAGTCGGCGACCTTCAACTCCGGCCGCTGGCAGCCCGGATCTGCTGCCAGAGTCGGCGCAGTCGCTCGGCCGAAACGGGCACGTTCGTGCCCAGTTCCTGGGCAAAGATCGAGACCCGATACTCCTCGATGAGCCAGCGCATCTCGACCAGTTCGGCGGGCAGTTCGACGGGCAGTTCGGCGGTTGCGCTGCCTGCGGCGGCAGGCCATCGCGCCTGCAAGGGCTCCCAGAACTCGGCGACGGCCATCTGCTTGCGCCAGTCCCGCTCCGCATCGGCGCGCAGGCGATCGATGCGCACCCGCAGTGCCTCGAGGTAGCGGGGCAAGTGGCGCAGACGATCATCGCCGTACACTCGAATGAAGTCCGCCGGCAGGAGCAGCGCGAGCTGGCCCGTGATGTCCTGCATGGCCCTGAGCCAGCTCGCCGGTCGGGGTCCGGCGAGGAGCTTCCGGAGATCCTCGTACTGACGCAGCACCAGCGCCACCAGACGGGCGAGTTCCAGTGCGACCGTCTGCAAGCGTGGTCTCCCTGCAGCCAGACAGGCATCGAAGGCCGTGCGGGTTCGCGGCAAGTTGCCGTCGGCGAAGAAGCAGCGGGCAATGGCGGCATCCAGTAGCTGTCGACGCAGCCGCTCCGGAGGGCCGAGTGGCTTGTATTGCCGGCACATGAGATCGAGCCCGGGCACTGCGCTCAGCGCCTGGGCCATCTGCGGTGCGAGCGTGAGCGCGACCAGTCGTACCAGCCCGCCAAGGAGCGCCTGCTGCGCCGTCTCGGCTGTGTCGAAGACCGCGATCCCCGCGCACTTGCCCAGATCGACGAAGGCCGGATAGCCCTGCAGACGATAGCCGTGACGCTCCTGCGTGACCGTCTCCGGCAGCTCATCGACATCGAAACGCAGCACCTCCTTGCGCTCGATGGCCCACTGGTGGCCCTGGGCCACATTCACCCTGGCCTCCGCCCCGAAACGCTGCCGCAGGGCGTCGAGATCACGCGCCTCGGCGAGCGTGTGACCGCTGTCATCGATGAGACGGACATTCATGCGCAGGTGCGCTTCGAGGCTGACGTCACGCAGGACACCCTCCCCAGCCTCGAGCCGGAACTCCCGTTCGAGCCAGTCGGCCAACTGGCCGTAGAGTGAACCTGCCTGTGGAGCCAGCGATTCACGCAGGCGCCGCACCGTATCCGGGATCGGCACCAACGGGCGGCGCAGGGATTTCGGCAGGCCGCGGAGGATGGCCTCGAGCTTCTCCTGCAGCAGACCAGGGACCAGCCACTCGATCCGCTCGGGTGACACTTGGTTCAGCAGGGCCAGTGGCAGACACAACGTGACCCCATCGTCCGGCTCGGTGGGCGTATAGCGGTAGACGAATGGCAGGCTCATGCCATCGAAGTCGAGGGTCTCGGGATAGGCGCGGGCGAGTTCCTCCCCGGTCGCGGTCCGGAACAACTGCTCGGGGTCCATGTACAGAAGCTGCGGGTTCGCACGCTCCGCCTCGCGCCGCCAGCGCTCAAACTGTTGGAGGGTGTGCACCTCGGGGGGCACACGCTCCGCGTAGAAGGCATGGCGTGCCGCGGCATCGACCAGCAGATCGAGCCGGCGAAAGCGATGCTGCAGGGCGTCGACCGCGCGCACGGCCTCGGCGTTGTGCCTGATGAACGGGGCATCGAGGTCCACCTCGCCAGCGACCAGCGCCTCACGCAGGAAGATCTCGTGGCAGGCCGCCGGATCCACCGGGCCGTAATCCACCCGTCGTTTCGTCGCCAGCACCAGTCCGAAGAGGCTCACGGTCGCAAAGCCCACCACCCGGCCACTGCGACGCTGCCAGTGCGGCTCGGAGTAGGTCCACTTCAGCAGTGGTCCGGCCGCCGCCTCGATCCATTCCGGCTCGACCGCCGCCACGGTGCGGGCCCAGGTGCGTCCTGTCTCCGTGAGTTCGGCGGCCATGATGAAGCGCGGTCGGCGTCGCGCCAGCACCGAGCCGGGAAAGATCGCGAGCTTCAGATTGCGCGCGCCGAGGTACTCCCCTCCCGTGTCCGTGTGCAGCGCCACGTTCCCAAGCAAGCCGGTGAGCAAGGCCCGGTGGATCCGCTCGTAGCTTGCCTCCTCAGCGTGCGTCTGGAAGCCCATGTCGTGCAGCAGGGCAGTCAATTGCGCGTGCACTTCCTGCCATTCACGCAGGCGCAGCGCCGACAGGAAATGCTCACGCAGCCAAGCCTTCTGCCGACTGCGGGACAGATGCCGCGAGACCTCGGCCCATGCCCGCCAGAGGTTCAGATACCAGAGGAAATCCGAGCGTTCGTCCTGGAAGCGCGCGTGCGCCTCGTCAGCGGCCTGCTTGTGCTCTGGTGGTCGTTCGCGCATATCCTGGACGGACAGGGCCGCGGCGATCACCAGCACCTCCGCCACGCAGTCGTGTTGGCGGGCACCGAGCAGCATGCGCGCGATGCGTGGATCCACCGGCAGGCGCGCCAGCTCGCGGCCGGCGGGCGTAAGTCTCCGTGTGGCATCGAGGGCCCCCAGCTCTTCGAGCAAGCGATAGCCATCGCTGATCTGGCGGCCCTCGGGCGGCTCGATGAAAGGGAAGTGTTCGATGCGACCCAGATCGAGCGCGGCCAGTCGCAGGATGACCGCTGCGAGACTGGTCCGCAGGATCTCCGGATCGGTGAAGGGTGGTCGCGCACCGAAATCGGCCTCGCTGTAGAGACGGATGCAGACGCCCGGCCCGACGCGACCACAACGACCCATGCGCTGGTTCGCTGAAGCCATCGAGACCGGTTCGATGGGCAGACGCTGCACCTTCGTGCGTGGGCTATAGCGCGCGAGCCGCACCAGCCCGGAATCCACCACGAAGCGTACGCCGGGCACCGTGACCGAGGTCTCGGCGACATTCGTGGCCAGCACCACATGCCGGCGGCTGTGCGGCGCAAAGATGGCGTTCTGCTCGGCAGCACCCAGACGGGCGTAGAGTGGCCGGATGTCCGTGTCCGTCAATCGGACACGCCGCAGGGCCTCGTCCACATCGCGGATGTCACGCTCGCCAGGCAGGAAGACGAGGATGTCTCCACGGCCGATCCGATCACACTCCTGGACAGCCTCGACCACGGCGCTGACGAGATCACGCTCCTCAGCTTCTGGGGCATCCGGATCACGCAAGGGACGCCAGTGCAGCTCGATGGGATAGGAGCGTCCCGACACCTCGATGATCGGTGCCCCGCCGAAATGGGCGGCAATGCGCTCAGGGTCCAGTGTCGCCGAGGTGATGACCACCCGCAGATCGGGCCGCAAGGGCAAGAGCGACTGCAGATATCCAAGCAGGAAATCGATGTTGAGGCTGCGTTCGTGTGCCTCGTCGATGATGAGCGTGTCGTAGGCTTCGAGCCGCCGATCACCCTGGGTCTCCTGCAGCAGCACACCGTCGGTCATGAGCTTCACGCGCGACTCCGGCGCGGTGTGATCGCCGAAACGCACCTTGAATCCCACCACCTGCCCCAAGGGAGAGCCCACTTCCTCCGACAGGCGAGCGGCCAGCGTGCGAGCCGCCAACCGGCGTGGTTGGGTGTGGCCGATGAGGCCCTCCTGGCCGCGACCCAATTCCAGGCAGATCTTGGGCAATTGGGTGGACTTGCCACTGCCGGTCTCACCACAGACCACCACCACGGGATGCTCGCGGATGGCCAGGGCTATCTCCTCGCGGCGGGCACAGACGGGCAACTCGGGTGGATAGTTCAGCGTGAGCGGCAAGGCCTCACGGCGCAAACGCAATTCGATGGAGCGTGCGAGTGCCGCGGCGATCTCGGCGAGTCGACCCGCGCGTTCGGGCGCTTCCAGGTCGCGTTGCCGCTTCAGCCGGGCGAGACGGCGGCCGATGGCCTGACGATCACGCAACAGGGCGCGCGGCAGTTGGCGTTCGAGAATCGTGAAGGCGTTGTCGGCGGACATGACTCAGGAGATGGAAGGCGGGCACACCGGGATCTGTAGGGGGCGGTGAAGCGGCGTCAATGTTCCGGCCGTGCGAGTCGAGCACCGGACCACGCGAGCTGGTCCGCCCGCGGGAACTGACCCCGGGATGTCCGGTGGGGTTCGCGCCTCCGACCGTCGCAGTGTTAGCCTTGGTCGACACGGCAACGACCCCCGCCATCGGCCGACAGCAACGGAGCCCACCATCAGGCATGGCCACGCGATTCGATGCGGCCGGCGGTCAGATCGACGGCGACCGAGACTATCAGGAAGACGCCTTTCTCATCACGCGACTGGGTGAGGGGGAGCGGGAGGGCACACTCATCGTCGTTGCCGACGGCATGGGTGGGCATGCCGCCGGCAATGTGGCCAGCAACATGGCCGTGCAGACCTGCAACAAGTTCATCACGGCGCATTTCCCCTGCCCGGACGCGGCTGCCGTGCTGCGTGACAGCGTCCTCGCGGCCAATGACAGCATCGCCGAGACGGTGCGTGAGACCGCAGCCCTGCGCGGCATGGGATGCACCCTGGTCGCTTGTCTGCTGCAAACCGGACGCCTCCATTGGGTGAGCGTGGGGGACAGCCATCTATTCCTGTTCCGCGCCGGGGATCTGGTGAAGTGCAATGCGGACCACAGCTATGGCGCCTTCCTCGACCGCATGGCCGCCGCTGGCCAGGAGGTCAAGCCCGACGCTGGGCTGAGCCGCAACATGCTGATGAGCGCTTTGACCGGAGACGACATTCCCGAAGTGGACTGCCCGGCCGCAGGCCTCGAGCTCAGGGCAGGCGACCGGCTCATCGTCTGCAGCGATGGCATCGACTCCATTGGAGCGGCGCAGATACGCGAGATTGTGCAGGGGCAAGCCAGCGCCCGAAGCTGTGTGGACGCGCTGCTCGGGGCCGTCACGGCCGCGGCCGTGCCCCGTCAGGACAACACCACCGTGGTCATCGTGGATTTGCTCGGTGCCGCTGTGGACGACCGCGCCGACCGGCCGCGCTTCGGTTCAGCCTCCGGTACTGCCGCTGGCCAGGTCTTCGGATCACCCGGCACTGGTGGCACGGCAGCGACCGACCGTGTGGCATCTGGGTCAACGACAGGGCAAGGCAATCACAGCGCCAGCACCCCGGCAACCACCGGGCACGGCAACGAAGGGACGCAGTCGGGGCACACCCCTGAACGCCCTTCGGGGATCCGGCGTTTCGAACCCAGCGAGGTCGCACGGGCGGCGCCATCCCGCCTCCCGGGCCTGCTGGCCGGTGTGGCCGCACTGACTCTCATCGCCGGAGCCGGCGCTTGGTTGTACCACGCCAAACAGACACCGCCACTGCCTCCAATCGATCTCAGTGCCCTGCCCGATCGGGCGACACCCGCAATGGACTCTCGCGATGAAGTCGCGACCACTACCGCCGTGACCGGCCCGGCAACAGCAGACGGCGAAACCCAGTCGGCTGTGCCCGCCCTCCCCGCCCCCTTCCGCGACGCCCTGGCCGGTGGCGGCGAAGGGCCACTCATGCTCGCCGTGCCCGCTGGCAGCTTCCAGATGGGTAGCGGCCTGCTCGGCGACACGCTGGATGAAGGTCCGGTGCGGGAGGTCAGACTCGCCGCCTTCGCCCTCTCCGCGCACGAGGTGACCCGTGCCGAATGGAACCGCTTTGCCCGCAGCCGAAGGCTGCCGTTGCAGGCCGGGGCAGAGGATCAGCCGGCCAGTGGCATCAGTTGGCAGGCCGCCACTGCCTATGCCGCCTGGCTGGCCGAGCAGAGCAATCAGCCCTACCGTCTGCCCACCGAGGCAGAATGGGAATACGCGGCCCGGGCCGGCAGCTCGGGGCTCTACTGGTGGGGCAACACACCGGGCAACGGCCAGGCCTGGTGCCTCGGCTGTGCGCCCGGTCTCGAGCCGCTCGAACCGACCCGTGTCGGGCAGTTCAATGCCAATCCCTTCGGTTTCTTCGACACGGCGGGCAATGTCTCCGAATGGGTGGCGGACTGCTATCGCCCGAGCTATGACGCTGCGCCAGTCGATGGCAGCGCCGTGGAGGAAGCGGGTTGCACACTCCGTGTCCATCGCGGCGGTAGCTGGCGCAGCCCCTCGAAACATCTGCGCACCACGCGCCGCGCCCATGCCCCGGCAACGGAGCAGGACTCCGCCGTGGGCTTGCGGGTGGCACGTGATCTCCCCGCGCTCTGAGCACGCAGAGCGGCGCAGCGCGCGATCCAGGGCAGGCAATTGAAGCTGAGTCATCCCGAGGCAGCGCCAGCCCCGGCATTGCACACCCTCGCAGCCGGTACCAACATTCCGGTGGAGGTACGTCGACTCGACCGTGCGCGTCGACTCAGGCTGAGTTTCCGACCTGAACGCGGTTTCCTGCTCACCTGCCCCACGGGCACCTCGAAGGCCGCCATCACGGTTGCACTGGAACAGGCCGGCCCGTGGCTTCGCCGGGTATGGACGCGGCACCGCCTGGAGGCCGCGCCCGAACTGCCACAACATCTACATCTGCCCGCGGCGCGCGGGACTTGGCGGGTGGACTACCAGGCTCGCCGCAATCGCCTGAGCGCTGATCTGCTGGAGATCTCTGCCAACTCCGATCCCAGGCGCGCACTCGCTGGTCTGCGTGCGCTGCTTCGGCGACTGGCCAAACTGATCTTCCTGCCGCGTGCCACTCAGCTCGCACAGCAGCATGGGTTCGTGTTCACGGGGCTGTCCTGCGGACTGCAGCGCTCCCGCTGGGGAAGTTGCTCGTCGCAGGGACTGATCCGCCTGAACAGCGTGCTGCTGTTCGTCGAGCCGGCACTCGTGGACCACGTGCTGCTGCACGAGCTGGCCCACACCCGACACCTCGATCACTCACCGGCCTTCCGACGGCTGATGCGCGAACTGGATGCCGATGACGAGGCGCATCAGCGCGCCCTGGGGGACGCCTGGCGGGATCTGCCGACCTGGTGGTGGCACGGTGGCTGCCTGCCTTCAGGGCCACCGTGAGGACCCTCGGGGGCCGGCTGCGACGGGAATCCAGCCTCGTCATCCCCGCGTGTCCACGCACTCATCCCCGCGCAGGCGGGGATCCAGTGCCTGCGCTGCGCGGGGGCGGTGACGATCCGCGCACGCCCTCAGTGGCAGGGGCCTCTGGGCAAGGCCTCGACCACCGTTTTCGGCAACAGCACGCGCAGCGCCCTGGCGCAGGTCGGAGCAACGCGCGCCCCACTCACGCCGTCGATGAATACCGCGAGCAAGCCGGCGCGGCCGGGGATGGACACTGCGCGTGGCGGATGACCAGCGAAGACTTCCAGCCACAGCGGCAGGGCACCCATCGCGCCGGTCAGTCCGGTCGGACGATTGTCGTCGTGCCCCACCCAGGTCACGCCCAGGTGATCGGTGCCGAAGCCCACGAACCAACTGTCACGCCGTTCATCCGTCGTGCCGGTTTTGGCGGCAAGTGGCCCGTGCGCAGGAAAGGTCTCGGTCAAACGGCGCCCCGTTCCCCGGCGGGCGACCTCCAGCAGCATCGACCGCACCATGAGGGCTGCTGGATCAGCCTGCGGCCCGTCCGGTGGAGGTGCCCGCCAGAGCAGCTTTGCGGTACGGTCGTGGATGCTATCGATCCAGCGGATCCCGCCGGGATCGCGCTCTGCGCTGAGCAGCAGGTAAGCGCGTGCCACGGCCGCTGGGGACATCTCGTGCGCACCCAGCGCAAGTGAGGGCCACGGACGCCCTGCCACTGGAGCGCCCACGCGCGTGAGCAGGGTGGCTACACGAGACAGCCCAGCCTCCATCGCCAGACGCACGAAGGGCGCATTGAGCGAGAGGGACATGGCCTCGGCAAGCGTGACGATCCCATGCTGGCGGCCATCGTGATTGCCCGGACGCCAAGGCCGTCCCTGAGCATCCTGCAACGCGGGTGGGGCATCATCGAAGCGACTGGCGGGGTGCAGATCGGGACGGGCCGCCAACGCGGCGAGTGTCACCAGCGGTTTCATGAGCGAGCCGATCGGACGCTTCGCCGCCAGTGCGCGATTGAAGGCCTCCGGGTTCGGATCCCGCCCCCCGACCAGTGCGCGCAAGGCCCCGCTCCTCGCGTCGATCACCACTACCGCTGCCTGCACGCCGCGCGCCGCTGGCACTGCGACCACGTGCCGATCAAGTGCCTCCGTCACCGCCCACTCGGCGCGCATCTGCAACCAGGTGTCGATACCGGTCCGGATGTACAGGCCATGGTCGGCAGCGCCTCGATCCGGAACCAGTGAGGCCAGTTGCTCCCGCAACACGCGCTGCAGCGAGGGGAAACGCCCAGCTCGCACCAGTGGACGGGCAGTAACATCGAGCGGGCGACTCCGCGCGTGAGCAATCGCAGCGGCCGAAGCCCAACCGAGCGAACCCAGGGCATCGAGCACCTCGTCACGCCGAAGACGGGCACGTTCCGGCGACCGCCGCGGATCATAGGCAGCGGCACCGCGCGCCATCCCGGCAAGCAAGGCAATCTGGTGCAGTTCCAATTCCGCGAGCGGACGCCCGAACCAGTGGCGCGCCCCACGCGCCACGCCGCGGATGGCCCGTGAACCGTCCTGCCCCAGATAAATGTCGTTGAGATAGGCCTCGAGCAGTTGCTGCTTGTCGTAGCGCCACTCGAGCACGACCACATGGGCGAACTCGGACAGCTTGCGCAGCCAGGAACGCTCGCCGCCCGTGTAGAGATTCTTGGCCAACTGTTGCGTGAGCGTGCTGCCACCCTGCAGCAACTCACCTGCACGCAGATTGATCCAGGTGGCCCGCAGCAGCGCGAAGGGATCAAGGCCGGGATGCCGGTAGTAGTTGCGATCCTCGATCGCCAGGAATGCCGCCACCAGCTGCGGCCCAATGCGCCCAAGCGGCAGATATTCGCGGTCCGCGAGCGTTGCATCGGCCAGGTTGGCGAATTCGAATGGCTCGAGTTCGGTGCTGCAGGGTTCGCCGTCCCGCCCGCTCAAGTGCTGCAATCGACTGGCGTTGTCGAAGATCAGGCGCAGAGGAAAGCGACAGTCTGCTGCTGCAGTGCGAGGCCAAAGCTCGAGGTCATGGCGTCCGAGTGAGAATTCGCCAGGGCCAGCGGGTTTGCCGCGCGGCACGTAGCCGAGCAGATCGAGTTCGTAGACGATGCGCGCCTGCGTCAGTGCGGCAGATGGCGTCAGTGCGAGGCTGCGGGCGAAGAATCGCGCCGGGGCACGGTCCCGTAACGACTCAATCCCCACCCGCACGCGGTAGTCGAGCAGCGTCAGTGCTGCTCCCGCAAGCAGGACGACGAGCGGCAATAGCCACCTGATCCGTGGGCGCAGCAGATAAACCCGCGACGAACGGGTTGAGGCCCTGCGGGCGGGCGGGCGCGACACCTGGACACTCCGGCTGCGTCAAACCCACAGGGCGAGGATCAGGGTCGGGCCGCCCTTGCGAGGGCGACCCGGAATTCCCCAAGACTCGATGTCACGATTCGCCGGCAGTACTCGGGAATTCGCCGGGCGGGGTGGTCAAGGCCGGCGGGCTGCGACGGCTGACGCGCTTGCGGGCAACACCGGACTTCTTGCGCGCGCTGGTCTTCTTCTTCGAGCCAACCTTCTTCGAAGCCGCCTTCTTCCGCGTGACTACCTTCTTCTTCGAAGCGACCTTCTTGCGCGTACCGACCTTCTTCTTCGAAGCGACCTTCTTGCGCGTACCGACCTTCTTCTTTGAAGCGACCTTCTTGCGCGTACCGACCTTCTTCTTTGAAGCGACCTTCTTCTTCGAGGCAACCTTCTTCTTCGAGGCAACCTTCTTCTTGCTCGTCGCCTTCTTCTTCGAGGCAACCTTCTTCTTGCTCGCCACCTTCTTCCTGCCGGTCGTGCGGGAAGACGCCTTGCGCGCCGCCGCCTTTCTGGCCGGCGCTCTCTTCGAGACTGACTTCTTCGTCGCCATGGTTTAAACCCCCGATAAGCCTTGACAAACAAGCCGCTAACGCATTGTTTATAACCTACACCTTAGCTTTCGGCAATAACTCCAAGGCGGAATCGCCTGAAATTTCGCCTTGCCATGCCCACTACTCGCGCACCGTGCTAGACAGCAACTGAATATTCACAGCCAAGCGCCAGTGCCCGCGCAGCTTTTTCGACCACAGGTGCATCTTTCTGCAGCACGAAACTACGTCCCCAGGGCCATCAGGATGCCAGCGCTGCCTTGAGCTGTTCGCTGATGGCGTCCACTGCCCCCACCCCATCGATCCGCAGGTAGTGCGGACGACCTGTCGCGCGCCCGCGCGCTCGATAGAAGGCGGTCAGGGGTGATGTCTGCTCGTGGTAGACGGCGAGACGGCGACGTATCGTCTCTTCACGGTCGTCATCACGCTGTACCAAAGGCTCGCCCGTCAAATCGTCGATACCCACCAGACGGGGCGGATTGTGCTCGACGTGATAGACGCGCCCCGATGCCGCATGTACCCGGCGGCCCGAGAGACGCGCGACGATCTCCTGGTCAGCTACGACGATCTCGATGACGTGGTCAATATCGACGCCGATGTCGGCCAGGCCTTCCGCCTGGGGGATGGTGCGCGGGAAACCATCGAAGAGGAAACCATTCACGCAATCCCCGGCAGCGATACGCTCCTGCACGAGCCCAAGGATGATGTCGTCAGATACGAGTTCGCCCGCATCCATGACGGCCTTGGCCTGTTTTCCCAGCGGGCTGCCGGCTTGGACAGCGGCACGGAGCATGTCGCCGGTGGAGATCTTGGGTATCGCGAAACGCGCGCAGAGGAACTCAGCCTGTGTACCCTTGCCCGCCCCCGGGGCCCCGAGAAGAATGATCCGCATCAATGATCCTCAGTGATGAGTCCCGACCCGTCCCCGCTGCACATCGCATGATCACTCCAACGACGATGCGCTGACCGCAGAGACGCGAGACGTCAACAACAGTTGGTCGCAAGCCGGCAAGGCCACTCGCGACTTGGAGCATACACCACATCCCAAAAAGCACACGGTGTTGCGATGAATGAAGTCATCGCTTGTTGTGCATTCCACTTGCGCTGTTGCAGTGCATTAGTCGCAGGACCCAAGACCGCACCACGCATCACCGCAGAAGGAGCCCGACGATGAAATTGGAACGTGATGGCACCACGCTCGGCCATCGTATCGATGGCTATGACGAGCACGGGATCCGCATCGATGGTCGAATACACGCCACGACCGTGCTCGTCTCACCCCATACGTTGCAGCCGGACTTCCCGGTGCAATCCGTGGAAGCACTGGATCATCCGGCAGTGGCGCGACTGCTCGAGCTCAAGCCTGAGTTGGTGTTGATCGGCACCGGGGCGCGGCAACGCTTCCTGCCCCCACCCTTGCTGGCCCCCCTGTCTGCCCGGGGCATTGGCGTGGAAGTCATGCGCACGAGTGCGGCGTGCCGGGTGTATGCCGTACTCGCCGCAGAAGGACGCCGTGTGGTGGCGTTGCTGTTTCCCCCTGCCCAGAACTGAGAGGGCATGAATGAATCCACCACGGGTCCCGACAGCTGCGTCGGGCAGCGTCCTACCCCGGCGGCCACCCCGTTCGGGGCCGTCACTCGTCAGGGAGCAGGCTTTCCACGGAGAGACCCTCACGCTCCATCATCTGACGCAGACGGTTGAGCGCCTCGATCTGGATCTGACGCACACGCTCCCGCGTTACGCCGATCTCATTGCCGACCTCCTCGAGGGTGGCGATGTCGCGTTCACGCAGGCCGAATCGGCGCTCGACCACGGCGCGCTGCTTGTCGTTGAGCTGCGACAGCCAGGCATCGAGATGTCGCTGAATGTCGTTGTCCTGAAGGATCTGCCAGGGTGCTGCGTTCTGCTCATCCGGAATGGTGTCGAGCACGGAGCGATCCGAATCGCGCTCTGCCGGCATGTCCACCGAGGTCACCCGATCGTTGAGACCGAGCATCGCCTTCACCTCGTCGATGGACTTGTCGAGATGATGGGCCACGTCCTCCGGGCTCGGCTCCCGATCAAGGGTCTGCGCCAGTCGGCGAGCGGCACGCAGATAGACATTGATCTCTTTCACCACGTGGATGGGCAGACGGATGGTGCGCGTCTGATTCATCAGTGCCCGCTCGATGGTCTGCCTGATCCACCAGGTGGCATAGGTGGAAAAGCGGAAGCCACGCTCCGGATCGAACTTTTCGACGCCGCGGATAAGCCCGAGGTTACCCTCCTCGATGAGGTCGAGCAGCGGCAGGCCACGGTTCATGTAGCGGCGTGCGATCTTGACCACGAGGCGCAGGTTGCTCTCGATCATGAGCGCACGGGGCGAAGCCGGACGCTTCTGACGGCGACGGCGCCAGCGCAAGGGCTCGCAGAGTTCGCAGGCTTCGGTCGGGGCACAGAAGATGTTCCCGCGATGCAGCAGGCGGGCGAAATGCACCTCCTCCGCCGGGGTCAGCAGTTCGGCGAAGCCGATCTCCGAGAGATAGAGGCGCGTGGCGTCCACTTCTCCGTCCGGGATCTCGCCCGGCCGATAGGAGACCGTGAGGGGCACGACCGCATCGGGCTCAACGTCGGCGTCGGCCTCCTCTTCGTCCACGATGGCATCTTCGGCAGGCCCCTCGAGGTCGCTGCCGCCTTCTTCGAGGACGACGTCATCCGCATCATCCGCATCTGTAGCAGTGGCGAGGCGGTCATCGTTGATGTCGTTCTGTCTGGATCCGTGTCCCATCCTGCCTCCACATCCCGCACCCAAGGCGCGCGATTCAGCGGTCGCAAACGACGCAGGTCATTCCTGCCACCGCGCGACCGGACGAGTAACCCGGTCACTTCCGCCTTCGTCCATCAAGACACCCGATACTTCAGGGTGCCTGCACCAGTGTCATCGGATCGATGGGCTGACCCTTGCGCCGCAACTCGAAGTGCAGACCAACCCGGCCATCTGCAGTCGCACCCATCTCCGCAATCGACTGTCCTGCCTCCACCCGGGCACCCTCCTTCACGAGGATGCGACTGTTGTTCCCATAGGCACTGAGGAAGGTCTCGTCGTGCTTGATGATGACCAGCAAGCCATAGCCGAGCAGACCGCCGCCGGCGTAGACAACCTCGCCGGCGCGCGCAGCCCGGATTGCTTGACCCGAGCGCCCGCCAACGACGACCCCCTTGCGACCCCCACTGCCAAAGGCATCAAGAACCTTGCCCTCGGTTGGCCACAGCCACTGACCGGGTGCGGCATTCTTGACCGGCGCTTCCGACACCACGGCCCGCGCTTTCGTTCCGTCATCGATGGTGGCCAGTGGCGCTGCGACTGCCGGGGGAATCGCCGGAGTGGTCTGCGAGGTGTCTGTCACCGGCTGCGCAGACTGCCCCGGTGCGATCATCCGGGCAGTGCCCGTTGGCAGCGGGCGCGGCTCGGCACCCGGGACGGCCGCCGTGGCGACAGGCGTCGGTGGCGCTCGTTCAGCCGCGGGCGGATCCAGTGGAACGAAGGCGGAAGGTCCCGGCCGCGGCGATGACGCGGCAGCCGGGGCCGGTACGCGATCCACCACCTGGACATTGGCCGCACCGACCGCGTCTGCCGGACCCCGGCCCTCGCGCGGGACAGTGGGACTGCTGGCGACCGCCTCCGGAGCCGCCACGCCTGCCGGGTCCGATGGACCCAGTCGCAGTAATTGCCCGGGGTAAATCGTGAACGGCTCGGCAATGCCGTTCCAGCGTGCGACGTCACGAAAATCCAAACCGCGGGCGAAGGCAATCGCGTAGAGCGTATCACCACGTCGCACGGTCACGCTGGCAACAGGTGGCGGCGGCGGACGTATCGGGCGGGCGACAGGCGCACCCGACTCCAGCCCATCGATCGGCGCGGGTGGCTGAGTGGCGCAGCCACTGAGCAGGAACATCAGCGCCACGGTTACGGCTGCAAGCCCGGGGAGTGGGCTCCGACCCCGCGCATCACTGACTGGGCAACGGTGCCGGGAGGTTGCGTTCCCACGTCGCGTAAGCAAAGGCTTGTTCAGCATCAGGCGACTCCTTCCAGCAAGGGGACGAAGCTGACACTCTCGATGTTCTCTTCACGCAGCGATCCATCCGCATGCTTGACGAGGAACAGCAAGTGCTGGGCGCCACCGTCATGACCGACCGGCATGATCAGACTGCCGCCGACGGCGAGTTGCTCAACGAGGGCTGGGGGAACACCAACGGCCGCGGCGGCTACCAGCACCGCATCGAAGGGGGCGTGTCGCGACCAGCCCAGACGGCCGTCACCGTGGCGCACGCTCACATTGTGATAGCCGAGATTTGCCATGCGCCGCCGCAACTGGATGGCGAGGGGCGCCACGCGCTCGACGCAGTAGACATGCGTGGCCAGACGGGCGAGCAGCGCCGTCTGATAGCCGCTACCTGCCCCGACCTCCAGAACGCGCGCAAGCGGTTGACAGCGGGCCAAGACGGAAGTCATGCGCGCCACGACATAGGGCTGCGAGATGGTTTGGCCGTAGCCTATGGGGAGCGCCGTATTCTCGTAGGCGCGGCTGGCGAGGGCCTCGTCCACGAACAGATGCCGGGGCGTGGAACGCATCATCTCCAGCACCGCGTCATCGGTGATGCCCATCTCACGCAACCGCGCGACCAGGCGGTCGCGGGCGCGCTGCGAAGTGAGACCGATGCCACGCCGATCGGGACTCATTCGCTGCTGGGACCCAAGGTATGCATCCAAGTCCGGACGGTATCCAGCGCACCATGACGTGTCAAATCGACCTGCAACGGCGTGACGGAGACGTATCGGGAGCGTATGGCGTGGAAATCCGTGTCGGGCGCGATGTCCTGCGGTGCGCCGGCCGCCCCCACCCACCACACCGGTCTACCTCGCGGATCCGTGGTGCGGACCACCGGGCTTGCGGGATGGCGAACTCCCAGCCGTGTGACTGCGAAACCACGTAGTTCGTCGAACCGCACGTCGGGCACATTCACATTGAGGATCGTATCCGGTGGCAGGGGCGAACGGCGCATGCGGTCGACCAGCAGCCGTGCGACCCGCGCCGCAGTGTCATAGTGCCGGGGCGTTGAGCCGGCGAGGGAAATGGCGAGGCTCGCGCGCCCCATCATGCGCCCCTCCATGGCCACGGCCACCGTCCCCGAGTAGAGGACGTCATCGCCCAGGTTCTCCCCAGCGTTGATGCCCCCAAGAACGAGGTCAGGGAGTGGTGAGAATTCGGCCGCCGTCATCGCCAGATGCACGCAATCCGTCGGGGTGCCATCGATGAACCAGAACCCATTCGGCGCGCGCTGCAGACGCAGCGGTCGATCGATGGTCAGGGAATTACTCGCTCCACTGCAGTTTCTCTCCGGGGCGATGACCAGCAGGTCCTCGCCCTGGAAGGCCTGCACGAGCGCGGCGAGTCCGGGGGCGAGATAGCCGTCGTCGTTGCTGATGAGCAGGCGCATGGGGGGAATGGTCATCCGGGCGCACTGCCGCCGGCAAGCTCAGCTCAGGCCCGCCGGCCAGCACGGAGTTCGACGTCGCGAGTCAGCGACCTCGCGTACGCATCAGGTCGCACGAGCAATTCGAGCAACGCCTTCTGTGCATGCAGGCGATTGCCGGCCTCGTCCCAGACAACGCTGCGCGGATCGTCCAGCACCTCCAGGGCGATCTCCTCGCCCCGGTGCGCGGGGAGACAGTGCATGAAGATTGCCTCGGGAGTCGCGAGGTCAAGCAGCTTGCAGTCCACCTGATAGCCAGAGAAGGCGCGCAGGCGAGCCTCACGCTCCGCCTCCTGGCCCATGCTGATCCAGACGTCGGTCAGGACGAGATCCGCGCCTCTCACCGCAGCACGCGGATCCCGCACCATCGTCACATTGGGTGGGAGCGCCTCACCGTCAAACACGGGCTCGAAACCCGGTGGGGAGGCGATCCGCAACGCGAATCCGAGATGGGCGGCGGCGGCAATGTAGGTGTGACACATGTTGTTGCCATCGCCGATCCAGGCCACGGTGCGTCCGGCGAGTGTGCCGCGATGCTCCTCGAAAGTGAGCCAGTCCGCCAGGAACTGACAGGGATGCGCCACGTCGGACAGCCCGTTGATGACCGGTACTGCCGCGTGGTCGGCAAAGCGCACGAGGGCCTGATGACTGTGGGTGCGCAGCATGATGGCATCCACCATCCGCGACAGCACCCGTGCCGTGTCCTCCAGGGGTTCACCGCGCCCGAGCTGACTGTCCGCTGCCGACAGGAATATGGCATTGCCGCCCAACTGAAGCATGCCGGCCTCGAAAGAAACCCGCGTGCGGGTGGAACTCTTCTCGAAGACCATCGCCAGCGTACGCCCACTGAGTGGCAGATAGCTGCGGTCAACTGCATGCAATGCCTTGAGTTCGCGTGCGCGTCGGATGAGCCCCTGCAATTCCGCGACGGGCAGATCGGTCACGGTGAGAAAGTGGCACGGCCTCATGCGACACCCTGCTCAGGGCGGCTGGCCAGGAGCCATGGCTGGAGCACGGCGAGCAGTCGCGTGACAAGATCGTCCGCCTCCGCATCCGTCATCACCAGCGGCGGCAGAAGCCGCACGACGCGCCCCGCAGTGATGTTGACCAGCAGGCGCTGCGTCTCCAAGCAGGTCAGTGCAAGTTCCGGGCAATCGCGCGGCAACACCACCCCGATCATGAGTCCCCTGCCACGCACGCTGACTTCAGCGAAGGTGGCGAGACCGGCACGCAAACCCGCCGCGATGCGAGCACCGAGGGCCGTGGCCCGGGCCAGGAGGTCTTCTTCCTCGATCGCATCGAGGACGGCGAGTGCCGCGACGCAGGCGAGCGGATTGCCGCCAAAGGTGGTGCCATGCAACCCGGGCCCGAAGAGATCGCTGGCCAGTCCATGCACCAGCGTTGCCCCGATCGGGACGCCATTGCCCAAACCCTTCGCCAGTTGCATCACGTCCGGAACCACTCCCTCGTGCTGACAGGCGAACCAGCGCCCTGTGCGCCCGATGCCGCTTTGCACCTCGTCGAGCATCAGGAGTGCACCGTATCGGTCGCAGAGATCACGCAAACCAGCCAGGAAACCGGTGGCCGGGACGATGACGCCGCCCTCGCCCTGAATGGATTCCAGCAGTACTGCGGCGATATCCGGGTGCCGGTCGAACAGTGCGGCGACAGCGGCGACATCTCCGTAGGGAACGCGCAGAAAGCCCTCGACCAGTGGCTCGAACCCGGCCTGGACCTTGGGGTTGCCGGTGGCGCTGAGCGTGGCGAGGGTACGGCCGTGGAAGGCACGTTCCATGACGACGATGCGCGGGCAGGTATGGCCGCGCCGGTGGCCATGCAGGCGCGCGAGCTTGATCGCCGCCTCGTTGGCCTCCGCACCCGAATTGCAGAAGAAGGCCGCCGACATCCCGGAATGCGCACACAGACGTTCCGCGAGGGCCGACTGGGCCGATATGTGGTAGACGTTGGAACAGTGCAGCAGACGTGCCGCCTGCTCCTGGATGGCCCGTGTGACGCCCGGATGAGCATGTCCGAGGCCGGTCACGGCGATCCCCGAGAGGGCATCGAGGTAGCGGGTACCGTCCTCGGACCACAGCCAGGCACCCGAGCCGTGGGAGAAGGCCACCGGGAGGCGGTTGTAGGTGGGGATCAGGGCTTCCGTCACGGCGCGGCTCCGTAAGGTGCGCTCACGGGGGATGGGATGGGGCAGGGAGCCCCGCGAAAAAGCGCCTATCCTAGCGATGCATCAGGCGCTCTGCCAAATCGAATGCCACACCGCCCACCGGACGCTGGGCAAGCCGCGTCAGCGCCCAGTGGGACGATCACAGTCGAGGCACCCTGTCCGGGGCACCCCATCGCCCGGACAGGGATTGCAGGGCCGGTCAGCCGACCAGCGCGTCTGCGGCGAAGCGCCAGTTGACCAATTGCCACCATGCCTTGAGGTAGTCGGGGCGCACATTGCGATAATCGATGTAGTACGCGTGTTCCCACACATCACAGGTGAGCAGCGGTCGATCCGCTCCCGTGAGGGGCGTACCGGCATTACCCGTGTTGACGATGCCGAGCGATCCATCCGAGCGCTGCACGAGCCAGGTCCAGCCCGAGCCGAAATTGCCGACGGCCGATTCCGTGAACTTCTGCCGGAAGGCATCGATGCCACCGAAATGCTGCACCAGGCGATCGGCCAGCCGGCCTTCTGGATCGCCTCCACCCTGCGGCGAGAGGCTGTTCCAATAGAAGGTGTGGTTCCATACCTGGGCGGCATTGTTGAACACGCCGCCGGCAGGTGCCTTGCGGATGATGGCCTCGAGATCGAGCCCCTCGTATTCGGTGCCCGGGATGAGCTTGTTCAGGTTCGCCACGTAGGCCGCATGATGCTTGCCGTAGTGGAAATCGAGCGTCTCCCGGGAAATATGCGGGGCAAGTGCGTCCCGGGAATAGGGCAGTTCCGGCAGCTTGTGCTCCATGGTTGGTCTCCTGAGTGATCGGGTGGTAGGGGGTCGCCTGCGTGGGAGTCTCCGAACGGGTGACGCCGCTGCGGACGCGGACGCTCAGCCGGTGGTGAGACGCCCGGGAGGGCACGGAGGCGGCAGGCGCATGACTCGCCGAACGATGCGATCGGCCCGGGAGCCGGCGAGAGATCCCGGGCAGATGCACACGCACCGCCGTGCAACGGGACATTGCGGCCTCCCGCGACGGGCGCGAGTATAACGGGGTGTGCACCAATGATCTGCGCACTCAGGGGACGCCCAGCGGGCGTACCTTGCCCTCAAGCCTCCGCCTCCCCCAGAGAGTGGACGCCCACCCGAATTCGAGAGCCAAGTCGCCATGGACATCCAGGAACACATCCGCAAGACCATCGCCGAGAACGAAATCATCATCTTCATGAAGGGCTCTCCACAGTTCCCGCAATGTGGCTTTTCGCTGCGGGCATCGCAGGTGCTGGCGGCCTGCGGCGTGGAGTACGCACACGTCGACGTGCTGGCGGAGCCGGCCGTGCGCCAGGCACTGCCGGCCATCAGCAACTGGCCAACCTTCCCGCAGGTCTTCGTGCGCGGTGAGCTGGTAGGCGGCTGCGACATCCTGGTCGAACTCTTCCAGAAGGGCGAGCTTCAGGGCCTGCTCAAACCACCGGCCGGCTGAGGAAGCACGGCATCTGCCTGCAAACCGTCGCGCTTCGCGTCCGGATGCATCACCCCGCAATCCAAACGCCGTCATCCCCGCATTACCCGTCATCTCCGCGCAGGCGGGGATCCAGTCCGTACCCAGCGACACTGGACTTCCGCCTCCGCGGGAATCAGAAACGCGGGGCCGGGATGACGGAATGATTGCTTGGGTGCCCACCTGTGACCGGCGAGTTTCGGCTCAGGCCAGCTCGCTCACCGCCGACTCCAGCAGCCACAGCGGCGGGCCTGCGGCCTGCTTGCCGATGGACTGGAGACGCCGCGCATGCGCGAGCAGCGCCGCCTCCGGCACCGTCATGACAGGCAGCGGTCGTGGCCATGCCTGCGGCCCACCGAGCACGGCCGTTTCCTCACGCCTTGCGACGTGCTCGGCCAGCAGTTCCCCCTGACCGCCGGTCATCGCGAGATACACTTCGCAGAGGAGCGCCGCATCCAACCGGGCGCCGTGCAGGGCACGGTCGGAATTGTCTACCTGGTAACGCCGACAGAGGGCATCCAGGCTGTTGCGCTGTCCAGGATGACGTTCACGCGCCAGCGCCAACGTATCCAGCACGCGGCAGTGCTCCGCGAGCCCGGTCCAGGCGGGGTCCAGGCGGCGAAACTCGGCATCGAGGAAACCGAGATCGAAAGGCGCATTGTGGATGACGAGCTCGGCACCACGCAGAAACTCGAGCAGTTCATCGGCAATCTGGGCGAAGCGCGGCTTGTCGGCCAGGAATTCATCGCCCAGCCCATGCACGGCCAGGGCCCCGGCGTCGACCGCTCGTTCCGGGTTGAGGTAGTGATGGAAGACCCGCCGCGTGGGACGCCGATCGACGACCTCGATACAACCGATTTCAATGACGCGATGCTGAGTGGCCTCGAGTCCCGTGGTCTCGGTGTCAAGCACGATCTGCCGCATGTTCCTCCCCCCTTGGACATGACACTGGGATTTCGGCCGGCACTGGAACAGAACTCCCTGGCCGGCTCAAGGGCAGCGAGGATGCACCTCCCGCAGTGACCCGGTTCGAGACAGTCTTCACCCGGTTCTGGGCCCTGGTTCTGGGCCCTGGTTCTGAGCCCTGGTTCTGAGCCCTGGTTCAAGGCGGGGACGCTCACGCCGCTACCCACGGGTGTTTCCGGCGATCGAGTGACCGCGCCCGGCACGCTGTCGGTGAGGGTCACGCAGCCGGGAGGCCGGCGGTTCTGAGCAACTACGGTGCGGGAGTCGGAGAGTTGAGCGAGGGTGAAGTCGACCGGCTGATGCGTCGCCTCGGCCACGAGCGCCGGGCACGACGTGAGGCCGAGCATCTGCTTGCACGCCGCAGCCATGACCTCGGCGAGGCGAACCGCGGACTCGCCACTGCGCTGGCCCAGCTCGAACTCACCGTGGACGAACGGACCCGGGCGCTCATCGACCTTCGCGCCGTAGCCTACATCGATGGCTTGACCGGCCTGGTCAATCGCCGCCTGTTCAACCAGAGACTGGCTGAGGCCAGTCAGCCGGGTGGTGAAAGCTTCAGTCTTCTCTACATCGATATCGACGACTTCAAGCGGGTCAACGACATCTACGGTCACGCCTGCGGCGACACGGTTCTGCGTCAAATCGGGTCGCGGTTGCTCGATTCCGTGCGCGAAATCGACATCGTGGCGCGTCTGGCCGGAGACGAATTCGCCATACTGATCCCGGGGGTGGTCGCGCGTGACTCGCTGGCTCGCCTGGCGGGGCGCGTCGTCACCGTGATGTCCAGTCCGATCGATCTTCCGGCGGTGGGCAGGCGTGTCACAGTTGGCCTCTCCATCGGGGTCGCCGTGTATCCCGATGATGGCCCCGACGCCGAGGCCATCGGTGCGGCGGCGGACCTGGCCTTGTACCGCTCGAAGCAGGACGGCAAGAATCGTGCGACTTTCTGCAACGAGCAGATTCGGAATGAGCGCCGCCTCAGTCTGGAACTCGAGCAGGATCTCACACGGGCCCTGTCCGCGGGGGAGTTCCTGCTGCACTACCACCCGCTGGTTGGCATGCTCGGCGATGCGCCGAGGATTCTCGCCCTGGAGGCATTGCTCCGCTGGCGACACCCGCGACGGGGCTTGATCGAAGCGCGTGATTTTGTCCCCTTTGCCGACCAGCGTGGTCTGTTGCCCAGCCTGAGCCAGTTCGTGCTGACCCGCACCCTGGAAGATGCGCGGCCCTGGTTCGCCGGACCGCATGCGCCGGAGTGGATCTCGGTGAACATCTCCAACCGCCAACTCCGGGACGAGGGCTTCAGCGAACTGCTGGCCGGGCTCCTGACAAGTTCCGGGCTACCCCCCGGACACCTTGCCATCGACATCAGTGAGGCGGCGCTGATCGATTCCTTCCTGCACGGTCAGGCTTTCGGTCAGAAGTTGAGGGCTTTGGGGTTGCGGCTGTGCATCGACGACTTCGGCAGCGCGCAGGCGGGCCTGAAAATGATGTGCGAGTCTGGGGCCACGGTGATCAAAATCGCGCGGGAATTGGTCTGCCGGGTTCCCGGCGACACCACGGCCGAGGCCATCATCGAGACAAGCATCCTGTTGAGTCGCCGTCTCGGGATCCTGCTCGTGGCGGAAGGGGTGGAGACCACGGCGCAGCGAAATTATCTGCGCAGCGCAGGGATCGAACACTTCCAGGGCTACCTCTTCGGCCGGCCCATGGCCGCCGCAGACGTCCCCGCCCTCCTCGCACGGCAATGAGGGCTTCCCGGGCCCTGGGCTGAGCGGGGTGCTGTTTGGGGAGCCGGCTGGAAAGCCTCACCTTCAGCCGCTGCCGCGCAGCAATTCATCGATGGCAGCATTGGCAAGCACATCCGCACGCTCGTTGTCGACCACGCCGGCGTGTCCTTTCACCCAGTGCCAATGCACCCGGTGGCCGGCAGCAGCCCGGGCGATGGCCTCCCAGAGGTCGCGGTTCTTCACCGGCTCGCGCGCTGAGTTGACCCATCCACGCCGTATCCATCCCGGCAACCATTCGCTCATGCCCTGGACGAGGTAGCGCGAATCGCTGTGAAGCTCGACCGTGCACGGGCGCTTCAACGCCTCAAGTGCACGCAGCGCGGCGGTGAGCTCCATGCGATTGTTGGTGGTGGCCGGCTCAGCACCGGCCAGCTCGCTCACTATCTCGCCGTAGCGCAACACCACCCCCCAACCACCGGGACCGGGATTGCCGCGACATGCACCATCAGTGTGACAGACCACGCATCTTTCGAAATCCATGCCGCTTTCCTGTTCCGTCACGTACCGCCAACCAGCCGCCGCCCGCTACCCTACGTCGAAACGATGCGCTGTCGAGTAGGCGTCACCGTGAGTCGGAACGCGCAGATTCGTCATGGAAGCCCCGCCCCGCACAACCGAAGGAACGGCCAGCGTGACGCAGGAACGCGAACAGGCGCTGCAACACCAGCTCATTCGGGAACGCTCTGCGCGCCGGCAGGCTGAAGCGTTGCTCGGACGCAAGACCCACGCACTCTATCAGGCCAACGAGGTACTTCAGCGCACCCTCAGCGACCTCGAGGGCACAATCTCCGAGCGCACCCGCACCCTCGCCCGAACCCTGGTAGACCTGCGTGGCCTGGCCTACTTCGACGGCCTCACCGGTGCCGCCAATCGGCGTCTCTATCGGGAGCGGCTCGCCATGGCCCTGGCCGAGGCCCGTCACGGGAATCGACTGGCCTTGCTGTGCATCGATCTGGACGATTTCAAGCACGTCAACGACTGTTACGGCCACCATGCCGGCGATGAAATCCTGCGGCGTCTGGCCAATCGTCTGCGCGACGGTCTCGGCAGTGGTGACACGATTGCACGGCTGGCCGGGGACCAGTTCGGGGTGCTGCTGACCGGCGCGAACTCGCCCGAGGCCGTACTGCGCACGGCCGAGAACCTGCGCTCACGCGTGGCCGAAGCCATCTACCCGACGGATCCGGGCGTGCCGATCGTCGTGCGCTGCAGTATCGGCATCGCCCAATATCCAGAACACGGCGAGAACGCGGACGCCCTTACTTCGGCGGCGGATACCGCCATGTACCAGGCCAAGCGGAGCGGCAAGGACTGCACCGTCCGCTACGACGCCCTGCTGGGTCAGGTGCAACGCCAGCAGTTCGAACTCGAACAGGCGCTGTGGGCCGCCATCGCCGACGAGCAGTTCGAATTGTACTACCAGCCGAAGATCACCCTCGAAGGGGATACCCGCCGTACGGTGGGTTTCGAGGCCCTGCTGCGCTGGCAGCATCCACGCCGCGGGTTGCTGGAGCCAGCCGACTTCATCCCTTTCGCCGAGTCGCGCCGGCTCATCGTGCCGCTTGGCGAGTGGGTACTCCATCGTGCCTGTCGTGATGCCCGCGCGCTGCTCGATGCGGGCCTCGAATTTGGCACCATTTCCATCAACGTCACGGCGCGTCAGGTGGCCTACCCCGGCTTCATCCGACAGGTGGAGGCGGCCCTTGGGCAGGCTGCGCTGCCCGCCTGCCGCTTGCAGCTCGAGATCACGGAATCCGTTTTGATCGATGACACTGCCCGCGCGCTGGAACTGTTCGACGCCCTGCAGGACTTGGGTGTACGCGTCTGCCTGGACGACTTCGGCACGCGGCATGCGTCCTTCGGTTACCTGCGCCGCTTCAGTTTCGACGTACTCAAGATCGATCGCAGCTTCATCGACCGCCTGCCCGATGACCCAATCAATGTGGCGATCATCGAAAGCATCCTGCCGATCGCGGAAAAGCTCGGCATGACGACCGTGGTGGAAGGGGTCGAAACGCCGACGCAATTGGAGTTTCTGCGTGCACGCGGCTGCCACACCTTTCAAGGCTTCCTGTTTGCGCGCCCGATGCCCTTGCCCGAGGCGTGCGCCTATCTCGCGTAAACGGGGCAGCGAAGTCCGCGAGCACCGGGGGACAGGGCGGCGATGCAAGACCCAATCAGATCCCTTCCGGTCGCGAGAAGTCTGGCACAAGCGCTCGCGTCGCCACTGCGGTCAACCGGTGCCGGCGTCGCGAGATTCGACTGGTGCTTGCCATCCGCTACGCGAGCTGCCGGGAGACGGTTGTGCCACGGGCAGGAGCGGTGGGCGACGGCGTGTCCGCCCCTGCAGCGGAATGACCGCGCCGGCGGACTTGCGCGCCAGCAGGATGTAATTACAGCCGATGGCCGGCATGAGACGCCGGCCCAGTCCCTCGACCAGACGCGACCAACGATTGCCCGCCACATCGAAACCGTTCGGCCGGAAAAAGAGACATCGCGCCTCGACTACCTCAAAGCCGAGCAGCTCCAGCCATTCACAGAGCCGTGCCAGCGACAGGAAGCGACCATTCCAGGGCGGACGTCGCCAGAGGGCCAGCGGCATGCGGCCCAGCCCCGCCAGGCTCCAGGGACTGAAGCCGGTGAGCAGCAGGTGGCCTCCGTTTACCAGCACCCGCTCGCACTCGCGCAGGCAGCCCTGCGGATCGGGCGTGAACTCCAGCAGGTGTGGAAGCAGGAGCACGTCGATGGTGTCGTTGGCGATCGGCAGATATTCGGCATCGCACGCGGCCACGCCGGATCCAGGCAAGCCTGTCCCCGCCTCACCGCCGCAGTCGAGGACTACCCGGTGACGGATCCGTGAGCTGGCGCTGAGATCGCGGCCGGGGATGGCACCGACCTGCAGGAGATGGAAACCGAACAGGTCGGGCAGAAGGCGATCGAACTCAGCCCGTTCCACATCCAGCAGCAAGGACCCAGGCCAGCGCGACAGCCACTCTGCGAGTCTCATGGGCCGGGCGTGCAGCGTCCTGCCGCGGGTGTTCGTGGGGCTGGGGAGTCAAGCAGAAACCCTGCCGTGCGTCGCATGGAACCTATTTCTCGCTGGGTGATGACACCCCCTGCGGGGCTGGTCGGTGGAGCAAAACGGGATTGCTGTTTCATTGGGCCGGTTGTAACACGAGCGTTGCGGCCGCGCGCCCTGCCGGACGCGACCCCTGGGCGCCGTGTCGGGAGCCGCTGGGGCGGAGCGAGGATACTTTGAGTGCCACCCGAGGACACTCTGTGGCAGGTCTTGCAGGAGCAACCGCCTGGCCGGGCCAGCACCCCGGCAGTCGGGCGACGCGCGGAAAGCGGAACCGGTTCGCAGCGTCGCCCCCGCCCTTGCGGCAGCATGGGCCGCTGTGCTGACCTGCCGCACCGCTCTTCGATCCAATCGCCCCGCCCCACCCGATCCACATGCAGAATCCCGCGCCCTTCTCGATCCACCCCATCCCCGTCCTGCGCGACAACTACGTCTGGGTGATCGGCATCCGGGACGACCCGCGCGTCGTAGTGGTGGATCCCGGCGAAGCGGATCCCGTGCTCGACTGGCTCGGCGCGCGAGGGGCCCGCCTCGTCGCCCAGATCGTGACCCACCACCACCGCGACCACACCGCTGGTCTGGCCCGTCTGCGGGCCGAGACGGGGGCGCCGGTCCTCGCGCCCGCAGGCGAGTACATCAGCCCCTGCGACCGGGCGGTCGCGGCCGGCGAGCGCATCGCCCTGTTGGACGGTGCACTGCTCCTGGAGGCCATCGCGGTACCCGGGCACACACTCGGGGCACTCGCCTGGCTTGGACCGGGTTTCGTATGCACCGGTGACACACTCTTCGCCGCCGGTTGCGGCCGCCTCTTTGAGGGCACGCCAGCGGCGATGCACGCCTCACTGCAGCGACTGGCGGCACTGCCGGCTGAACTCCAGGTACTGTGCGGTCACGAGTACACATTGGCGAACCTGGCCTTTGCCGGTGTCGTTGAACCGCACAACCCGGCCCTGCCCGCCGCGGTCGCGCGCGCTCGGCAGCGCCTCGACGCGGGAGTTCCCAGCCTGCCGACGACCATCGCCGAGGAACGCGCGGTGAACCCTTTTCTGCGTACCGGACACGCCGAGGTACGTGTAGCGGCCGAGGCCCGCGCCGGCCGGACGCTGCCGGATGAGGCGGCCGTCTTCGCCACCCTGCGCGCCTGGAAAGACACCTTCACGCCCCCCTCGGAGTGATCATCTCCCCCCGGTCAGCACGGGCCCGGATGCCGGGGCCGACTGACCGGTGAACGTCTCTGGGCGACAACACGCTGTTTCCGGCCGGGTTGACCGCGGCGGGTTGGGGTCCATACCATCCGCCCATGAACGGCCTCGCCTACGCTGCAGCCGCACTTCTCGCGGCGCTCCTCTCCGGCTGTGCCCAGTTGACCGCCCTTCAGGAGCGGGACGGGGCAGCCGCCACCAGTCTGGCCCGCGAGGCGCTCGAGCGCCCCGCGCCCATGCGTCTGCAGCGTGAGACCACGCCAGCGGGGTCGGTCGCGGAGGAGCCCTTCCGGATCGAGGGGACACACGCCGACCTCTGGGAGCGACTGCGTGCCGGCTTCCGTCTGGACACGGGCCCGGACGAAGGCGTGGCCGGTGAGCTGGCCTTTTACAGCGGCAACGGCGATTTCGTGCGGCGCGCACTCGAGCGGGGTCGACCCTACCTGCATCACATCGTCGAGCGGCTCGACCGCCGCGGCCTGCCGCTGGAGCTGGCGCTGTTGCCCGTGGTCGAGAGCGCCTTCCAGCCAACAGCGTACTCCCGGGCCAAGGCAGCCGGCCTCTGGCAATTCATTCCGGCGACTGGTAAACGCTTCGGTCTCCCCCAGAACGGGCGCTACGACGGCCGCCGCGACGTGGTCGCCTCCACCGAGGCGGCACTCGATTACCTGAGTGAACTGAATGCCCGTTTCGGTGGCGACTGGCCGCTCGCCCTCGCCGCCTACAACTGGGGCGAGCGCAATGTGGAGCGCGCCATGGAGGCCAATCGGGAGGCCGGACGGTCGACCGACTACTGGTCGCTCAAGCTGCCGCGCGAGACCCGCGCCTACGTCCCACGCCTGCTCGCGGTCGTGCGCATGCTCAAGGACCCGAAGCAATACGCGCTCAACCTCGAGCCGCTGCCAAATCGCCCCTATTTTGCTGCCGTGGAGGTCCCGCGGGACGTCCGTCTGGGCGATGTCGCCCGGCAACTGGGGCTTGAGGCTGCCGAGATCGAACGCCTGAATCCGGGCTACCGCCACGGCGTCACCGGTGGTGGGTCGCACGCCATCGCCGTGCCGGTGACACATGCCCCGACACTGTTGACCCAAATGGATACCCTGGCCGCGGCGAAGGTTGCGGTAGCCACGCTCGAGCCTGGCGAGGGAACACCCCGCGTCCGCGAGAACTACCGCGTCCGCAAGGGCGATACGTTGGGCGGCATCGCCGGGCGCTTCAGTGTGAACGTCACCGACCTGCGCCGCGCCAACGGGCTCGCCGGGAACACCATTCGCGCCGGGCAGCGCTTGTCCATCCCGACCACGGGTGGCAAAGCCCGCTCGCCTGCGCTCGAAACCCGCCCACCCGCAGCCGAGACACGCGTCGCCTCCCAGGGCTTCCGCGGGGGCAAGCGTGGGACACCCGCCGAGGCCCGCCTGCACACGGTGGCCCGCGGCGACACCCTGTGGCAGGTCTCACGTCGCTACCAGATGCCGGTCGAGGACCTCGCAGCGCTCAACGGCCTGGCCCGCTCGGCCGTGCTTGCACCCGGACAGAAACTCGTGGTCGCGAAGGCTGACCCGGCAGCCACTCCCTCCGCCGGTGGCGCGGCGAAGGCAGTACGTGAGCCCGCGCAGTCCACCGCCAGTGGCGCGCAGAAGAACAAGACGCCGAAGCAGGCGCAGACCTACGTCGTGCGTGCGGGTGATTCGCTCTGGACCATCGCCCGTCGCTTCGATGTCCGGGTGGAAGATCTCAAGCTCTGGAATCGGATCGGGCGCAAGTCGCAGTTGGCCGTGGGAAAGAGTCTGGTGGTCGCCGCCCCCGACAGAGGTACCTGAGGAATACGCCGCATTGCCACCGCCCCCGGCTGTCCGGTCGGGAATGTGCCTCTCGCGCCATCGACGTCCCGCCCCCCTGCCCTGCCCCGTGCGGCGTAGGCTGGCCGGCTTCCCGCCCGTGGCTGACCACCGGACACAACGCATGCCGCGCCTGTCCCGGCCCATCGACGGCCCCATCCTTCTCGCCCTGTTCGCCGCCGGTCTGGCGACCGGCCTCGGGCTTGCGGCCCTGCTCCTGCCACCCCCGGGGGACGTCGACCCCCTGCCGGACGCACGCGAGGCGGGCCTCACTGCGGCCTGGCTCGCCTTCGGCTTCTGCGCTCAAGGACTTTTCATGGCGCGCATGCTCTGCCAGTGGCTCGCCAGCGAGCGGGCCGGGCGCAGCGTGGTCCCGGCGGTCTTCTGGTGGTTGTCCCTCGCCGGCGGGCTGATGCTGCTGGTGTACTTCCTCAGGCGCGGAGATCCGGTGGGCGTCTGGGGACAGCTTCTCGGGGTGGCCGTTTACGTCCGCAACATCGCCCTCATGCAGCGGGACGCGGATTCAGGTGCTTCTGGTTGAAGTCCTGGCGGCAGCGCTCGCCTGTGGCGGGCGTACCGGCAGTTCCTCCGGCTCGCCCCGCAGGCGGCGCCGGCTGAGCCAGACCACCCCGACGAGATCCACGATCCCCACCCAGAGGCGGTCCAGCACACCGTACTTGGAGCGGCCGCTGCGGCGCGGGCGGTGCCGCACCGGCAGAGACAGGACACCATGCCCATGCATCTGCACCAATGCCGGCAGGAATCGGTGCATGTGGTCGAAGATCGGCAGGGCGAGGAAGGTCGGTCGATGGATGAGCTTGAGCCCGCAGCCCGCGTCCGGCGTCCCATCCCCGAGGACCGCGTGGCGCGCGCAGCCGGCGACCTGCGACGACCAGCGCTTGAGCACACTATCGCGACGGGCGATCCGATGACCGCACACCAGCCGCACAGTGACAGGTCGAGCCGGATCATCGAGCCAGGCCAGCAGACGCGGGATATCGACTGGATCGTTCTGGCCATCACCATCGAGCGTGACTATCCACTCGGCGCGCGCGGCGCGGATGCCGGCGACCAGCGCCGCGCTTTGCCCCGCCCGGTGCCGATGCTGCAGCACCCGCAGATCGGGACGCGACTCCAGCAACCCGGCCAGCAACTCCCCGGTGCCATCGCGACTGCCATCGTCCACGACGATCACTTCGCCGCCGCGGCCGGTGGGCAGGCGGGTGATGACCTCATCGATGAGCGGGCCGATGTTGTCGCGCTCATCGCAGACGGGGATGACAACGGACAGATGGGGCTGCAAGACGCCGGGCGTCATCGGTTTCCTCTCGCGAACACGCACGTAGGCCCTCCCCGCTGCGGGCCCGTGGTTCAACCGACACGGGGCCGCTGGCACCGCGCTGACTCGAAGGCGGTCGGGCTGACCCGGGCGATGGCCGTCACAACTGCATTGAAGCAGAACCAGGCACTGGGTCCGATGCCCGGCACATCGCCGCCATGCTGCATCCAGGGCAACACCGCAGTCGCCACTGGGACCTGTGCCGCCCTGAGTGCGTTGGCCAGTCGCCGCGTGTGCTCACTGCCGACCAGGGCGTCGTCCACCCCGTGCACCAGCAGCGTGGGTGGCAGACCGGGCCGCACGGCAAGCAGCGGTGAGGCCGCCCTGTAGCGTTCGGGATACTCCGCCCAGGTGCCGCCCAGATAGTCCACGAGCACGGCACGGGCGTCGAGCAGCCGCCGGTTGAACGGTGCCGTGCCGGCGAAGACCATGTCCGCCGGGGCATAGACTGCGACCACCAGACGCAGCCCGCAGCCATCGGGGCTGTAGGCGAGCTGGAGCGCGAGCTGGCCGCCGGCAGAGCGTCCGAGTACGTGTCCGGCTGCGGGATCGAGGCCCAGGCGCGGCGCCTCCCTGCGGATGAAGGCCAGCGCGGCCTGCAGATCCTCGAGCGGCGCGGGATAGCGCCAGGCTGGTGCCAGGCGATAGTCCACCGCCAGCACGTCGACACCCATCCGGGCCAGCGCGCGATTGAAGCCGCCAGCCTCACGGCGGCTCCCGCCGGACCA
>DBNU01000213.1 GCA_002299125.1 Proteobacteria bacterium UBA664
CTGGATGCCGCTCGGCAGGACCATCACGCCTTCCTTGCCCTTGTTGGCCTCGAGGTAGGCGCGGCCGGCTTCCAGCGCCTGGACCCCGCGCTCCTGCGCGCGCGCCTGGGCAGCGTTGGCCTGCTTTTCGAGGGCGGTATTCATCTCTTCGGGCGTCAGGCGCGGCTCGCGCCCGGCAACGACGTCCTCGACGGCCAGACGAAAGGCCTCGGCGTCCACTTCGACGCCCTGACGGACGATGTTCTGCACCACCTGGGTCCCGACCGCGTAGCTGAACTGCTGGACGTCGGTCTTGAGGGCCGGGTCGGCCGCCAGAGCGGTGAGGGGGAGCAGGGCGGCGCCCAGCAGGGCACCGGTACGGATGTGGGTCATGTTCAGTCCTGGATGGCGGATGAGGGGGTGCTGCTTGGCCTCGACAACTGGCCTCGACTCGCGGGCGGGCGCGAGTGTCCCACAGCCGCCGCGTGCGCGTCACGCGCCCGCGCGGGGCTGGGCACCCGAGGAATGCGGATTGCGCCCCTGCCGGTGCCGCCTGGCCCCGTCGCCATGCGTCCGGGGACAGCAATCCCTCAGCGGCGCACCGGACGTTTACGCAGCCGGCGCTGGAGCGTGCGCCGGTGCATGGCCAGCCGGCGTGCCGCCTCCGAGACGTTGCCGCCACACTCGGTGAGCACGCGCTGGATGTGCTCCCACTGCAGCCGTTCGACCGAAGGGGGCGTGTCCGGCAGGGGTACGTCGCTGCGGCCATCGGCGCGCTCGAAGGCCGCGAGCAGTTCATCGGCGTCGGTGGGCTTGGTGAGGTAGTGGACGGCACCCAGCTTGATGGCCTCGACCGCGGTGGCAATGCTGGCGTAGCCGGTCATCACCACCACCCGCGTTGGTGGATCGGCCTCTGCCAGTGCGGCCACGAGTTCGAGGCCCGAACCATCGGGCAGACTCAGATCCACCAGGGCATGCGAGAAGCCCTGGCTGAGCAGCGTGCGCGCTGCCGCCACGCCTCCGGCCACCGTCACCCGGAAGCCGCGTCGGCCCATGGCAGCGGCCAGTACCTCGGCGAAGCGCGCGTCGTCCTCGACGATCAACAGTTCGGCTGGCAACAGTTCGGCTGACGTTCCCATCACTCTTTCACTTCGCCCGTTCGCTGGCGCCGGTTGCCGACTCCCGCCGGTGCCGACAGCAGCAGGGCCTTGAGTGGCAGGTCGATCGCGGCCTGCACCCCAGCCCCCGGCCGACTGATCAGGCGCAGTTCTCCCCCCATGCGCTCGAGCGTGGTGCGCGTGAGGTAGAGACCGAGCCCCATGCCCCCCTCGGTTGCCCGCGTCGACAGTACCCGACGCCCGGCCTGACGGGCGATCTCCTCCGGCATGCCGGGACCATCGTCGATCACCGTGAGATGCAAGTGGGCCGGATCCCAACTGGCAGTGAGCTGGATTGGGCCGGATGCCACGTCTGCCGCGTTGTGCAGCAGGTTCATGATGGCCTGAGTGAGCGTGCGATCAGCCACGATCCATGGGGCTGGCAGCGGACCCTCGAGGCGCGTCACCAGAACCGCCGCAGGCCGCATCCGCTGCCACTCGGCGACGGTGCGCTCGAGGAAGGTGTCGAGCCCGCTGGCCGCGCCCTGTTCGGCCCGCTGTCCCCCCGCATCCTGGGCCATCCGCGCCAGGATCTCCTTGCAGCGCCCCACCTCCTCGCGCAGCAACCGCGCCTGATCGTGCAGGTCGCGGTCAGTGCTGCTGGCCCGTTCGAGTTCCCGGGCGAGCGTCGCGATGGTGGCGAGCGGAGTGCCGAGTTCATGTGCGGTGCCGGCCGCCAGCGTGCCGAGTGCCAGCGTGCGTTCGCCGGCGAGGGCACGCTCGCGCGCCAGTGACAGTTCACGTTCGTGCAGGGCGAGGGCCTTGCCGATGCGGGCGACGAAGGCCGCCACCAGCCCGGCCGCGAGCAGGAAACCGAGCCACATCCCGAGCAGATGGGTGGAGAGTTCGTGGCCATGGTGGCCCCAGGGGTGGAAAGGGCGGTGAACGAACAGCAGCGCCGTGTAGGTGGCACCGGCGACACCCGCTACGGTCCAGGTCAAGGCCAATGGGAGGGTCGCGGCCGCCACCACCACAGGCAGCATGAGCAGTGAGATGAAGGGGTTTGCCACGCCGCCGGTCAGCCCGGTGATGAGTGCGAGGCCGAGGATGTCCACCAGAAGCTGGACCAGAAAATGCGCTGGGGTCACGGCGTGCGCATGCCGCAATGCGCGCCAGCTATGCACGGTGAGGGCACCCATCAGGAGGGCGGCCAGCAGCAGTGGGCCCCAGGGCAGGGCCGCCGCGTAGTGATGGGCCGCGAGCCACAGCACCAGCAGATGGACGGCGAGGGCGATGCTGCGCAGCGCCAGGAAGTAGTGCAGACACAGCCCGGTCAGAGCGGAGGGCGGGAGCGCGCGGGTCTGCGGGTCAGGCATGGTGGGTCTCGTCTGTGGCCGGCTGTAGTCAGCGGCGCGAGCCGCGAGTCTACGTCGCGACGCCGGTGTGGCCATCCCGGTGGCCGACTGCGCTCTACGCGACCCGCATCGCCTGTAAACGGTCGTGCCATTCCGTCCCCGCCTGCGCGGGGATGATGGGATGGCACGGGGATGATGGGATGGCACGGGGATGACGGGATGGCACGGGGATGACGGGATGGCGCGGGGATGATGGGATGGCGCGGGGATGATGGGATGGCACGGGGGCGACGGTGTGGCCTTGGGGGGATGGCGGTGTGGTCTGGGGGGATCGTTGGTGGTCTAAGCTCGCCATCGATGACTGGTTGAACCCGGGGGGATTGCGGGTGCAAGGCAACGGTGACGGTCACGAGCGGGCGCCGGGCATGGGGCGGCGGCGCTTCCTGCAGACCAGCGTCGGGACGCTGGGACTGGCGCCGCTGATGGCGGCCGGCACCCATCCCGCGTGGACGCGGATCCCGGGTGCCCCCTTCTCGAATTACGGCCAACCGGCTGCGAGCGAGTCGGGTGTGATCCGCTGGATCAGCGCCAATGCCGATGTCCCGGGCAACGGCGTGTCGTGGACCCCGTTGCAGGATCTCGTCGGCACGCTCACACCCGCGGGCCTGCACTTCGAGCGCCACCACAACGGTGTGCCCCGGATCGACCCGGCGCTGCATACGCTCACCCTGCACGGACGCGACGCACGCGCGACGCGCTGGACGGTCGCGAAGTTGCTGCGCTACCCGCTCGTGAGTCGCCAGCTCTTCATCGAATGCGGGGGCAACAGCAATTCCGGCTGGTTGCAGGAACCACCGCAGGCAGCGGTGGGCTGGCTGCATGGACTCGTCTCCTGCAGCGAGTGGTCGGGCGTGCCCCTCAGCCTGCTGCTCGAGGAGGCCGGAGTGGCGCGTCGTAGTGGCTGGCTCATCGCGGAAGGGAGCGACGCCTTCGGATTGCACATGAGTCTGCCGCTGGAAAAGGCCTTCGACGATTGTTTCATCGGGCTCTACCAGAACGGTGAGCGCCTGCGTCCGGAGAATGGCTACCCCATGCGGCTCATCGTGCCCGGCTGGGAGGGTGTGCTGCATGTGAAGTGGCTCACACGGCTCGAGGTGGCGGATGTCCCGGCGATGTCGCGCAACGAGACCGCTCGCTACACCGAGCTGCTCCCGGGTGGACGCGCCCGGCAGTTCAGCTTCTTCATGGAGGCGAAGTCGCTCATCACACGGCCGACACTTGGTGACGCACTCGCCCCTGGTGATTATGTGGATATCGCTGGCGTCGCCTGGAGTGGTCGTGGCCGCATCCGTCGAGTGGAGGTCTCCGTCGATGGCGGTGGCAGTTGGCAGGATGCTGAGTTGCAGGCGCCGGTGCTGCCGGTCTGTTTCACGCGCTTTCGCCTGCCCTGGCGCTGGGATGGTCGCCGGGCGGTACTGCAATCGCGGGCGATCGACGTGACGGGCTACGTGCAGCCCGGGCGCGAGGCACTGCTGGCTGCGCGCGGGCGCTGGGGTTATTTCCACTACAACGCCGTCGTGAGCTGGGCAGTCGATGAGGATGGTTTCATCGCACATGTCTACGCCTGATCCGAATGACCACGCAGCGAGGGCAGGGCACGTATGCGGCCTCCCTGACGCTCGCCCTGTGCGGTCGTGGGGCCGCGGCCGCTCGCCCGAGGCGCTGTCGGCAACGGTAGTGCCTGCGTCGCGCTTGCGCGGCCCGTCGCCGTGGCGGGTGGTCCTGCTGGTGCTGCTCGTATCGTTGGTATCACCCGGTCATCTGCGGCTGGCTGGAGCGGCAGTGACCGAGGCAACAAGGAGCGAAACTCCCGTGCCTGCACTGGGTGAACGCCTCGATCCGGAGGCCATCGCCCTTTTGCCACAGACCCTCTTTGCGGACGGTCGGGGTCTGCCGTCCGGCCGTGGTACGGTCCGGCAGGGCGCGCTGCTTTACGCCCGGCTCTGCGTGCAGTGCCACGGCCCGGACGGTCGCGGCGGGTCGGCACCGGAGCTTGCAGGGGGCAGATCACCCCTCGCCGGCGACTATCCGGATCAGAACATCGGCAATTGGTGGCCCCATGCCACGACGCTGTTCGACTTCATCCGTCGCGCCATGCCGATGTTCGCACCTGGCAGCCTGTCCGACGCAGAGTGTTATGCCCTCACGGCCTGGCTGCTCGAACGCAACGGCCTCTGGCCAGAGGACGTGCCGCTGGATGCGGCGGGTCTTGGTGCGGTGCGCATGCCGAACCGCGACGGCTTTGACTCCCAGTGGCCGGATCGCGGTCCGCCCCACCCCTGAGACATCATCATGCCGCGTGTCCACCGCAAGCTGCACGTCGTGGTCGCTCCTGACTGGGGCGGGCACGCGGCCGTGCCGGGCCGTTGGTCAGGCCCCAGCCGCGGGTGCCTCGAAGATGAGACACGGACGCTCGCCCACGGCCTCCAGACTGAGGGTGACCCCGGTTGGCAGGTACAGGGTGTCACCCTGTCGCATGTTCAGGGACTGGCCCTCGATATCCACGCGCAGCTCCCCACTGATGGTGGCCACGGCCGTTTCGCGCTCGTAGGCGTGATCGGCATACGGGCGATCGACGTCGATGACTGTACGTTGCGGATCGAAGCCACGGATGAGCAGCTTCTGTTCCAGCGTGTCGGGTTCGAAGGGACCGTCGGCCGAGGCATTCCAGTGCTCGAGCTTGAGTGCATCCAGTGTGCGATAGAGCACGACCCGGTTGCCGTCGCTGAAACCGGCCTCATAGCGCGCCGCCTCGGCACGTTTCAGCAAGGTCTGTTCGTCGCTGCCGCGGGTTGGTACGAGAGCGGCCACGCCCACGTTCACGGTGACGACGCCCTCATGCGGTGAGGCCTCGTTGCGCACCTTCAACGCCTCGACACGCTTGCGAAAGGTCTCGGCGACGCGTTGGGCATTGCGGCCGGGGCAGCCGGGCAACAGCAGCGCGAAGCGGGCGTCGTCGAGGCGCGCGGGGAGATCGCCGGCACGCCTGCCGTAGGTGCCAAGGCCCTTGGCAAGCCGCTTGATCAGACTGTCGACGAGTTGACTGCCGTAGTGGCGGGTGTAGTGGTCGTAGAGATCGATGTCCACCAGGAGCAGCGAGATGGGTTGTCCCGCGCGCATGGCCCGACGGTATTCCACCGCCAACGTGTTCTCGAAGCTGCGCTGATTGGCAAGCCCGGTCTGCGGGCACACCAGCGACACGCGCTGGAGGGTGTCGGCCAGGGCACGCGCCTTGCCCTCGGCGAGCTTGAGATCGGCACCCAGTCGTCGCAGTTCCTGCTCGGCGGTGCCGTGCTTGTCCTTGAGCCCGCGCTGCGAGACGCTGAGTGTCTCCACCTGTTCGCGCGCCTGGTCGAGTTGCCGGCGTAGCTCCTCGATGGTTTCGGCGTCCTCCAGTCGCTTGAGGAGATGGCGACGCAGCGGCACGGCATTGGCCATGATGAAGATCGCCGCAGCGAGTGTCGCGATGGCGAGCGGTTGCGCGAACTCCGCCTGCAGGGACGCAAGCAGCAGGGCTGGTGGGACGAGCCCGGTGACGACGAAGCCGATGACCACGGGCAGGTGTCCCTGGCAGAGTGCGAGCTTGCTGACGGCCAGACCTGCCACCACGAGCAGAACGAGCGCGGCATGCTCGATCTCGCCGTGCCAGGCCATGCCCAGCGCAAGGCCGCCCCAGGCGAGCCCGGCCAGCGCGTTCATCACGGCGAGCCCGAGCAGGGAACGCTCGGGGTGAGCACTGCCGAACTGCTGCTGCGCCGGCGACATCACCAGGGCAA
>DBNU01000070.1 GCA_002299125.1 Proteobacteria bacterium UBA664
TCGACCTCGAGGCCCTGGGCGGCCTCGCCTACGACAAGGGCTGCTACCCGGGTCAGGAGATCGTGGCGCGAGTGCACTACCGGGGGACGTTGAAACAGACCCTCGCCCGATTGACCGGAGAGGCTCTCGCCGACACCACTGCACCGCCGGCGCCGGGCGGCGTACTGCTGGATACCGCGGGCGCAGACGTAGGTGAAGTCGTGGACGCCGTCGTGTGCAAGACCAGCGGGCGCTGCTTCGCACTGGCCGTGCTGGAGGTGGCACACGCTGACGGCCCCTTGCAGACGGCCACTGCCGGCCTGCTCCTGCACCGCGAGCCGGCTGCCTGACCGGATCCCGCGTTCGACAACACCCGCGTTTACAGCCGCAACCCGGATCCGCCCTGCCTTCGTCCTGGTCGCCGCGGGAACCGCCACCGTCCTTTGCCTGCCCAAGCTGCTCGACGCGGTACTGACACCGCCGAGCCAGCGCGCGCCGCAGGCAACATACGGTGGCGGACGGTCGGTTAAGCTCTCAAGTTCGCGCGGTCACCCTCCCCCACCGGAGCCGACGATGACTACTCTGCTGTCCCTTCTGGATCACCCGCGCCTGCCCTTCGGCGCGCTGTTCCTTATCACTGCCGGCCTGCTCGGCTTCGGGCTCTACCTCGAGCACTGGGAGGGTCTCGAGCCCTGCCCGCTGTGCATCTTCCAGCGTCTGGCCTACCTCGCGGTCGGTGCCGTGGCGCTGCTTGCCGGTCTGCACGGCGCACGCGGTGTGTTCCGACGCGTCTACGCGGCGCTGCTGCTGCTTGGGTCGCTTGCCGGTGCCGGTCTCGCCGGGCGTCAGGTCTGGTTGCAACACCTGCCTCCGGAGCAGGTGCCCGAATGCGGTCTGGGCCTCGAGTTCATGCTGGAGACGAACCCACTCTGGGAGGTGATCGCCACGGTGCTCAAGGGCACCGGCGAATGTGCCGTCGTGGACTGGACCTTCCTCGGTCTGTCGATCGCCGAATGGTCCCTCGGCTGCTTCCTGCTCTTTGCGCTCGTCTCCGTCCTGCTGCTGGCGCGCCGCCTGCCGGCCCGCTGAACAGGATCGACCCCTGCCGCCCCGATACCGTACCGCGGCGCGTTCGCGCCATGGCTCGCCCCGCTCTGCTTACAGACCCAAACCTCACCCACCTGGAGACTGAACCCTCATGCGCACACGCCTCATCGCCCTCGTCACTGTTGTCGGTACGGCACTGCTGCCGGCAAGCGCCCTCGCGCGTGATCCGGCCCTGATTGGAGTCGAGCAACTGGTCATTTCGGCCGAGACGCCGCCGAGCGATCTGCAGCGCTTCGGCCTGACCCGGGAGCTCCTGGAGGCTGCGGTCAAGGAAGGACTCGGCACCCGCGTCGGCACCGCCGACACGACACGCGACCGACTGAACCTGCGCCTCAACGCGAACTTGGTCATGTACAACTTCTATTCTTGGGGGGTTCGCCTCGAGGTTGAGCGCGCGCTCGCCATCGACGGCCAGCCCGGTGCCTACACCCGCCGGGTGGTCTGGAGCAACGGCCGCAGCGGCGGCACGCTGCTGCCGCAGGACGCCCGGCGGCTTGCCACCGTGGCCAGGGAGCTTGCCGAGGAACTGCGCGGCGAGCTTGCGCGCTGACGCCCCGGACATCGAGCCCCTCGCACTGTCGACCGGCCCGTCATGGGGCGAACACGACGCGCACTGCACTGCGCCGCCCCATCACCCGATGCACTTCAGCCCCGCGCCCGCAAGAAACACGCGTCGGCTGGTGCAGCCAAATCGACAACGGCTACACCTCGAACGAGGGAGGTCTGCAAGGCAGGGCCGGACTCGAACCGGCATCCAGTTACCCGGCGCGGCTCATCCGCGCGCGCTTGCGGGGAACGCGGCGAGGGCGCGCGGCCCGGCGCAACTGGCGGTGGAGGTCGACTTCGTCACCGACCGACCGGAGCGCACGATCAATCTGGCAATCTGGCCGAGTCGGCCTACCTGCCGCGCGCAGCGAGCCTGCGCGGGCGCATCCGTGGCGGCCAGGTGCGCGCGCTGTGGGGTGGTGTCGGGTGACGGAGGGCCTGGCGTCCCCTCATCGAACCGCCTGTGACGGCGCCACCCCGTGGACCCAGAATTTCCACGGCTCGCCACCCGACTTGAGCGAGCATAGCAGGCCATGTTCGAAGTCACCGTCGACGACCGTCAGATGCTGGCACGCCCGGTGTCTACTGTTGGCCGACGAGGGCATTATCGCAGCGAGCACGTCACGCAAGGCCGGCTCCGTGGCCGGGCCTCGCCTGCGGGCGAACCTCATCACCACCGGGCGGCCGCTCGGCGAGCGCAACGTTGCCCGCTTGCGTAAGCAGATCGGCAACGGCCACCCGCTGATTGATGGGGACTCATGAGGCGAGGCCGGACTCGAACCGCCATCAACTTTCCCGGTGCGCCGGGGAACCTCCCTTACCCATGACCCATCAGACCGACCGTGGCCCGCAGCCACTCACGGGAGCCCTCGATGCGCGACAAGCCCTCTTGGTCGATCTTCGACTCGCTCTTGCTCGGGGCGATCCTGCCCTTCGCACTGGCCGGGATGGTGGTGCTGATCGGCTGGCTCTTCGGGGCGGGTGGGTGAGGCCGCGCCGGATCGGCCTCGTGGGGGCGGCGTGGCGGGCTCCCCTGACCGCAACGAGGGCCTTGCAGCCCCGGCGGGTAAGTATGATCCCCGCCAACCTTCGGTGTCCGGCGCACCTTCAGCAAATGCCGGGAGACTTTGCCGCCGCCCCTTGGGACGCACTACAGCCTTGAGATCCGACGCAACCGGGATCTGGGCGGCAGTTCATCCCCGCGCGTGCGGGGAACACCGCCTGCGGCGGCGCGGGCGCTGGTGGCGGCGCTGCTCGGTGGCTGAGGCTGAGGGGAGCGCGCGACGGCCGATCCAGATCTGAACGCCCGCATCACCGTCGACACGCGGCGGTCAGTCGCCGAGGCCGATGAAGCCGATCAACCCGTAGAGCAGGCCGCGCAAAACGCCGGGGCTGGCGAGCGAGATCGCGGCCCTGACGAAAAAGGCGATGCACATGGGCCACACCGCCCAAGAGGCACCGCAGAAGACGAAGATCGCCATCAGCCAGAACAGGCTCGTGGAGAGCTGCTTGAGGTCCTGAACGTCCATGCGCAATGAGCCTAGCCTGCAATTGCGCCTGCTGTTGACCGACGAGGGCATTATCGCAGCGAGCACGTCACGCAAGGCCGGGCCGTGGCCGGGCCTCGCCTGCGGGCGAACCTCATCACCACCGGGCGGCCGCTCGGCGAGCGCAACATTGCCCGCTTGCGTAAGCAGATCGGCAACGGCCACCCGCTGATTGATGGGGGCTCATGAGGCGGGGCCGGACTCGAACCGCCATCAACTTTCCCGGCGCGACGCGCCGGGCAGCCACCCTTGCCCATCTTGCTACACCGCCGCACAGACCAAGCCGGCATCGCAGCCCCTGCTCGAACGCACCATCGATGACCGTACGGGGCGGGCCGCCCCGCACCGCGTCGAGCGGCACCTGGCCAACCTCGCACTCGTCATGCGCGGGATCGCCACCGCGCTCAAGGCGCGAGTGAAGGCTCGGTTCGAGCGTGCACCGCACCCCAACGGCCGCCGCTGGGCAGCTACTGCCCGCGAGCGCAGCGCCCCTGGTCACTTGCGGCCCGCTGCTATGCTTTCGCAGCCGTATCCTGCGCCCCTCTGGAGGCTGGCATGTCCCGTTCGCCCGCAATCCCGCTCGATGAGCTTCGCCATCGCTACGATGCCATCGGCAAGATCGAGGATATGCCTTTCGAGCGCACCCATTACGGCCGCTGCTCCAATTGGGAGGGTTTCCTGGATAACGGGCCCTCGTTTTCGAAGGCTATCCGTTCCGGGGTCATCCTGGATCACGAGACCGCACATAATCCGGCGCTGGTCGTGCTGGTGCTGGAGGCGTGGCCCGGGAAGTGGTCCAAGCCCAAGGCGTGGCCCCGCACCATTTTTAAAGGTGCTTCGCATGAACACGATCCATGAAATAAAATCTGCTGTGAGTAAGCTTTCCCGCGAAGAGCTTGTCGCCTTGCGGGATTGGTTTCAGGAGTTCGACGCTGAAGCGTGGGATCGACGGTTCGAGGCCGATGTCAAGGCGGGTCGTCTCGATTCGCTTGCCGAAGAGGCGCTACGCGATCTTTGCGAGGGGCGATGCGCTGACCTGTGAGCGGGCACGATAAGGTGGGTCCCCAAGCGCGGAATGCGACAGTCGAGACGGAGTCACAACCCATGTCCGCTTTGCTTGCCGAGTTGGAGCAACAAGCACGCAACCTTACACCCGATGAACGTGCTCGCCTTGTCGAGATGCTTCTTGAGTCCCTTGAGGATACATCGTTGTCAGAGGTCGAGCGGGAATGGCGTCGGGAAATAGAGAATCGCGTTGCAGCATATGACCGAGGCGAAGTGCAGACCTACGCGGCCGAAGATGTTTTTGCAGAAGCGCAGCGCTTGGCCAAGTGAAGCGCGCACGCTTCGTTGCGGCCGCGCGCCAAGAGTTTCTTTCGGAGGTCATCTTCTACAACGAGACGCAGCCCGGCATGGGTTCTCACTTCGCTGCCGCCGTGGAACAGGCGGCCGCCAGAGTTCTCGCTTTCCCGTTGTCCGGGTCGCCATCGGCCGCAATTACACGACGCGTTATCGTCAAAGGATTTCCGTTCTCTTTGTTCTACCGGTCAGAGGCCGAGGGCATCGTTATTTTCGCCGTAGCCCATCACTCGCGCCAGCCGGGCTATTGGGTCGGCCGCACGCGGTCCCGCTGACATTGCGTTCGAGGCGGACGCACACGAGCGGCCTTGGATTTTGGCCAGCCTCACTGGCACGCACCGCTGAACTTTTACGTTAGACGTCTGGAGAGCCGGGTGCCGATTCACGTGATCCAAAACGGAAAAGAGATCGCCGTCCTGCGGAAGGCCGTTGCAGCCGCTGCGGCCAACGGCACCAAGGTCATCGCCGAGCTTGTCAGGTCTGCGGCACCGATCAAGGTCCTCGCAGCGATGAAGTTTCATGAAGTCGGCTACCACCCTATCGAGAACCGACGCCTGAACTTCATCGAGCAAGTGAATAAGTGTCGCGTCCCGGATGATTGC
>DBNU01000073.1 GCA_002299125.1 Proteobacteria bacterium UBA664
CGACCACTGGCGCGGTAGACTATCACGATTCATCCGCCGGCCAGCCCGGCCCGCGCGACGCCCCCGGGCGGCCCGCCCTGCACTCAAGGTCCCAGAAACCCAGCATGCTCCGTACCCTCCGCGGCTTCTTCAGCAACGACCTCTCCATCGATCTTGGCACCGCGAACACGCTCATCTACGTGCGCGGTCGCGGCATCGTCCTCAACGAGCCCTCGGTGGTCGCGATCCAGACGCGGCCCGACAGCAACCAGAAATCCATCGCGGCGGTTGGCATCGACGCCAAGCGCATGCTCGGCCGCACTCCGGGCCACATCGAGGCGACCCGCCCCCTCAAGGATGGCGTCATCGCCGACTTCACCGTCACCGAGAAGATGCTCCAGCACTTCATTCGCAAGGTGCATGGCAGTCGCATGTTCAAGCCCAGCCCGCGGGTGCTCGTGTGTGTCCCCTACGGTTCGACGCAGGTGGAACGCAGGGCCATCCGTGAGTCTGCCGAAGGTGCCGGTGCGCGCGAGGTCTACCTCATCGAGGAGCCGATGGCCGCTGCCATCGGTGCCGGCCTGCCGGTCTCCGAGGCCAGTGGATCGATGGTGCTCGACATCGGCGGCGGCACCTCCGAGGTGGCTGTCATCGCGCTCAACGGTATCGTCTATGCGGATTCGGTACGGATCGGTGGTGACCGCTTCGACGATGCCATCATCAACTACGTGCGTCGCAACTACGGCAGTCTCATCGGTGAGGCCACCGCAGAGCGCATCAAGCATGAGATCGGCTGTGCCTACCCGGGCAACGAGGTGCGCGAGATCGAGGTCAAGGGGCGCAATCTCGCGGAGGGGCTGCCACGCAGTTTCACCCTCAACAGCAACGAGATCCTGGAGGCCTTGCAGGAGCCACTGTCCGGGATCGTTGGCGCGGTGAAAACAGCCCTCGAGAAAACGCCTCCCGAACTGGGCTCCGACGTTGCCGACCGGGGCATGGTGCTGACCGGCGGCGGCGCGTTGCTCCGTGACCTCGACCGATTGCTCCGCGAAGAAACGGGACTCCCTGTCTTCGTCGCTGAGGACCCGCTCACCTGTGTGGCGCGAGGTGGCGGGCGATTCCTCGAGATGCTCGAAGAACATGGGTCAGAGGTCCTGACGCTGCCCAAGTAGTACCGACGGGGTCCACGTTTCGTGGTCGAGCACAAGCCCCTGTTCCTGCGGCAGCGCTTCCTGCACCTGCGGCTGGTGGCGTGGCTGGCGCTCGCGCTTCTGCTGATGGCCCTCGACGGGCGCTCTCAGGCCGTCGGCTACCTGCGCCAGACGATCGGAGTCGTCGTTTCGCCGCTGTATCTCGTGGAGCAGGTGCCCTTTGCCCTGTACCGATGGTGGGATTTCGGCGTGACGCCGCGTGCCGAGTTGCTCGAGCGACTGCGCGTGCTCGAACGGGACAACCTCATTCTGACGGTCCGCTCGCAGAAGTACGCCGCGCTGGAGGGCGAGAACATGCGGCTGCGCGAGTTGCTCGGTGCTTCGCTTGACTTGGGTGATCGCCTGCTGGTCGCCGAATTGCTTCCATCGGCTCTGGAGCCCGGAGTGCAGAAGGTGCTGCTCAATCGGGGCGCACGTGACGAAGTATTCGTGGGGCAACCCTTCGTTGATGCGTCTGGCGTCATGGGCCAGATCGTGCGCGTGATGCCTTCACGCAGCATCGGATTGCTCATAACGGATGCCACGCATGCGCTGCCGGTGGAGAACATCCGCTCGGGAGTCCGCGCCATCGCTGTCGGGACAAACCTTGGAACGCTGCTCGAGCTTGCCTACGTGCCGAACAATGCGGATCTCGTGCAGGGTGATCTGCTGGTCACCTCCGGGCTTGGTGGGCGCTTCCCACCAGGCTACCCGGTTGGAAAGGTCGTCAGCGTGGAGATGGATCCCGTGTCTCCCTTCGCGCGCGTGCTGGCTGAGCCATCCGCAAGCATGTTGCGGTCACGTGAAGTGCTGTTGCTATGGCCAGACCATGGCACCCCAGCCGATGCGGATCAGGCCGAGGGTGAGGCACTCAGCGTCAACGGCAACGGGGAGCGCGCGCCGTGAAACCAGCTACCTGGCGGCTGCCTCTGACCCTTTACACGACGCTGGCCCTGGCCCTGGTCCTGATGCTGCTGCCGATGCCGGAGTGGGCCGAGCCCTGGCGTCCGCATTGGCTTGCCCTGGCCCTGTCCTACTGGGCACTCGCCCTGCCGGAACGTTGCGGTCTCGCGCATGCCTGGATCCTCGGTCTGTGTCTCGACACCCTTCAGGACAGGTTGCTGGGTCACTCAGCCTTCGTGCTGACCCTGCTTGCATGGCTGGTTTTGCACGAGCACCGGCGTCTGCGGATGTATTCGTTCATGCATCAATCCTTGTTGCTCGGCATCGCCCTGGCCGTCATCCCGTTGGTAACCGGGTGGCTCAGGGGGCTCACCGGACATCCTCCTCATGTTTACAACACCCTACCCGCTGCGTTCTCCACGCTGCTGCTGTGGCCGCTCGCTTTCATCGTGCTGCGCGATCTGCGCCGCCGTGCGAGTCGCTGAAGGGGTTTCGGCTCAGGCCATTACCGTTCCGCACCCAAGCGGTCCGCCGCGGACAGAGGTGCATGTGCCGGGCTGCCGGCTCGGGTCGCTGCGGGCCCTGAAACCTGAGGTCTCCCGGATAGTCGTGGCTGTTGCAGTTTTCACTCAGTGGTATCGCCCGATGTCTCGGGGCCACATCCGCAGGTATGCGCAACCGTGAGTTCCCTCCAGCCACTGCAGGATCACCAGCGTGTCGTGCGCAGCCTGCGCCTGCGGGTCTGGGTTGCGGTGCTGGTGATGTTGGCGCTACAGCTCTATGTGCTGGCGCGCGTGGTCGATTTGCAGGTCTGGCGCCAGTCACATTTCGCCACCCTGTCCAACGACAATCGGGTTCGGGTACAGCCGCTCGCACCGGGCCGGGGGCTGGTCTACACACGGGACGGTGTGCTGATTGCGGACAATCGCCCGTCCTTCGATCTGGTGGTCGTGCCTGAGCAGGTCACGGACTACGACACGCTGTTCGCGGAGCTCGGCGCGGTGATGGCCCTCGATCAAGAGCACATCGAGAGATTTCACGCACAGCGGCGCCGCAAACGTCGCTTCGATGACATCCCGCTGAAACCGGGCCTCACCGCGGAGGAGGTCGCGCGGTTTGCGCTGGATCGGCATCGCTTCCCCGCCGTGCACATCGTTGCTACTCCCACCCGGCACTACCCGCATGGTGAGCTCTACACCCACGTGCTTGGTTATGTGGGGCGCATCGACGAAAAGGAACTGGCGCAGGCTGACCCCTCCAACTATGCCGCCACCACCCATCATGGGAAGGTTGGCGTCGAACGCGCCTACGAGGCCGAACTTCATGGCCGCGTCGGCTACCAGCAGGTGGAGGTGAATGCACAGGGACGCTCCCTGCGGGTGCTCGAACGTACCCCACCCGTACCAGGCAAGGACATCTACCTGTCTA
>DBNU01000102.1:0-4501 GCA_002299125.1 Proteobacteria bacterium UBA664
CGCCAATCTCACCCTGATCCCCCCTGACAATGGCCCGGTCACTGCGTTCGATACCGGGCCGGCCTGCACCCTGCTCGACCGCTGGATCGATCTCATCCACGGCCTGCCTCTCGATGAAGATGGGGCCTGGGCAGCGCGCGGTCGGGTTCACCAGCCATTGTTGAACAAACTGCTTGAAGAACCGTGGCTGCACAACCCGCCGCCACGCAGCACTGGTCGCGAACTCTTCAACCTCGCCTGGTTGCGGGTACGTGCCGGCAACCATTTGCATGACCTGCCCCCAGAGGACGTGCAGCGCACGCTGCTCGCCTTCACCGTCGAGACCGTGGCGCGGGAAGTGGAGGCGCGATTGCCGCCCGCTGCACCGCTCTACCTCTGCGGTGGCGGCAGCCGCAATGCCTACCTGGTGCAGGCGCTTGCGCAGCGCCTGACGCACTGGCCGGTGGCGCCAAGCGACGCTGCCGGGGTGCCCGCCGCGTGGATGGAGTGCATGGCTTTCGCCTGGCTCGCACGCGAGCGTGTGGCCGGTCGACCCGGGAACCTCAGGAGCGTGACCGGGGCCCACGCGCCCTGTCTGCTCGGCACACGGATCGACCCTCTCGACGACTGAGGCGGAGGGCCATGGGCTGCGGGCTTGCTCCGCATGGCCGGCCTCCCGTCTTCCCCAGCGACAGCGCAACGTCACTGGATTCCCGCTTTCGCGGGAATGACGATGCGCCATCCGCCCCGCACCACCCGTCATCCCCGCGCAGGCGGAGATCCAGTGCCCGCTACTCGGCAGCCCGCCTGCGCCCTGCACTCATCCCCGCGCAGGCGGGGATCCAGTCATCCCCAGCGACAGCGCAACGTCAGTGGATCCCCGCTGCGCCCGAATGTCCTTGTCGGGGCAGGCTGCGGCGGGGTGCGCGCTACCAACGCGGTCCTCGAGGCGATCCGCAACGCTCGCGGGGACCGGATCTACACCGAGAACGACGAACCGCAGCCGCAGGTCGTGCTGGCGTTCGGATTGCGGATCACGAACTGGGCTCCGCTCAGGCCTTCGGTGTAGTCGATCTCGGCACCCATCAGGTACTGGAAGCTCATCGGGTCGACCAGCAGCCTGACGCCACCGTTTTCGAACACCTCGTCGCCATCGCCCAGCGCCTGTTCGAAGGTGAAACCGTACTGGAAACCCGAGCAACCGCCGCCCGAGATGTAGACGCGCAGCATGAGGGATTCATCGCCCTCCTCGACCATGAGTTCGCGCACCTTGCCGGCCGCCGCATCAGTGAAACGCAATCCCGGTTCCTCGTCGAGGATCGTAGCTGTCTGGCTGTTGGACATTTGTTCACTCCTCAAAACTTTGGACTCTGGCTGCCCGGACTGCCCCGGCGGCCCCGCTCTCTCCGACTGCTCCGGCACGCCATCCCGAAGACCCTCTGGCGACCTGGATGATTCCGTCCCCCGGTGGGCAGAAGAGCCAACCGGATGCTTCGGACCTCACCGACACCACCCCCGGGACTCACTCCGGCTCAGGGCACCACGGCGATGGCGTCCAGACCGGCCGTTTCCGGCAGCCCCAGCATAACGTTCATATTCTGCACCGCCTGACCGGCAGCCCCCTTCACGAGGTTGTCGATTACTGCCATCACCACCACCCGCGTGCCGTCCGGGGCTGGCTCGACGGCGATGCGACAGGTGTTGGCACCGCGTACGGAGCGGGTGTCGGGGTACTGCCCCTGCGGCAGTACATCGACGAAGGCCTCAGCCGCATAGTGCTGCTCGAACAGGGCCTGCCAGTCGGGTGCAGGGTGGCCCGCCTGCGGGCGTGCGTAGAGCGTGGCATGGATACCGCGGATCATCGGGGTGAGGTGCGGCACGAAGGTGAGGCCCACAGCACGCCCTGCCAGACGCGTCAGGCCCTGGCGGATCTCGGGCCAGTGCCGATGCCCCGACACCCCGTAGGCGGCGAGGCTGTCCGCGGCCTCGGCATAGAGAGAGCCGGTGCGCAGATGGCGGCCCGCCCCGCTGACGCCCGATTTCGTGTCAGCGATGAGGTCTTCACAGTCCACACTGCCGCTCGCGAGCAGCGGCCACAGGCCGAGTTGCACGGCAGTGGGATAGCAACCCGGATTGGCCACCAGCCGGGCGCCACGCACGGCGTCCCGGGCGGTTTCCACCAGCCCGTAGACCGCCTCTTCGAGCAGCGCCGGACAGGCATGCGGCTCACCGTACCAGCGCTCCCACTCGGCCGGGTCACGCAGACGGAAATCGGCCGCAAGATCGACGACGCGGACCCCGGCAGCCAACAAGGCGGGTGCCTGCCGCATGGCGGTGCCGTTGGGAGTGGCAAAGAAGACGAGATCACATTCCAAGAGGCCAGGGTCCGCCGGATCGACGAACAGGAGCCCGCAGTGGCCGCGCAAGGAGGGATAGACGCCAGCCACGGATTGCCCCCGCTCGGCACGGGACGTGACGTGAGTCACGGAGACAGCCGGATGCGCGAGCAGGATGCGCAGCAGCTCGATCCCGGTGTAACCGCTGCCCCCGACGATACCGATCCGTGCACTCATGCCGTGGCCCCCGCGCCCGGTTGCGTTACCGGCATTCGCCACCAGCCAATCGACCCATCGGCTCCATTGCCAGTAACCGTCGTCATGCGGCATCCCCCCAAGTGCCGGGCGCTGGGGCACACTGTGCGTGGCACGGGACGCGAACGGGTGCGTCCGGCGCGTCAGCGCGTGGGATTCGCGGAGAACTGGCTATGCTCTGGCTCAAGGCCCTGCACCTCATCTTCATGGTGACCTGGTTTGCCGGGCTCTTTTATCTGCCGCGGCTGTTCGTCTATCACGCGCAGGCCACGGATCCGGTCGGTATCGCGCGCTTCAAGGTGATGGAGCGCCGGCTATATTGGGGCATCACCACCCCCGGTGGGGTGCTCACGCTCGTCTTCGGCGGCTGGCTCTTTTTCGCTCACGGGCTCGCCCACTACACCGATCAGGGCTGGATGCACGCGAAACTCACCCTCATCACCAGCCTGGTCATCTATCACCTCTGGTGTGGCCATTACGTGCAGCGTTTCGCTGCCGACCAGAACCCGCACGGCCATGTTTATTACCGCTGGTTCAACGAATTCCCGGTGCTGGTGCTGGTAGGGGTGGTCATCCTCGCGGTGGTGCGCCCCTTCTAGCAGGACGGCCCCGAGGTCAGACCTCGACCATCTGGAAATCGCCCTTCCCGGCACCACACTCCGGGCACGTCCAGTCCGCAGGGACGTCCTCCCAGCGGGTGCCGGGCGCGATGCCTTCCTCCGGCGCGCCGCGTGCTTCCTCGTAAATCCAGCCACAGACGATGCACATGTATGTTTTCATGACCCTGCCGCTCATACCCATCGGGTCGCCGGGCGGCGACCTGTCTCCGAGGGTCGGCAGGATAACGCGAAGCCCCGCCCGTGCAGACACCCCGCGCGCGAAGCGGTCGGCGACATGACCTCGCGCCAGCGCCCCTGCGTGCTCGTCATCGCCGGCCATGACCCCACCGGTGGTGCCGGCGTGCAGGCCGACATCGAAACCCTGCTCGCCCATGGCGTGCGTCCGGTGACCCTGATCACGGCCCTGACGGCCCAGGATACCTGCGGCGTGCGGCACATCCGGCCGCAGGCGGCGGACGACCTGCGGGCACAGGCGCGTCTGCTGCTGGACGACATCCCGGTGGATGCCGTGAAGATCGGTGTGCTCGGTGACAGCGCGCTGGTGCAGGTGGTGACGGAGATCCTTGACCGACTCCGCGTCCCGGTCGTCCTCGATCCCGTACTCGCCTCCGGCGGCGGCCAGACCCTGGCCGATTCGGTGCTCACCGCCTGGGTCTCAGAGGCCCTGCTGCCGCTTGCAACCATCGCCACGCCAAACATCCTGGAGGCCTGCCACCTGGCGGGGCGGGACCTGCAGGCCGCTCGCGAACCCGACCTGCTCGGCGCCGACCTGATCGCTCGCGGCGCCGGTGCCATCCTCCTCACCGGAACGCATGCCGAGTCCATCGAAGTGGTCAATCGCCTCTACCAGCCCGGAGCCCCGCCCATCGCCTGGGCCTGGCCTCGGCTGACCGCCGAGTATCACGGGTCGGGCTGCACGCTGGCCTCCAGTGTGGCCGCTGGGCTGGCACTCGGCCGGACGCTCGAGCAGGCGGTGGCAGAGGCGCAAGCCTACACCTGGGAGGCGCTGGCAGCGGGCACGGCAGTCGGACGCGGCCAGTGGCTGCCGACGCGCTTCCCAGTAGCCAGCGGGGTGCCGGTGGCGCGCCGGCCCTGAAATGACACCCGCCGCCAGACATACCGACACAACCCGCAAACGCCTGGCCGCCGGTGGCCTGCTCCTCATCACGCCCGCAGGCCTCGATGCGGCCTGGGTGGAAGCGGTACTCGCGCCCGTGCTGGCCGAGGCACCGGGCATGCTGCAATTGCGGGTCAAGCCCAGCGGGCCGCAACTGCGCCCGCTCGCCCTGCGGCTGCGCCGGCTGACGCAGG
>DBNU01000102.1:4909-10739 GCA_002299125.1 Proteobacteria bacterium UBA664
GGGGCGCAGCGACACGGCCATCACCGTGGCGCGGGCGCGCCTCGGGCCTGCGGCCCTCATCGGTGCCACCTGTCACGCCGACCTCGATCATGCCGAGGCCGCGCTGGCGGCCGGTGCCGACTACCTCGCCTTCGGTGCCGTCCACGCCTCGCCGAGCAAGCCCGCGGCCGTGGTCGCCGGCCTCGCCCCCATCGTCGCCGCGCGGGCGCGCTTCAACGCTCCACTCGTGGCCATCGGCGGCATCACGGCAGCACGTGCCGCAGCCTGCCTCGCTGCGGGTGCCGACTGGCTGGCCGTCATCAGCGGCGTCTGGGGCGAGCCGGATCCGGCGGCCGCCGTGCGGGCCTTCCAGCGCGTGCTGGCCGCGCACCAGTCCAGGGCACCGTGAATGGCCCCCGCCGTTCGGCCGTGACACGACACCACCGCCGACGCGCAGCAATCGCGGCAAGGGCCGGGCAGGCGCGGTAGATTGGCGCCTGCGGCCCGGCACCGTGGCGGAGCGGTGGCGTCCCAGCCCCCCGCACCAGCGCCTGCGGCCCATTTCATCAACCAGATCATCAGCCAGCCCACGAGGAAGCCCATGTCGCAGTCCGAACTGCTGTTCGAACAGGCCCGGAAGTCGATCCCGGGCGGCGTGAACTCGCCCGTGCGTGCCTTCCGCGGGGTCGGCGGCACGCCGGTGTTCATGGAACGCGCCGAGGGTGCCTGGTTGTGGGATGCCGATGGTCGTCGCTACATCGACTACATCGGCTCCTGGGGGCCGGCGATCCTGGGCCACGCGCATCCACAGGTGGTGGCCGCCGTGCAGGCCGCCGCGGCCCGCGGCCTGTCCTTCGGCTGCCCCACGGCGGCCGAGACCGCACTGGCCGAGCGTATCCGCCGCTTGCTGCCCTCGGTGGAACTGGTGCGCTTCGTGAGTTCGGGCACCGAGGCCACCATGAGCGCACTGCGTCTGGCGCGCGGCTTCACCGGCCGGGAACGCATCCTCAAGTTCGAGGGCTGCTACCACGGCCACAGTGATTCCCTGCTGGTGAAGGCCGGCTCCGGTGCCCTCACGCTCGGCGTTCCCACCTCACCGGGCGTCCCGGCGGCGCTGGCCCGCGAGACCCTCACCGGAATTTACAACGACAGCGACGGGGTGCGGGAGGTCTTCCGCGAATGGGGCGACAGCCTCGCCGCCGTGATCGTGGAGCCGGTGGCAGGCAACATGAACTGCGTGCTGCCGGAGCCGGGCTTCCTCGAGACGCTGCGCGAGCTGTGCACGCGCCACGGCACTGTGCTCATCTTCGACGAGGTCATGACCGGCTTTCGCGTCGCACCCGGCGGTGCCCAGGAGTTGTTCGGCATCCGCCCGGACCTCACCACCCTCGGCAAGGTGATCGGCGGCGGCATGCCCGTCGGGGCCTTCGGCGGACGCGCCGACATCATGCAGCACATCGCCCCGCTCGGGCCGGTCTATCAGGCCGGCACGCTGTCGGGCAATCCAGTGGCCATGGCCGCCGGTATCACCACGCTGGACCTCATCGCCGAGCCCGGCTTCCACGCCACCCTCGAGGCCCGCACCCAGCGTCTGGTCACGGGCCTGGCCGAAGCCGCAGCCGCTACCGGGGTGGCACTCGCCACTACTGCCGTGTGTGGCATGTTCGGTTTCTTCTTCACCGAGCTGAAGCCGATCCGCAGCTTCGCCGACGTCATGACCGCCGATGTCGAGCGCTTCCGGCGCTTCTTCCACGCCATGCTGGCACGGGGAGTCTATCTGGCGCCCTCGGCCTTCGAGGCCGGTTTCCTGAGCGGTGCACACACCGAGGCCGACCTCGACGCGACGGTGGCAGCCGCACGCGAGGCGTTTCTGGCCTGAGGAACGTGCGCACGGCCCATCATGACCGCCCACCCCCGGGGGGGGCGGCAGCAGCCGTCATGCGGGCGCTCAGGCAACCTGGGCGCTGCCGATCCCCTCACGGAAGAGCCCGACGCGCAGGTCGGTGGCGCGGTAGATCGGCCGGCCGTCCACCTCCAGCACCGCATCCGCCACCCCCAGCACGACCCCGCGCCGGATCACCCGCTTCATGTCGATGTGGTAGGTGACGAGGCGGGCCGCCGGCGTCACTTCGCCCTTGAACTCCGTGAGTGCGGCACCAAGCGCGCGGCCGCGGCCCAGGCCACCCGTCCACGCGAGATGGAAGCCGATGAGCTGCCACAGGGCATCGAGCCCGAGGCAGCCGGGCATCACCGGGTCACCGGCGAAATGGCAGTCGAAGAACCAGAGCCCGGGGTGGATGTCGAGTTCGGCCTGGATGCGTCCCTTGCCGTATTGGCCACCGGCGTCGTCGATGTGGGTGATACGGTCGAACATGAGCATCGGTGGCAGCGGGAGCTGGGCGTTGCCGGGGCCGAAGAGTTCTCCCCGGCCACAGGCGAGGAGGGTGTCGAGATCAAAGGATGCGCTCTTCACTTGCAGAGGGATTCCCCGGTTACCGCCGCCCGGACGGGCCTGCCGGGCGGACCAAAGCCAGCGAGCCTACGTTCAGGGGAACTTCCCTGCAAGGCCGGCCGGCCGTCGCGAAGCCATTGATCGAACGGCCTGCGCATCCGCCGGAGGGATCCTGGTCGGCATTCCTGGCGGGGATGGCGCACACTCCGCTGCCGGCTGGGCTGCGGCTGAACTCAGCGAACACGGGGCGGTCGCAGACGCGTTGCGGTCACCCAGAGCAGGAAGTTTTGCCCATTGTCTGCGGGAGACGGCATCAGCCGCAGCAACAGGCGATAATGCCGCGACAGCCGGCAGGCTCTCCCGCGCTGCATTGCCTCGTTAACCTCAGGAGTCCGTCTGGCGATGGCCTGGAAACCGATCGGGATGCCTGGGCGTTCGCTCACAACGGTTGCCCTGCTGCTCATCTCTGCACTGCCCGTCCAGTCGGAAGGCGTGCCCAAGCGGCGCATCGCTCTCGACGGGCAATGCGCGCTCGGTTGGGTCTACGGCCACCGCATTCTGACCGACTGCACTGTCACCTGGCTCGACCCGCACAACGGCGAGACTTTCTGTTTCACCACGCGTACCGCGCGGGAGCGCTTCATCAGGACTTCCGGCGAGAACATCGAACGCGCACGCGCGCACTACCAGAGCGCAACGAACGCCACCGGCGGCGACTGAGTGCCCGCCTGACGGCGTCAGGGAATGGTGGCGACGCCTAGAGACTGACCGCAATGCGCGCCCCCCCGAGGACGCTGTCTCCCCCGTCGATCCGGCCACCCGCGGCCTCCACGAGGGCCGCCACCACGGCCAGCCCGATGCCATGTCCCGGTTGCCGGAGATCGGCCCGCACGCCTCGTTGCAGCAACTGTTCGAGGCTGTCCGGAGGTAGTCCAGGCCCGTCATCCTCCACCACGATCAGCAAGCGGGGCCCGGGCCCTGCGGTCGGCACGACTTCCGTGATGGTTACTCGCACGCGCGAACGCCCCCACTTGCAGGCGTTGTCGAGCAGGTTACCCAGGAGTTCGAACAGATCACCCTCGTCCCCCGGGAAACCCGCCTCATCCGGGCAATGGCTCTCGATACAGAGCCCGCGATCCGCGTAGACCTTCTCCAGTGAGGCGCACAGGCGTGCCAGCACGGGTGCCACACGCACCGGGGCCAGCAGCGTGCGGCGACCAGAAGCAGCAGCACGCTTCAATTGGTAGTCCATGCTCGACCGCAGTCGCTCGGACTGCTCGCGCACGGTCTGCAGCAGCTCGGGCTGGGCTGGGGGCGCGTCCACCGTCGCTCGCAATACGGCAAGCGGCGTCTTCAGGCTGTGCGCGAGGTCTCCCAGCGCATTGCGATAACGCCGCAGTTGCGCGTGCGAGGCGTCCAGCAAGGTGTTCAGATTGGCCGTCACGCCTTGCAGCTCACGCGGATAATCCGCCGAAAGCCGATCGGCAGCGCCCGCCTCGATACGGGCGAGTTCCCCGGCCAGCCGCCGCAGCGGTGCCAGCCCCCAGCGCATGAGCAGCAACTGCACGAGTACGAGCACCGTCCCCGTACCGACCAGCCAGCCCCACAGGCGCTGCCGGAAGCCCTGTACCTGACGCTCGAAGAACTGGCGATCCTCGACCACCGAGAAGGTGAGGGCTCGCCCCGGTGCCATGGCCTCGATGCCCACCGTCAGACGGGCGCGAAAGGCACCTCGAAGATCCTGGAAATCGATTCGGTCGTGCTGCCATTGGCCGATATCCGGCGCCGGCCCCACCGGCAGGGACTCGCCGAGCAATGACCGCGAGCGCCAGAGGATCCGGCCGCGGTCATCGACGATCTGGGCATGCAGTCCGGAGCCGGGGGTGGACAGACGTGGCTCGGCAAGACTGTCCGGCATGAGACCGGGGTCATAGGGGCGTTCGATGCGGGCGGCACCGAGCAGCAGGTACACCTCGGCCTCCAGACGCTCTTGCACGCCGGTCGCCACCGCGGCCCGGAAGCCTTGATCGAGCGCGAAGCCGGTCCCGCCGAGAAAGACGATGAGCGCCAGGGCGGTGACCCACAACAGGCGCGAGATCAGCGACCGCTGCGCGCGCTGGCTGGTGGGCGCAGCTACTGCGGGTGTCAGCACGTCTTCATGGCGTCGGGTGGCAGGGATTGCATTCCGGGGCCTCGCCGTTCCACCGGAACCGCGTCCGCGGCGACGCCCGCAGGTCTGGCCGCCCGGGGTGACCACATCAGCCGTCGCCCCCCCGCCCGGCATCGAAGAGATAGCCCCGACCGCGGAGCGTGCGGATGGGCTGCCGGCCGTCCGCCGTGGCGAGCTTGCGGCGCAGGCGGGCGACCAGCACTTCCAGCACGTTGCTGTCGCGCTCGTCCTCATCGGGATAGAGGCGCTCGGTCAGACGGGTCTTGCCGAGCACGCAACCGGCCTCGCGCATCAGCACCTCGAGCAGGCGGTACTCGTAGGCGGTGAGTTCCACCGGTCGACCCTCGACCGTCAGCCGCTGTGCAGCGGTGTCGAGCCGCCAGTCACCCAGACTGAGAACATCGCTCGACCAACCATGACTGCGCCTGACGAGCGCGCGCAGTCGCGCCACCAGTTCCTCGATCTGTGCCGGTTTGGTGAGGTAGTCATCGGCCCCGGCCTCGAGGGCCAGGACCTTCTGCTCCCAGCGATCGCGGGCCGTCAGCACCAGCACGGGGAAATGCCGACCGCGGGCACGCCAATGGCGGATGAGTTCCATGCCATCGCCACGCGGCAGACCGAGATCCACGACGGCCACCTCGACCGGAAACTCCTCGCCCATGTAGCTGCCCTCGAGGCCATCGGCGGCCTCGTCCACCACGTGACCAAGCGCGCGCAGACTGCGCGCAAGTGCCTGACGCAGCGTGGGCTCGTCTTCGACGATGAGCACCCGCACGACCGCGTCCCGGCCTCAGCCACCCACCACCTGACCGCTCACCGCATCGATCCGCAGCACCCGCACCTGTCCGTCATCGAGCAGGACGGTGACCTCGTAGGTCGCTCCGCTGCGGCGCACTGCGACCACCCTGCCACCGGTTGCCGCCGCGGCGGCGGCTGCCGCGGCCGATTCGCCGACTTCCTCGCCGGCGAGCCGCGAACACTCAGCAGGCTCGGCACCGCGGCGCGTCACCGCGGCTCTGCTCGGCCACTCGGCAGCCGGCACGACCCGCTTCATTGGAGGCTCCATTGCCACCGTCGCGTTCACCGGCAGCCCCGTCGAGAGGAAAAACAGACAGGAGAGGGTAGAAGTCACGAAGGCACGCTGCTGTGAGGGGGCTCCAGACGATGGGAACGTCCGCTCGGGGGGCGCTCGGCCAGGCCGCAGACAGGATGACGTTCGGCAGGGTCGG
>DBNU01000062.1 GCA_002299125.1 Proteobacteria bacterium UBA664
AGATCTTTCCAACTCTTGAGCGCCCCGGCATCCCACCGCGACAGCCGGAGTCTAACCAAGCCCTTGCGGTGATCGGTCACCTCCCGATTGCCTTCGCGGTGCGAAAGCCACGCATTGCCAAACAACAATCCTTCTTCACGCCGCATCCCCTCCACGTCGACGTTGAAGCTTTTGTCTGCCGCGTAAGCTACCCGCCACCACTGCCGGAGCTGCGCCTTGATCGGCGGTGTGCGCCAGCGCCCGCTCTGCTCAGCGTCACCGAGGAAGGCGGGGGTCAGGAAGCGCAGTGTGAAGTGGTGTTGTCGATAGGTCATTGAGCGGATCTCCTTCGAAGAATGCTACCGGCAGAGTGCGACTCCTGCCTGGTCCGCAAGGTTGTGGGAGCGATGGACGACCGCGTGGACTCAGGTGTGGCACACGTTTCCCGGAGGGTGCGGGCTTCATGCGAGCGGCTCGCCCACAGCCTCCGTCAGCAGGTTGGTGAACTCGTGCACATGTGCCTCGAAGTAGCGCCGTACCGTCACCCACTGCACACCGCTCAGCAGACGTGGCTCGGGCTCGGCCTCGGCGTCATCGAAATAGACGAGCGACTTTGCCAGATGCATGGGATTGGGGCTTGGCCGTGAATACATCTCGGCCAGGCGCTGTGTGATCGGGCGGAACTCCATGTGCCGCAGAACTTCGTGGAGGTCATAGAAGTCCTTGCGTGCACCGCGCTGACTGACCGCGATCAGCTTCATGGCCGCGATGTCGGCGACGGGTGCCAGCGGCAGGCCGTGCAGGACATCCGTCGCCGATCCGAATTGCGGGCTGAAGCCGAAAAATGAGCACTTGACGCCGCCAATCAGGCACTCGAAGGTGCCCACTTTGTCCTGCAGTGTTTGCAGGGAGGGATCGAGTTCGTACAGCCTTGGTCCGAGGTCGCGGGGGAACGCTTCCGGCGCGCAGAACCAGTCGAAGTCCACGGAGATCCGGTGACCGAGTTGCAGCGCAAGACCAGTTCCCCCCGCGAGCGTGAACGGCAGTGCCGCCAGCGCGGCGCAGAGCCGCGGTGCCAGTTGCGCCGCTTCGGGTGTGAGGACCTCAGGATGCATCGAGATACAGCCTCCAGAAATTCCGGTCGCGCGATGTGAGGCGCCGGCTGGTGTTGCACACCACGAGCAGCTCTGCCGCCGTGTAGTTCGCGAGCAGCCAACGCAAGGCTTCGGGGGTCGTCATCGCCATCAGCCGCTCGGCGACGAACCGTGCATGGAGCGTCGGATCGAGCTGATCGAAGTCCGTGTCCCAGAACTGGCCGCGCAAGCCCTCCGGCAGTCTGGCCATGTTCATCACGGCACCTCGACTGCTGCACGGATGGCGAGAGTGGGGGTGGGCGTTGTGCATCGGGTTAGGTCACCTGCCTGTGCCATGCTGTGAATTCCATCGATCCAAGGCCGAGAAAATCCCACACGCCCCACCACCACCCCGGCGGGCCATCCGCGAGCGTGACCGATGATGCGGCGACAAGCTCCGCAGTGGGCACGCGGCAAGCTTGCAGCTAGTCCAGGGCTCGTTTGATATCCGCCTCCAGTGTCTTGTGCAGCCGTTCCGGATCGGACAGCACCCCGCACAGCTCGGTGACCCTCGGCGGGTTGCCGTGGGCGAGTGCGTTGCGCAGATCCTTCAGTCGGCGGTGCGGTGAGTCGGACCAGCGCTCACCCTCAGCCCGCAGACGGTCCTTCAGTAGTTTCTCGGCTCGGTCCCGATGGCCGTTCTCCTCGAAGTCATTCTCATCCAGGCCGTGCTCTGCACACTCCCGCGTGATGATGGCTTCCCAGGCGAGCACGGCGGTACGCACGTAGTCGCGCCGTGCCAGGTAGGTGTAGGCGAGGGTCCGTTGGTTGTCTTGCAGCGCGGCTTCACGCGCCCAGTGCAGCCGATCCGATAGCCGCTTTTGGAAGAGCCCGGAGGCACCGGGCAGCGGTGCGTTGAGGCACGGTAGAAAGGTTTGCAGCTTGCGCTTCGCGTCTCGCAGATTGAAGGTGCGTTCATGAAAGGCAGCGGCTTCGAGACAAGCAGCGATGTCCGTGGGAACACCATCCTGTTCCAGAAGGGGCGCGAACGCGCCGTAGTCGCCGGTGGCGTCGAAGTGGTCCATCGCGGCCACCCAACGCTGAATGAAGATCAGCCCGTCGAGCCTCAAGACAGGTGTGATTCCGTCCCGCGTCATGTCGAGTGCCCCGTAGTACAGGCCGTCCACCTTGAGCTTCCCGGTGCGCTCCAGGAAGAAGGCCGATACGAGACCCAGCATGCCGAGATGACGGAAGGCGTGCGTCAGGTCGAAGCTCACCCGCCCACGTTTCAGCACCTCGGCGAGGTCCTGCAGAACGGCGATCTGCTCGGAATCCTCGCGCGCGTAGGGGATCAAGCGCAGGCGCAGCGTGCACCCGAGCGCCCGCTCGGCAAGTGGCGCGACCCGGTCGAGCAGCGACTGGCTGATGTCGGCGGACTCCACCGCGTCGATCAGCTCCAGTCGCACATCTTCTGGGTCGTCTGCGGCAGCGAGATGCTCGATCAGCACATCCCACATGCTGCCGGCGGTCCCGAGGATGATGAGGGTGTCGGGGTTCAGGTGGCGTGCGAGGGCAAGGCCGAAGAAGGGTGTGGTCTCAAGGCTACCGTTGTTGAATTGGTAGTTCACAGTCCGGTAGCGGGACTGGTCCTTTTCGTGCCCTTTGCCAAGAAAGGTGACGAGTTGCAGCGGCTCGGAACGAGGCCCCGGCTTGCCTTTGCGATTCGGGCGCCGCCCGCCGCTGGGATGCGACGGGGATGGGTCCATGTCAGTCAGTCTCACGCTGATTTCTCCATGTCGGCCAACGATTCGAAGGCGATGGACTCCGGGGCCAGCGCGAGCCGATAGCGCCGTGGGCGCGTGCCGCCGTCGTCGATGAGGTAAGGCCCGGCGCTTGCTGGTCCCAGTCCCCGTTTCAACGAACTGCGAAGCTTGCTCAGCTTCTGCGAGAAGTAGTCGCCGTCCATACCCTTGCGGAGCGTGCGCTCGGTCTGGTCCAGATCGGTCATGTCGTCGCCTCCCGAGCGTAGTTCAGCGAGGTAGGCGCGCGCCCAATCGGGGTCAGGTGCACCGGCAGTCGGCGCGGCCAAAGGAGGTGCATCCGCCAGAGCGCGGCGGGCGAACACCGCGAGCAATGCGAGCTCACCGCGCGGAATCTTGAAAGTACGCTCCCCTGCCCGCACCCGGCTATGCCGAAGGTCAATAACCAACCGTGGCGGCCCGAGCGCCTCGCGCGCCACCAGAACGGTGTCCATGAAGCTCGCATCTCCGACCAGGAGCGCCGAGGGCAGGCCATGACGCAGACTCACGAACGGGATCTCCGCCAGTGTGACCTCGGCCTCGCGGGCATCCACCGGTCGCGCGCGATCACCACGGGTATAGATCACCATGCTGTCGCGGGTGGGGTAGAAGAAGCCGGCCAACCCTTCAAAAGGCGACGAGACCAGTACATGCGACAGGCGATCCTGGGGGCGGCCGAAGATGCTGAGCGCGTAACCGGCATAGAAGCCCATGGTCTTGCGGCCGCCAGCCATGGAGACATGCAACGCCAGATCCGGATCGCGGGTGAACTCGCGCACGACGCGGGTGATCGCGTCGGCGGCGCGTTCGTTGTCTTGCTCGGTGCGGATGTCGTCCAGATCGCCACCCACGACCTCGATGTCGGTGGGCGTGAACTGGATCTCGGGAAGCTGGTAGTCGCGGCGCAGGCGGTGGAACCAGCCCAGGTCATCGGACAGCAGCGTAAGACGGGCGCTATCACGGCCTTCCCGTGTCGTGAGCACACGGACCTCCGTCGGCACGAAGCGCCCCCGCGCGCGCTGGGTGAGGGCGTAGATCGTTTCGGTGACGATCTGCGGGGACAGGCCCGTTACCAGCAGCAGCACCCGACGTGGGTAACTGCCCGGATCGGTCGGGTCGCGCCTCGTGGTGGCCATGTGGTCAGCCGGTCGACCTTCCGTATGCATGTCTGAGTCTGCGTTCATGCATCCGAGTATCGTGAGGATTGGGTGCCTCTGACCAGAGGTCGCAAGCTTGCGACACGCGATCTTTCCTTCGCGCTGACACCGGATGGTCAAATCACTGCGCGGCGGCCAGGTCGCCGACTTCCGCCCCGCCACCCCCTCCCGCAGTGCGGCATCGCGCATCATCCGTGACGGCTGCCCGCATCGAGATTGTCAGTCACCAATCGGCTGGCTAACATTTTGCTTCGGGCTGGCCGGAGCTTGACTACCCAAGCTGCCTGCCTGCCGCCCGATGAGGTATCCGATGGACCGTCCGGCGGACCCTTCCCGATCGTCTCCTGACCGCTTCTCCGCCGGTGGCCCGGCAAGCGATGTCTTCACGTTGTTGAAGATCATCGAGAGCGCCGAGCTCGGCACCTGGGCCTGGAACGTGCAAACGGGCGAGGTGCGGATCAACGAGCGCTATGCGGCCCTCCTTGGGCATTCGCTCGCTGAGCTGCTGCCGCTCGGTCTTGAGACCTGGTCCTCGCGGGTGCACCCGGAGGATCTCCCGGCTGCGGAGGTCGCGTTGCGGGCCTGTTGCGAGGGTCGGAGCGCGCGCTACGAGGCGCAATTTCGCATGCGCCATCGGGATGGTCACTGGGTCAGGGTCCTTGATTCCGGGCTGGTGGCCAGCCGCACTGGCGATGGTCAGGCGGAATGGATGGTGGGGTCGCATGCAGACATCACCGAGTCCTGGCTGCAGGCACAGCGGCTGCGTACCAACGAGCGCTTCCTGGAGCGCACCGGGCGTCTGGCCCGTGTCGGGGGCTGGGCGTGCGACATGCGCACCGGTGAACTGCGCCTGTCCGCTGAGGCTCAGCGGCTGCTGGGTGTGACCGCCGAGGATGGCCTCACGCTGGGCCAGGCGCTGGCCCTGTTCACGGCTGAATCCCGCGCCGGGCTGCGCACTGCGATTGCCGATGCCGTGCGCTCCGGTGTTTCCTGGGATTTCGAGGCACAACTGTTGCCACGCGCGGGTGCCGCGACCTGGTTGCGTGTCAATGGTGCGCCGGAGAGTTTTGACGGCGAGCGGCGGTTGCTCATCGGTGCCTTGCAGGATGTCACTGATCGGGTCCTCGAGCGCGAGTCGCTGCGCGAGGCGCGCGAGCGTCTGCGCATTGCCACCGAGAGTGGCGGTATCGGCATCTGGAACTGGGACATCCGCAGCGGTGAGCTCGAGTGGAACGAGGTGAACCACGCACTCTTTGGCTCGGGCAAGGAAGGGCTCGTCCACTACGACGACTGGGAGACCCGACTGCATCCAGAGGATCGCGCGCGTACGCTGGCCGCCGTGGAGGCCGCCTTGCGCGGAGATGCGCCATATTCCACCGAGTTTCGCATCGTGCGTGCAGATAACGAGGTGCGGTATCTGCGAGGTACGGGCGTCGTGCGTCGGGATGCCTACGGACGGCCCACGAGCATGGTGGGTGCGAACTGGGATGTGACGCCCCTGCGCGAGATGGCCGCGCGTCTTGCCGAGCAACACGAGTTCATGCGGGTCACGCTGGAATCCATCGGCGATGCCGTCGTCACAACCTCCGCGCAGGGCCGTATTTCCTGGCTCAATCACGAGGCAGCAGCGATGCTCGGCTGCCGGGAGGAGGCAGCACAGGGTTGCGACGTATTCTCGCTCATACGGCTGGTGGTGGGAGAATCCCGTCAGTCATTGGCACCAGCGATAGCAGAAGGGCTGCGCGAAGGGATCACATTCAATCTGCCCGAAGACACGCTATTGCTGCTGGGGAACGATACCGAGATCGATGTGGATGGCAGTTTTGCACCCATCGTCGACGCGGCGGGCGAATATTTCGGCATGGTCATTGTCTTGCACGACGTGACTCCAGAGCGAGCTGAGACGCGAGACCTGCGGCATAGAGCCACCCATGATTCCCTGACGGGGCTCGTCAATCGCAGCGCCTTCGGTGAGCGGCTGGTCGAGCTGCTCAGGCGTGCGCGCGAGAAGGGCGAGGTGCACAGCCTGCTGTACCTCGATCTCGATGAGTTCAAGCAGGTGAACGACCGCTTTGGTCATGACGTCGGTGATCGGCTGTTGCAGCAGTTGGCGAGCCTGCTCGCTGGTGGATTGCGCGGCAGCGATCTCTTTGCCCGGCTTGGCGGTGACGAGTTCGCTCTGCTGCTCGAGGATTGCGCCATCGAGCGCGCGGCGGAGATCGCGAGTGAGCTCTGCGCGCGGGTGGCTGGCTTCACGCTGGCGCACGGGCCGGATCCAGTCACTGTGGGTGTGAGCATCGGTCTCGTACCCATCGATACCCGCTGGGGTGATCAGCGGGCCCTGCTGCGCGCGGCAGACAGCGCCTGTTACGCGGCCAAGGCGGCAGGCCGCAACGGTTATCGCGTGTGGCCGGAAGGGGTGTCAGGTGTTGCCACTGGGGTGGCCGTGGAACAGCGTTTCGCGCCGCGCATCGAGCGGGCCCTGGCGGAGGGGCGTTTTCTGCTGCTGGCCGAGCGGGTGTTCCCTGCCGAACCCGGGATTGCGGATCCGGAGTCGGTCGTTGAGCTCTACCTACGGATCCGCGACGAGGATGACCGGCTGCTGGGGCCCGCGGAGTTCCCGCCTGCACTGGGTTCCGGCCTGCCGAGCAGCCTGGATCGCCTGCTTCTTGCGCGCGCAGTGGAGCACCTCATGGAAGCCAGGGCGCGCGCGAGTGGCCTCAGGGTGCAGGTCGTGCTGTCTGCATCGAGCCTCGCTCATGCCAGTTTTCGTGACTGGATCCGTGCCTGGGCAGGCGGGCTCGATCCCACACTCCGCGGCCGCATCGAACTGGGCGTCCCGGTCTCCGTGCTGGCGCAGGCCGATGATGTGGCCCTCGCGGAGTGGCTCGGTGAACTCCGCGGTCTGGGCCTGCGCATCATCTGCACCGACTTCGATCTGAGCCAGATAACCCTTGCACGGTTGCGTGCGCTTCCTCTCGACGGCATCCGCCTCGATGCGGCGCTCGTGACGGCTTTGCCGGAAGACTCCCTGGCCCGTCTGGCGGTGAAGACTGCCTGTGAGGCGGCCGCGCTCCTTGGACTCACCACCTTCGCGCCGCGAGTGGAACGGGCCGCCCAGCACGCTCTGCTGCGTGAACTCGGCATCGGCTTCGTTCAGGGCAGCGCACTGGGAGTGGCTGAGACGTTGCGGTCCGTCTTAGGGCGCGCAGCCGAGAACGAGCCGGGTTGGGTGGGCGCGAATAGTTGAGTCGTGGCTGGGCGAGCAGAGGCGCGTCCCTGCGCGGTCGCCCGCGCGCATGGCTGATCGGCCTCAGGGCCGACGATCACCAGCGAGCTGCCAGGTCGCGCGCGCCAGCAGCGCGGTGGCGAGGGCGATGAGCCCGAGTGCGGGCGCGAGCGGTATCGGTTGTGGCTGGGTCGCGGCTGGCGCGAGGGTCACCCGCAGGCTGGCGGTGGCCGGTGGGGGCGGGTCGAGGGTGTTGCTCGTGGCCTCGAAGCTGAGGTCGTAGGTGCCCGCCGGGGCACCCTGGGTGGCGAGCTCGAGTACGCGCGTCACCGTGGCACCCAGGGTGAGGTCACCGAGATCACAGCCCGGCGTCGGCGTACTGGCGCAGCCGGCTGGGCCGGCGACCAGCGTGAAGCCCGTTGGCAGCACGAGGCTCAGCCGTGCCGCCCCTGCGGTCGCTGGGCCGAGGTTGGTGACACCGAGGTTCAGGAGCAGTCGATCGCCGACCACGACTGCGCCCGACGGCGACACGAGCCCGACCTCGAGGCGCAGATCCGCGAGCGCCAGCACGGTCGTCGTGGCCTCGGCACTGTTGTTGGTCGCCAAGGGATCGGGGGTTGCGGCGCTCACCATGGCGGCGACCCGGCCGATGCCCGGCGTGGTGGTGGCGAAGCTCAGGGGCAGGGTCACGGAGGCGCCAGGGGCGAGGGTGCCCAAGGCACAGAGCGCGCCTTCGGCCGTGGCCAAGCAACCCGCTGGCCAGGTGCCGACGGGGCCCAGGCCGCTCACCACGAGCTGCAACTGCGCCGCACCCGCACCACCTGGCCCCTGATTCGTGACCGTCACCGTGAAGTTCGCGTTGCCACCCTGAGGTACGGTGCCCGCGGACGACGTGGCGCTCACGGTGAGATCCGCAGGCAGGATGGCCAGGACAGTCCGGCTCAGCGAATTGTTGGTGGTGACCGGATCACTGGTGGCCGAGGAGACGGTGAGGGTGGCGCTCGGGCTGCCCGCGGCGGTCACCGTCACCGGTATGGCCCATTCGGCCAGCCCTCCGCTCAAGAGCGGATCCCGGGTGCAGGTGACCGTGCCCGTGCCGACAGTGCAGCCCGAAGGCGGTGGGCCGGCATTCACACCGGCAGGCAGGGCGAGTACGGCGCTGACGCTGCGGGCGCTGTCCGGGCCGTTGTTCTGTACGCCGATGCGATACTCGACTGCACCGCCGACGAGGACGGGGTCAGGGCTTGCGGTGAGTTGCGCCTCGAGGTCGGCCGAGGCCGCCAGCCAGTTCAGGGCGAGACTTAGCGCACCCCAGGCACCGGCCTTGCCGTCCACCGCGATCCGGTAGGTGGTGCCGCTGGTCACCGTGAAGGTGGCGCGACTGGTCGTGTTGCCGGCGGCCACATCATCGTTGCTGGCGATGGTCGTGAGACTGGCGACAGCACTGCCCGTGTAGACGCCGAGCAGGGTGTCGAAGCCCGAGCCCGCGAGGTCCACCGTGGCGCGGCCGTCGCCCGGGGCGGTCCAGCGCCACCAGAGTGAGAGACCACCGTTCGCGCCGGCGTGCAGGGGCTCGCCGGCCTCGCGGGAGGCAAAGCGATTGCTGGTATTCACTGTGGCCTGAGTGCCGGCAAGGGTAAGGGCTGCCGCGAAGTCGTCGTTGGCCGGGGGTGGAAACACCCCCTCGAGGTCGAGGCGTGGTTTGGTGATGCCGGCCAGGGTGTCGAGTATCGGACGGCCGCCGTTCAACAGTCGGGTGCGCAACTGGGTGATGCCCTCGGCCGGAAAGGCGGAAGCGACCAGTGCCCACGCACCAGCCACATGCGGTGCGGCCTGCGAGGTGCCGGAGTAGCTGAAGCCGCCTCCCGTGATGGTGATACCGGGGGCCAGCAGTTCGAGGATGGCGGCCGAGTTGGAGAAGCAACCGACGAGGTCGGCCGCGGTGACGCTGTCGGTGCAGCCGGCGGCCCAGCTCCGGCTGCCCTGGGCCGAGTCGTAGACCGCGCCCACCGAGATCGCGTTGGCGCTGCAGGCCGGCATGGGCAGACCATTCTTGATGCCGTCGTTACCGGCGGAACTCACCGTGGCGATGCCGAGAGCGGCCGCGCTATCGATGGACAGGCGGAAGGGGTTGGACTGGTTCGGCAGACTGCTGCCATTGGCCGCGAAGCCGGTGAAGCGGGAGCCGCAGTCGCTCGCGCTGTAGATCCCGGGCACGCTCAAACTCAGGTTCACGGCGCGGATGCCGAAGGTGGCGCGGTTGGCGATCACCCAGTCGTAGGCGGCGATGATGGTGCTGGAACTGGCCCCGGTCGCCTCGAACACGTCGAGCACCACGAGATCGGCGCCGGGGGCCGTGTTGGCGACGATGGCCGATACGTTCGTGCCATGCGGATTGGCGGGGTTGTCCTGCTGACCATCGTTGGTGGCGATGTCGATGCTCGCCGCCACCCGACAGGTTGCGGGCACGCCGGGCGCGGTGCAGGCACCGAAATCGGCGTGGGTGTGGAACACGCCGGTGTCGATCACGGCGATGGTGACCCCGTCCCCCCGCACGCCGGAGTTCACAACCGTCGGCTGGCCGATGAGCGGCAGGGCCTCGAGGTCGTCCGCCTCCAGACGATGGTCGGGCATGACGGCCCGCACCGCCGGATCGGCGAGCAGCGCGTCCAGGGCGGCGGCATCCTCGATCTCGACCAATGCCTGCGGGATGTGGTCGAAGGAGCGCCTCACGCGTGCACGCGAGCCGGTGCGGGTGAGCAGCCGACCCCGAAACCCCTCGCGCGCCTGGCGTACGCGCTCGCGCAGTTGAACGAGTCGTTCGCGCCCAGGGGCATCGTCCCGCAACGCCGGAGCAAGCTGACCGCGCAGGGCGGGGAGGTCGCTCGGCTCGAAGTCGACGATGGCCGCGAGCGGGAAGCGACCAGCGGCGGCGCTGGCCGCAAGCTCCGGGGCAAGGCGCAGGTCGGCCGACGCCACCAGCGGAAACAGTGCCGCGAGGAGGCCCAAAAAGACCCCGCGGACAGCGCGAGCGGTGGCGTAGGGCAGACGCGGCATGGTTCGGGAGGCCTTCAGCCGCCCGCCGATGCCGACGAGTTCAACAAGCCTCGGCACCGATCCGGCTGCTGGTAGAGGGTTGGGTCGGAGAACCCGCGCTGCCTGTCAGCAGCGACCCTCGAGACCATACATCAGGACTGTGACACCCGTATGACAGCCAACACCCTCCTGCCCTCTCGAAGGTCAGGGCAGGACGGTATTCGTGCAATCGCCGCTGCCAGGAACGCAGCGCACGGCCCTCAGGCCTTGGGCGGGCCGTAGTAGCTCGGTGCGTCGGGGATGTCGTCCACCAGCCGCCGGGCGCCTTCCAGCACGTGCGGGGGAAGTTCGGCAACCCCGGCTTCGATGGCAGCCAGCAGCGCCTCCCGCATGCGTGGGTCCCAGTAGCTGCGCAGGTGATTGCGCACCCCCTCGGCGGCGCGCTCGGGTGGATAGGGGGCGAAGAAATCGCCGATGTCACCCGCCATGACCAGAATGCGCTCGATGTCGAGCACGCTTCCCGCTGGGGCCGTGTCCTGGGAAGAGGTGGCAGCGGCGCTCATGCCGATGCCTCCGCGCTGGCCGGGTGTTCAACGGCGGCCTCGTGCGCGACACCCGCGAGGACGACCTCAACGGCCGTCACCTTGTATTCCGGGCAATTGGTGGCCCAGTCGGATTGATCCGAGGTGAGCGCGTTCACCCGGGAATCCGCGTGATGGAACGTGGTGTACACCACACCGGCGTTGACCCGCTGCGAGATGCGCGCACGCAGCCGCGTGTTGCCATAACGGCTGGACACGTTCACCGCATCGCCGTTGCGAATGCCGCGCACGGCGGCGTCCTCGGCCGAGATCTCGAGGACATCCTCGGGATGCCAGCGGGAGTTGGCAGTACGGCGCGTCTGGGTGCCGACGTTGTACTGCGACAGGATGCGGCCGGTGGTGAGCAGCAGGGGGTAGCGGTCGTTCGTGCGCTCCTGGGTCGGCACGAATTCAGTGAGCATGAACGTACCGCGGCCGTTGGCACGCGGGAAACGTTCGCGATGCAGGACTTCCGTGCCCCGCGGCGCGGCCTCGTCGACCGGCCACTGGGCTGAGCCCACCTCGTCCAGCAACTCGAACGACAGCCCGCGGTAGGCCGGCGACAGCCGGGCGATCTCGAGCAGCACCTCGCCCGCGTGTGCGTACTGGGTGGGGTAGCCCATGGCGTTCATGAGTTTCACCACGACTTCCCAGTCCTGATAGCCGGCCAGTGGTTCAACCACCTTGCGCACCCGCGAGACGCGGCGCTCGGCGTTGGTGAAACTGCCGTCCTTTTCCAGTGAGGAACTACCGGGCAGGACGACATGCGCGAACTTGGAGGTTTCGTTCAGGAAGATGTCCTGAAGCACCACACACTCCATGCGCCGCATCGCCGCCATGATGTGGTTCTGGTTCGGATCGCTCTGCACCGGATCCTCACCCATGATGTACATGCCCATGAAGTGCCCGGTCAGGGCGGCATCGAACATGTTGGGCAGGCGCAGGCCGGGCTCGGCATCGAGGGCCACGCCCCAGTCCGCCTCGAAGGACTGCCGCGTCGCGTCGTCGGTCACGAAGCGGTAGCCACTGAAGACGTGCGGCCAACTGCCGAGGCAGCTACCACCCTGGACGTTGCCCTGGCCGCGCAGCGGGTTCACGCCGACGCCCTCGCGCCCGAACATGCCGCAGGCGAGGGCCAGGTTGCCCATGCACATCACGCCGGTCGAGCCCTGCGAGTGCTCAGTGACGCCGAGCCCGTAGTAGATGGCGCTGTTGCCGCCGGTTGCGTAGATGCGCGCGGCGCGGCGGATCTGCTCCGGGTCGATGCCGGCCTCGGGGCCCGCCACCTCCGGGCTGTAGCGGTCGGAACCGACCAGGGCCATCCAGTGCTCGAACTCGCTCCATTCGCAGCGCTCGCGGATGAAGGCCTCGTTGTAAAGGCGCTCCTTCACGATGACATGCCCGATGCTGTCGAGCACCAGCACGTTGGTGCCCGGACGCAGCGAGAGGTGCTCCGTCGCCTCGACATGCGGAGAGCGGACGGTCTCGGTGCGACGCGGGTCGATGACGATGAGCTTCGCGCCCTGGCGCACACGGCGCTTGAGCAGCGAACCGAACACCGGGTGCCCTTCGGTGGGGTTCACCCCCACGACCATGATGACATCCGCCTCGAGGATGGAATCGAAGTGCTGACTGGCCGCCCCCCAGCCCACCGTGGCCGACATGCCGAATTGGGTGGGCGAATGGCAGATGCGCGCGCAGTTGTCGATGTTGTTGTTGCCGAAGACGGCGCGCGCCAGTTTCTGCACCAGGAAGATTTCCTCGTTGGTGCAGCGGGAGCTGGACACGGCACCGATGGAGCGCCGGCCGTACTTCTCCTGCACTCGACGGAAGCCGTTGGCGGCGCGCTCGATGGCCTCTTCCCAGCTTGCCTCGCGGAAGGGTTCATCGATGCTGTCGCGAACCAGGGGCGTGCGCACCCGATCCGGGTGGTCGTAGTAATCGAAGGCGAAACGCCCCTTGATGCAGGCGTGGCCGTGGTTGGCCTTGCCTTCCTTCCAGGGGGTCATGCGGACGATGCGCCCGCCGCGGGTCTCGGCCTTGAAGCCGCAGCCCACGCCGCAGTAGGCACAGGTGGTGACGGTGCTGGATTCAGGCTTCAGCGGTATCGGCACGGACGTATCCTCCTTCGAAAAGACTCTTCTCGATGAGCGCCTGAGTGGGGCAACTCTGCACGCAGGCACCACAACTGACGCATTCGGACGCCATGAAGGGTTCGTCCTGACCGGCCGAAACCTTGGATTCGAAGCCGCGCCCCTGGATGGTGAGCGCGAAGGTGCCCTGGACCTCCTCGCAGGCACGGACACAGCGGCTGCAGACGATGCATTTCGCCGGGTCGAAGAGGAAATAGGGGTTGGACTCATCCACGGCGAGGTCGAAGTGGGTCTCGCCCTTCGAGCCATAGCGGTGCGTCGTCAGCCCCACGCGCTCGACCGTCTGGTGGAACTCGCTCCAGCCGCCCGGCAGTTCATCGGCGGGGAAGTCCGTCAGATAGAGCTCAACCACGCCACGGCGCAGGCGTTCGATGCCATCGCTCTCCGTGCGGACCACCATGCCCGCCTCGACGGGCGTGGTGCAGCTTGCCGGGAAGCCGCGGCGGCCCTCGATTTCCACGAGGCACACGCGGCAGCTACCGAAGGGTTCCAGCGTGTCGGTGGCACACAACTTCGGTACGGCGCGTCCCGCCTCGGCGGCCGCAAGCATCACGGAGCTGCCCACAGGCACTGTGATCTCCACCCCATCGATGGTGAGCGTCACCGCCTCGCCGTCGCGCGGTGGCGTGCCGACGTCCACGTCTTCCTTCAATGCCCGCAACTCGGACCACATATTCGCTCGCTCCCGGTTCTGACGCGCGGTCACCTCTCGGCGGAGGAGGCCTGCCGCGGTGCAACAAACCCACTCGCAATGGACGGCGCCACTGTCGGTATCGGATATCTCCCGCCCCGGATTGTAGGGCAGAACTCGTTTTCAGGCTGGGGGTACAGTGTAGCCGGCTCGACAACGCCGCGCGTGCGGGTTCAACCCGCCAAGGGCGGCGAATCGGCGAGCGTCATCCCCTTCACCGCGAGTGCGCTACGCTGGCGGCTGAGCGAGGGGCAATCGAAGTGTTCGTCATGCCCGCGAAGGCGGGCATCCAGTGTGCTCCCCCCGTCATTCCCGCCCAGGCAGGAATCCAGTGTCCTTGGGCCATGGCTGACGATTCTGACGAGGAGGTTGGATAGCCGATGAACCGATCCGCATCCGTCCAACCGGTCTGGGGCCCCGTGCTGCACTACGCCTTCGCCGACTGTTCGCTGGGAGAACTACTGCTGGTCACGAGTCCCGAGGCGATCTGCGCGATCGCGCTCGGCGATACACGCGGTCCCCTGCTCGCGTCCGGGCGCCAGGATTTCCCCGGTGTCGAACTCCGGCTGACGCCCGCCGGGGCTACGCTGTTTCTGGAACAGGTCCGCGCGCTCGTCGACGGCCAGGGCGACGGCCAGGGCCTGCCGCTCGCGCTCGCGGGAACCGCATTTCAGCGCCGCGTGTGGAGCGCTCTGGCGGATACTGCGCCCGGTGCAACCCTCGCCTACGGTGCCCTTGCGGCCCGCCTCGGCTGCCCCGGTGCGGCGCGTGCCGTGGCCGCCGCCTGTGCCGCCAACCGCCTCGCGGTCGCCGTGCCCTGTCACCGCGTAATCGCTGCCGACGGCGCGCTGACGGGTTACCGCTGGGGCATCGAGCGCAAGCGTCGGCTGCTCGCGCGTGAGCGCGGTTTCACTCCAGCGTTCGCGACACGGCCCTGAGCGGCGGCACGATGCCGGCCGCGACGGCCGCCCGGCCGATCGGGCGTCTGGAGCGGTATATGGACCGGCGTGCGCGGGGTGAGAACACGATCTGCCAGAGCTGGCCCTGGCGTGAGCGGAAGAACCCGGCGCTCGCGAGCAGGTAGTAGTTCCACATGCGCCGGAAGCGCTCGCCGTAGCGGGCGGCGAGCGTGGGCCAGGCGGCCTCGAAGCGCTGATGCCAGACCATGACCGTGCGGTCGTAGTCGCGGCCGAAGTTGTGCCAGTCCTCGAGAATGAATTGCCCTTCGCTGGCGCGGCCGATCTCGCTGACCGACGGAATCTTGCCGTTGGGAAAGATGTAGCGGTCGATGAAGGGGTCGGTGCGGGCCGTGGTGGCGGCGGTGCCGATGGTGTGCAGCAGAAAGAGACCTTCGGGCTTGAGGACGCGGCTCGCCGTGGCGAAATAGGCCGGATAGTTCCGGGTGCCGACGTGCTCGAACATGCCCACCGAAACGATTTTGTCGAAGCATCCATCGAGGTCACGGTAATCGCAGAGCCGGATCGTCACCGGCAGCCCCTGGCAGCGCTGCTCGGCCAGAGCCTGCTGCTCGCGGGAGACGGTGACGCCGGTGACGCGCACGCCATAGTGGCGCGCCGCAAAGGCGGCGAGTCCGCCCCAGCCGCAACCGATATCGAGCAGGTGCTCACCCGGTGCCAGTTCGAGCTTTGTGCAGATCATCGCGAGTTTGTCGCGCTGCGCCTGTTCGAGATCGGCGGCGTGCTCCCAGTAGGCACAGGAGTAGATCATGCGAGAGTCGAGCATCGCCTCGAACAGATCGTTGCCGAGGTCGTAGTGGCGTTCCCCGATCTGGAAGGCGCGCGCTCGGGACTGGAGGTTGAACAGCAGCGTGCGCAGATTGGCCAGACCGAGTCGAAGTCGCGTCCAGAGCCCGATGGGGTGTGCATCGGCATCGCGTCGAAGCAGGCGGCAGATGAGTTCATCCAGCCGCTCGCAATCCCACCAGTCTGCCATCCAGGACTCACCCAGACCCAGTGACCAGCGTTGCAGCACCGCATCGAAGAAGCGCGGATCGCGCACACGGAGGTCGAAGGGCCGGTCGCCGTCCAACTGGATGCCCGCCTCTGCGAGCATGGCTTCGAGGGTCGCCTTGCCTGCTGTCATAGTGACTTCCTCCCGTTACGGGGTTGTCGGGTTCGGTGGGTTCACCTCGATGAGTCTTGTTGTGGTCCGGGGCTGCCTCGTGGCCACCCCCGATGGTCTGCGCCGTGGCCGCGCGGGCATGCTGGGCGGTGGCTCTGCGAAGCCAGGATGCGACACAGGCCTTCGCCTTGATCCTCCCCCTGCGTTGCCGGAAGGTGCGGGCGTGGTCTGCCGTGGCAGGCGCAGGCCGGAACCTCGGTAGGGTGCGTCGCGTTACGGGAAATAAGCCATGGCGCGTCAGGATTTCTTAAACTATAGCCTCGATATGGCCTCGTGCCGTGACGGCTTGGAGCTGATTGGGAGTGAGCAATCCATGAGCACATCTGTCGAGGCCTGTCCCGACCCCACCGAGGCGGACCTACCCCTCACGCGCGAGGATTTCCTGCTGCAGCTCCTGCGCGAGCTCACCGGCACCCTTCAGGACGTCATCGGTATCGAGGATGCCGCGGGCCTCATCGCCCTGGTCGGGCAGCGGGTGGGAGATCGCCTCGATGGGCAGTACCGGGATGCACTGGCGGTGCAGCGCCTTGAGCGGCATCAGGTGGCGGCGGTCGTCGTGGATCTCAAGCGCAGGATTCAGGGCGATTTCTACGTCATCGAAGAATCCGAGGACCGCATCGTCCTTGGCAATCGCCGCTGCCCTTTCGGCGAGTTGGTTCGGGACCGTCCGTCACTTTGCATGCTGACGTCCAATGTCGTCGGCACCCTGGCCGCCGAGCACCTCGGGCGGGTCCGTGTCTCGCTCATGGAGACCATTGCCCGCGGGGATAAGGGCTGCCGGGTGATCATCTGGCTCAAGCAGACACCCACTGCGCGGGCGGCCGAGGGCAGGGACTATTTCGGGTCCTGAAGCGATCTGGGTGCAGCACATTGCGGGGGCCTGAATGCTGGAGATAAGCGAGGATCTGCGTGGCCTGCTGGCGGCCATGCCCGGCGGAGGCTTGCTCCTCGATACCGACGGGGTCATCCGCTACAGCACCAGCGATGCCGCCGCGCGCCTCGGGTACCGGCCAGCGGACCTGGAAGGCCTGGCGCTCAGCGCAATCGCCCAGAACTGTTCCCCCGACCTCGCCGAGGCCATGACCGCCGCGCTGCGCAGCAGTGGTGAGGCCCGACTTCGCGTCGCCCCCCGGATGAATGGTGGGGGCGGGGAGCTGCTCGCACTCCGCCTGCGGGCGGTGCGACGGGGGCCTGCGGGCCGTGCCATCGCCCTGCTCGTCATCGTGCAGACGCAGGCGGAGGCGATGCGCCGATTCCTCGAGCTCAACGAGCGCCTGATCTCGGTGGAGCGGGAGGCCGCACGCCGTCTGCGTGCCGAGGCCCGTCTCGCCGAGCAACTTGCCTGGACGCGTGTGGTGCTGAACAGCATTGGTGATGCTGTGCTGACTACCGATCGGCTCGGTCAGGTCACCTGGATGAATCCCGTGGCCGAGCAACTCACGGGCTGGAACCGCGAGATGGCCACCGGCCTGCCGCTCGCGCGCGTGTTCCACATCCTGAACGAGACGACGCGCGAGTCGGTGGCCGACCCGGTGCAGTGCTGCCTCGCGCAAGGCCGCATAGTCGGTCTCGCCAATCACACCGTACTGATTTCGCGCGACGGGCGTGAATACGGTATTGAGGATTCCGCTGCCCCGATCCGCGACGACCAGGGTGAGCTCCACGGTGTGGTGCTGGTGTTCCACGACGTGACCGAGCAGCGCCGCCTGGCCGGGGAACTCAGCTATCGGGCGAGTCACGATGGGCTGACCGGGGCCCTGAACCGGGTTGAGTTCGAGCAGCGTCTTGCGCAACGCCTTGCCGAGCACCGCCTCACCGGCGGCAACGATGCGCTGCTGTTCATCGATCTCGATCAGTTCAAGCTGGTCAACGACACGGCCGGTCATGCCGTCGGTGATCGCCTGCTGCGGCAGCTCGCGCAACTCATCGATGACTGTCTGCCGCGCGAGGCACAGGCCCTGTTGGCCCGGATCGGGGGCGATGAGTTTGCGATCCTCATCGAGAACGACAATCCAGCCCTCGATCTCGCCCGGCGGACGGCGGCGCGCATCTGTGACGAGGTCAAGGGCTACCGCCTCATGCACGCAGGGCAGCGCTTCAAGGTGGGGGCGAGCATCGGTCTGGTGCCGTTGGACCGCCGCTGGCCCAACGAGGCGGCCTTGATGCATGCCGCCGATTCGGCCTGTTATGCCGCCAAGCAGGACGGTGGCAATCGAGTGCGGCCCTGGTGTGACGAAGATGCATCGCTGCAGCGCTTGCGGTCAGCCGCGAAGTGGGTGCATCGCATCGAGGAGGCTATCGATGCCGGTCGCTTCGTGCTCTTCGCCCAGCGCATCCAGCCCGCTCACGGTCACGGTGCGGGTCTGCACGCCGAGGTGCTGCTGCGCATGCTGGATACTGACGGCAGCCTGATTCTGCCGGGTGCCTTCCTGCCCGCGGCCGAGCGCTTCCACCTCGCGCCGCTCATCGATCGCTGGGTACTTCCGGCCGTGCTGGCCTGGCTGGGCCTGCAGGGCGAGCGGTTGCATGCCATCTCCCTGCTGTCCATGAACGTCTCCGGGCAATCCCTGGGTGATCGGATTTTTCGGGGCTTCGCGCTGGATCTGCTCGAGGCCGCGTCGCCGTTGCTGCGCAGTCGTCTGTGTCTCGAGATCACCGAAACAGCCGCCGTCAGTCAACCCATCGAGGCGGCCCGTTTCATCGACGACGTGCGTCGACTGGGCGTGCGGGTGGCGCTGGATGATTTCGGTGCCGGTGCCTCCGCCTTTGCCTATCTCAAGCGATTGCGGGTTGATTACCTGAAGATCGACGGCCAGTATGTGCGCGGTCTACTGAGTGACCCGCTGGACGAGGCCACGGTGCGCTGCTTCATCGATGTGGCACGGGCGATCGGTGCGCGTGCCATTGCCGAGTTCGTCGAGGACGAGCGCACCAGTCAGCGACTCACGGAGTTCGGCATCGATTTCCTGCAGGGTTACCTGTTTGCGCTGCCCGTGCCGCTGGCGGACCTCGAGCCGCTCCTCGAGGAGGCAGCCGGGTCTCAGGGGCAGCAATGGGATGTCTCCGGGCCTGTCTGATCCGGCTGTGCGGCATGGCGGTCGCCTGGTGCGGTCTGGGGCAGCAATGGGATGTCTCCGGGCCTGTCTGATCCGGACTGCGCCTTACCGCTCCCCCACAAGGCCGCGTCGTGGGCCTCGGGCCGTGCCAGCACGGCACGGTACCCACACTGGGGCTGTCAATGAGCCGGGAAGCCCCGTATAGTGCAGTGCACTGCCTCCCGGCATGGAGGAGGCCGTCGCTGACCTTCTGCGGTTCGAACCGCCAGTCCTCATCCCGGTCGGAGACGCTACGCGGGCGGTGCCTCGAGCACCCATCCCGCGCCCCCGAACCGGCACGCACCTCGCCACAACGGTCGCGTTCCTTCCATCAGGTTCGCGTTGTGGATCCCACCGCTCCCTGACAGGCCTCGGCCTGTTCACGCGGTCTTCTGAGGTGACACCTTGTCCTTTGATTCTCTTGGTCTGGACGCACGTCTGCTCCAGGCAGTCGACTCCTGCGGTTTTTCTGCCCCCACCGACATCCAGCGCGAGGCCATCCCGCGTGTGCTTGCCGGTGTGGATCTCATGGCCTCTGCCCAGACCGGCACCGGTAAGACGGCTGCCTTCGTCCTGCCGGCCATGCATCGCCTGGTCAACGAGACCCCGGCCCCCGGTCGCGGACCGCGGGTGCTGATCCTGTCGCCCACCCGCGAACTCGCCCAGCAGATCACCGAGGCCATCCGTCGCTTCGGTTCCACGCTCCGGTTGAAGAGCGGCTCGGTGGTGGGAGGTGAGGCATATGGCCCACAACTGCGCATGCTGGGTGCGCCGCTCGACCTCCTCGTCGCGACGCCCGGGCGCCTCATCGACCACCTCGATCGCGGGCGTGTCGACCTCTCTCCGGTCGGTCTGCTGACGATCGACGAAGCGGATCGCATGCTCGACATGGGTG
>DBNU01000189.1 GCA_002299125.1 Proteobacteria bacterium UBA664
GGCTCGGCGGCTGGCGGCGCAGCGTCGTGCTTGCCTTCGGTGCCCCCTTGCCGAAAACGATCCGCACTCAGACGCTGCGCCCCGTGCTGGTGGAACTGAGCCGCGCGGCCTGGCAGGCGCATGCCGATGAACTGCCCACCCTGGGGCTCGCCGCGTTGCGGGCGCTGGCCCGCCGGCCGGGTCGCTTGCTGGTCATCGACCCCACCATCGGGGTGCAGCTCACCAGCGGTCGTCTGGCGGCGGGTGCCCTCTGCCTGATGCGCGCCCTTGCACGCTCCGCCCCCCTGCGCGGAGAACGCATCGGTGTGCTGCTACCCGCCGGCGCGGGCGCGCTGCTGGTGGACCTCGCGGTGCTGTTCGGCGGTGGGCGTGTGGTGAACCTCAACTACACCTGGAGCGCAGCGCAAGTGGCAGAGGCGGTGGAACGTGCGGGTGTTCGGCGCGTCGTCTCATCGCAACGCTTTGCGCAACGCCTGCAGCAGCGACGTGGTTTCGACGTCACCGCTGCCGCCGGTACGGCGGAACTCGTGATGGTGGAGGAGCTGCGCGCCACGATCCGGCCCTGGCACGGGCCACTCGCCCTGCTCAAGGTCCTGCTGTTGCCGAGCCGCTGGCTGTTGCGCGGCACCGGTGCGGAGCTCGCCGACAACCGGACGGAGGCCGCCCTGCTCTTCTCCAGCGGCAGCGAAGGGCGACCCAAGGCGATCGCGCTGTCGCACGCGGCCCTGCACGCGAACATCGAGCAATGCATGCAACTGCTCGACCCGACGCACGAAGACCGGCTGCTCGGCTGCCTGCCGCCCTTCCACGCCTTCGGTCTCACCGTCTGCTGCCTGCTGCCGCTGCTCGAGGGGATGCCGGTCGTGACCGTGGCCGACCCGACCCGTGCACTCGATCTCGCGCGAGTCGTGGCGCATCACCGGGCGACGGTGCTGTTCAGCACGCCGACGCTGTTGCGGCTGGCGCTGCGGCATCCACGCCTGCATTCCCTGCTGCTGTCGTCACTCAGGCTGGTGGTGGCGGGTGCCGAGCGACTGGATGAAACCACCCGGCTCGCCTTCCTCGACCGTTTCCACAAACCCATCCTCGAGGGCTTCGGCTGCACGGAAACCGGGCCGGTCGCCTGCTGCAACGTGCCGGATCACCTGGAACCCGATGCCCTGACCCCGCATCTGGGATGGCGCCCGGGCACGGTCGGGCTGCCGGTGCCGGGCACGGCGATCCGCATCATCGATCGCGAGAGTGGGGTCGAACGACCCATCGGCGAACCCGGCGAGGTACTCATCGCTGGCCCGCAACTGATGCTGGGCTATCTGGGTGAGCCCGAGCTCACCGCCAAAGCCTTCCTCGAACGCGATGGCTGTCTCTGGTATCGCACCGGGGATCAGGGCCGGCTCGACGCCGACGGCTTCCTGACCATCGTCGATCGCTATTCGCGCTTCGCGAAGATTGCCGGCGAAATGGTGAGCTTGACCCGCCTGGAAGGGCTGGTGCGCGAACTACTGCAGAAGGACGTGCCCACGGCAGACGCCGTGGCCGTGAGCCTGCCGGATCCGCTTCGCGGTGAACGCATCGTACTGCTGCTTTGCGGCATGGAAGCGCTGCCGGATACCAGTGAACTCCGGCACCGCATGCAGGAGGCGGACTGTCCCACGCTCGCCCTGCCGGATGCCTGGCACTTGATCGGCGAGCTGCCACGCCTCGGCAGCGGCAAGACCGACGTGCAGACCGCGAAGCGGATGGCGGCCGCGCTCGAGCAGCCCAGGGAGGAGGCGGTGGCGACGGTTTGATCGGGGCCCTGCGCGCGGCATGACCCCGCCCAAGGCAAGGCGGCCAGGAATCCCCGGCGGGCCAAGTTCCGGAGACGTCATCTTTTGTTCCGCGTCAGGTCGGTTTCACCCGCGCTGCATACCCAGTGTCTACCGGCCGCTATTCTCCGGCCAGGGGAGTCGAGTGCCGACTCCCTGAGCCTGTGCGCCGCGCGTCTGGCCTGCAGCGGTCCTTGCCCAAACAAGAAGACAGCCAAGCGTCCATGAGCCCCCGTGAGATCATCGCCTGGACGCGCCCGTCGATGCCGGCTGCCGGCCTGAGGTGCAAGGCTTGAGCCCCCGCAGCATTCTCGTCTTCGAGAGCACGCTGGCCGGCCGTCTCGACCACGGCACGGCCCGCATCGCGGGCTTGGGCTTCGGGGCCGAGCCCGGGAGTGCCAGCGGGCTGAGCGGCGATGCCTACGGCATCCCGACCACCAACAGTCTCGGCCGCACGCTCACCATGGCGGAGATCACGGCCTCTGTCGGCGATCTGCTGCGCTTCGCGCAGGCGCATCCGGACTGGAGCTTTCGCGTCACGAGCCTTGGCCAGAATCTCAGCCCCGCGGACCGTGAGCGCCTCATCGAGCAGTTCCGGGTCCCACCGGCAAATTGCCGGTTGCCAGGGAGCTGGCTGGCGCAGTTCGGCCGCCTGCCGCATCAACGACTCCTCATCGCCGGGGGCGCTCATTCCCTGTCGAGGACGCAGACAGCCGCCGACTTCGCCGAATTCCTGCGCCTGAATGCCCCGCTGTGGGGTGTCGGGGCGTTGGAAATCGTGAGCTGCGGCTCATCCAGTGACACCGTCACCATCGATCGCTACGCAAAGACACATGGCCTCGCGCACAAGGTGATTCCCACCGACGAGGCCCGTTACGGTGCACACGCTGCCCTGGCACGTGATGAACTGGCACTGTGGTACTGCTCCCGGGTCGTGAGCCTCATCCGCGCCGATGAGACCTCGCCCGGCAACGAGGTGCGCCTCATCGCCGCCGCCGCGCGCGCCGGCATCCCGCTCGACGAGCTCTACGAGGACTGAGGCAGCGCTTTCATTTCCTCACACACTCCGGGCCGGTCTGCTGGTGAGCGGCATGCCTTCTGCGAGCCAGTCACGGGGCACCAGATAGCGGGTGTACAACTCGGCCTCCCGACTGCCCGGATCGGGCTGCCAGTTGTAGCGCCAGCGCACGAGCGGGGGCAGGGACATCAGGATCGACTCGGTGCGACCGCCGGTCTGCAACCCAAAGAGCGTGCCGCGATCGTAGACGAGGTTGAACTCCACGTAGCGACCGCGGCGGTACAGTTGGAAATCGCGCTCACGTTCACCCCAGGGCGCGTGCCGGCGGCGCTCGACGATGGGCAGGTAGGCGTCGAGCCAGGCCTCACCGACCCGGCGCACGAAATCGAAGCAGCGGGCGAAATCCGGCTGATTGAGGTCATCGAAGAACAGCCCGCCGACACCGCGCTGCTCGCCCCGATGGCGGAGATGGAAGTAGTCATCGCACCAGTCGCGGTAGCGTTCCCACGCCCCGGGAGTGAAGGCCTCGCAGACACCACGGGCCGTGCGATGCCAGTGGATGACGTCCTCGTCGAAGCCGTAGTAGGGCGTGAGGTCAAAGCCGCCACCGAACCACCACACCGGGGTCTCGCCCGGCTTTTCGGCGACGAAGAGGCGGACATTCGCATGCGAGGTGGGCACCAGCGGGCTCTCGGGGTGGATGACGAGCGAGACCCCGGCCGCGCGGAAGGATCGCCCTGCAAGCTCCGGGCGAGCGGCCGTGGCCGAGGCCGGCAAACCCGGCCCATGCACTTCCGAAAATCCCACCCCCGCCTGCTCGAAGACCTCGCCACCGGAAAGCACGCGCGAACGCCCGCCGCCGCCTGCCTCCCGGGTCCAGATGTCCTCGTGGAAACGCGCAGTCGGCTCGAAGCCCCCCAGTGCCCCGGTGATGGCGTCCTGCAGGCCCTGCAACCAGCGCGTGACAGACGTGAAATCGATGGACTCCGGCATGACCCTGGCTCGCTGCGGATGGCTCTCGATGATGCCACCATCGCACGCCGCCGGGCGCTCGGGTCCGGCGGCGCTTTTCTGGTAGCGTAGGGCGCATGCAAACGACCACCGAACGAAGACGGGCCACCGTCACCCGCAACACCCGCGAGACCCGCATCGAGGTGGAGATCGACCTCGACGGCGACGGCACCTGCCAGCTCAAACTCGGCGTCCCCTTCCTCGAACATATGTTGGAGCAGGTGGCGCGGCATGGGCTCATCGACCTGCGCATCGAGGCCGCTGGCGACCTCGATATCGACGACCACCACACGGTGGAGGACGTCGGCATCACGCTGGGCCAGGCCCTGACCCGCGCGCTGGGCGACAAGGCCGGCGTGCGCCGTTACGGCCACAGCTACGTCCCGCTGGACGAGGCCCTCTCGCGCGTGGTGGTGGACCTCTCCGGCCGGCCTGGTCTCACCTTCGCGGTCGACTTCCCGCGTGCGCGGGTCGGCAACTTCGATGTGGACCTCTTCGCCGAATTCTTCCAGGGCTTCGTCAACCACGCCGCCTGCACCCTGCATGTGGACTGTCTGCGCGGGCGCAACACGCACCATGTGATCGAGACCATCTTCAAGGCCTTCGGTCGGGCCCTGCGCATGGCGGTGGAGGCCGATCCGCGCATGGCCGGCATCACGCCCTCGACCAAGGGCACCCTCACCGGCTGAACGAGGCGCGCGCGACGGCTGCGGCAACCGCCCCGGACATCCGCGGCGCGGCTCGAACCGGCCCTTGCAGCGGTCAGCACGCGCGCCCCGCACCTGGACTCACCGACTCACTGAGGAAGCCCCTCCCCGATGCAGCGCGTCGTCGTCCTCGACTACGGAATGAGCAATCTCGGCTCGGTGGCCAAGGCCATCGCGCATGCCGGCCAGGGCCAGGCCGAGGTCATCATCTCGGGCGAGCCGGCCGACATCGAGGCGGCCGATCGACTCGTATTCCCCGGGCAGGGTGCCCTTGGCGAATGCATGCGCCAGCTCACGGCGCGCGGACTCGACGCCCGGATCCGCGCCTTCATCGCCTCCGGCCGCCCCTTTCTCGGCATCTGCCTCGGCCTGCAATCCCTGTTCGAGCGCAGCGAAGAGAACGCCGGCTGCGCCGGGCTTGGCGTGTACGCGGGCCAGGTGTTGCTCTTCCCGGTGCCACTGCTCGACCCGGCGACCGGCCGGCGCCTGAAGGTCCCGCACATGGGCTGGAACGTGGTCACAGCCACGCGCGCGCATCCGCTCTGGCAGGGGCTCGGCCCGGCCGAGCGCTTCTACTTCGTGCACAGTTATCACGTCTGCCCCACCGACCCGACGCTCTGCCTCGCGAGCAGCCAGCATGGCCTGGCCTTTTGTGCCGCGGCCGGGCGCGGCAATGTGTTCGCCACCCAGTTCCACCCGGAGAAGAGTCAGCGCGCCGGCCTGGCGCTGCTGGCGCGTTTCCTCGCCTGGGACGGGCGCGATTGAAGCTGCCCCGATAGCCTCCGATCTGCGGCCGGGCGGGCGCACGACCTGAGCTGCCGCATCCCGTCTGCCGGTTCCAATCCATGCACTTCCTGCACGCCGCCGACATCCATCTCGACAGCCCGCTGCGTGGGCTCGCGCGCTACGAGGGCGTGCCGGAAGAGCAGGTACGGGCGGCCCCGCGCCAGCGCTTCGAGGCCCTGGTCGCGCACGCCGTGTAGGC
>DBNU01000158.1:0-3327 GCA_002299125.1 Proteobacteria bacterium UBA664
CGCGCAGCAAGCGCTCGGCGGCGCCTTCCCACGCACGCTCGTCATCACGCACCTGGATGAGCTCCCCCGCGAAGGGCAATTCGACCGCGTCGAGCGACAGCGCCGCACACAGTGCATCACGGATGCGGACCTGGGCCGCGTCGATGTTGCTCCGGCGCCGCTGCAGGCTGTCGATCTCCTCCGACAAGGTCGCGTGCTCTTCACGCCCCTTCCGGAAGGCGAAGTCCTCCTCGCGCTCGTCGTTGTCGAGGTCGGCGCTGCGCTCGCGCAAGCCTTCGGCACGCTGGGCAATACCCTGCTGCTGGGCGAGAAAGCCTGCCTCATCGGCCGGTGCCGCTTCGTCGATGCGGGTGAGCAAGTCCAGGAAGCGAGCGGATTTCTTCTGCCGTTGCCCCTTTTCCTGCTCGAGGCGGCGGATCTCGACTGCCAGCTCTTCCAGACGATCACCGCCGTTGTCACGCAAGGCACGATCCAGACGCGCGAGATCGACGCGCTCAGCCTCGCGCTGCGCGTCCAGTCGCTCGATCTGGGCATCCAGCCGACCGACCTCCTCCACCAGCAAGGCCAGACGACGATCCAGCAGCTCACCCTTGAGCCGGGCGAAGTACGGGCGCAGCGTATCGCGCGCCTCCCGCCAGCCCTGGATCTCGGCCACCAGGGCCTGATGACGATGACCGTTCTCGACCAGCGGCGTCAGCAGACCCACCTGTCGCTTGGCCTTGAGCACGGCCTGATGGGCCCGGTCCAGATCGTCGAAGTGGCCGATCAGGGCCTCGATGCGGCTACCCACGTCGAAGGGCTCCAGCATGTGACTGCGCACGAAGTCGGTGAGGTTGCCCACCGACTTCATCGAGACCGTCTGATGAAACAATTCCAGGGCCTGTTCGTGCACGATGCCGAAGCGCCGGCGGAACCAGGCCCCATAGGGCGGGAAGCTGTCGAACAGCTCGCAGCCCGCGGCGCGCAGCTTCTTGCGCAAGGCGGTGATGTCGGTGCCAAAGCCGCTGAAATCCTCGGCGATGGCGAGGGCCCGCTCGGCCACCACGAACAGGCGTGCCGGCTGCGCCTGCGGATCTTTCAGCCAGAACACCTGGGCCAGCGTCACGGCCTGGTCATAGCCCTCGTTGCGGAAGACGCCGAGCACGACCGACCAGCTCGACGCATCGCGGAGCGCCACGGGGCGGGCGCTGCCCGTGACCTCGTTGCGCTCGCTCTTGTAGTGGCCGAGCACGTAGGACCGCAAGGAGCGCTCGCGGGCATCCGCACCGGCGGCCTTGTTGTACGACACACGCTGTGCCGGCACCAGCAGGGTGGTGAGGGCGTCGACCAGGGTGGATTTCCCCGAGCCGATATCGCCCGTGAGCAGGCCGTTGCGGCCGTCGAGCTCGTAGCGCCAGACCCGCTTGTCGAAGGTGCCCCAGTTCAGCACCTCCAGTCGCTGCAGCCGGAAGCCCACCCGGCTATCGTCGGACACGAAGTCCAGGGCGAGCGTCGGCGCCTCAAGCATCCTTCGGCTCCCGTGCCGCCCCGCGATCGCTGCCCGCGAGCGCCGTGCGGTAGACCTCCAGTCGCGCGTCGAACTCCGCCAGCCACTGCGCGTCGACGAAGGCCTTCAGGATGCGCCGGACCTCATAGTGGCCGCGCTCCTGTGCGCTGCCTGCGGCGGGCTTCAGCCGGCGCAGGAATCCCAGTTCGACCACCTTGGCGATCCGGGTGTCCACCTGATCGATGAGCCGCGCCTCGTTCGTGCCATCGGGCAGGAACACCCGCATCAGCTCGACGATCTCATCGCGCGAAAGCACCAGTCGGGTGTCCCCACCGCTGGCGTCGAATTCCGCCATGCGCTTGCGCAGCAGCGCCAGCATCAGGCTCACCGGATAGGACAACGGATGCCGTACCACCAGCCGGGGCAGACGCGGCTGGGCCTCGCCTTCGTCCGGTTCCGGGCGGCTCTTCAGGAAGGCGTAACCTTCGGCCTCGTCCAGCACCAGTTCGAGCAACAACACGGCCGCCTGTTCGCGCACCCGCGCCTGCAAGCGCAAGAGGCTGCCCCACAGACGCTCATCGTCCTCCCGGTAAAGCACAGCCTTGAGCAGGTACACCAGCAACTGCGACAGCTCGGGCACCGCGGGCAGCGCATCGGGCTGAGTATCGACCGCGTCGCCTTCATGCAGCAGGTCGTTCATGTTCCTCCCTCGCTGGTTGATCGAGCCATCAGCGCGTGAAGATCACACGCGGCAGGCGCGCCTCGCGCGTCACCGGCTCACCGTCGGCGCTGCGGCCTTGCCAGCGGATCGGATCGATCACGGCCTCGTCCACCAGGGCGCGCAAGCCATCCAGGGCCTCGCCCCCGTCACCGGCATGGGCCAGCTCCAGATAGGCCACCAGCTCGGCGAGGCCCTGCTGCAAGGGCTCCACTGCCAGCAGCTCGTGCAGCGTGATCTGCGACTGGCGGCGCAGCGCCCCTTGGACAGCCGCGCGCAGGCGGGCCTTGTCCAGCACGATCTGGTCGAACAAGCGCGCGGTGTCGATGTCGTCTGCGCCCGCAACGATCGCAAGGTCAGCCAGACGCGACTTCAGGCTTGGCGTGAACAAGGGCCGCTCCAAGGGCAAAACGATCTCCGCTCCCATCGCGTCCATGTTCATCACCGTGCCGGATGGTACCGCCGCACGCAGCGCCAGCGCCTTGCTCTCGATGCCGTGCAGCAGATCCAGGATACGGCGGTTCTCCAGAAAGGCCCGGTCATCGAGGAAACGCCGCAACTGCTGCGACAACTGGGCCACGGTGCGTTGCGTATGCTCGCCGGCCTCCAGCCAGTCGTGGTGCACGCGGCGGGTGCGCGGCTCGGGCTTGAGCGCAGCAACGGTGGGCAGCGCCAGCACCTGATTGAGCCGCGCGGACAGATCCTCCTGTCGTCGGCTGGACATGAGGAAATCCCAGAAGGCGCGGAAGCTTCGGCCCTGGTCGGAGTCGCCGATGGCATCGCGCTCGCCCATGATCTGGTCGAGCAGCGTGCCCTTCGCGCCTTCCCACAACGCGATCTTCTCGCGCACCCTGCGGTCGAGCTGGCGGAAGTTGTGCTCCACCTCGCGGAAGTCGGCCAGCAGCTCGCGCGCCAGTTGCTGGAACTGCTGGAAGCGGTCCTTGACCGCCGTGTCGTCCAGCAGCGGCACGTCACCGGCGAGCACGCGCGCGATCTCGGCATCGATCTCGTCACGCTTCCGGCGCAGATCCTCCACGCGCTTGATCGGATCGACCTCGGTGCCCGCGCCGATCTGCTCCAGCAGTGCAAACAGCGTGAGCAGGCGCGACTCGGTGCCCACGAA
>DBNU01000158.1:3730-4322 GCA_002299125.1 Proteobacteria bacterium UBA664
AACTGCGCCTCGTCCGTGCCCGGCTTGTAGAACTTGCGCAGCCAGCCCTTGTCGGGCTCAGCCCAGTCGTTCAGGTATTCCAGCGCCGCCTTGGGATAGGCCTCCGCCCCCACCATCTCACGCAGCGCGAAGAGCTCGTCCTCCAGCGCCTCGGCAAGATCCGCCGCGCTCATCACGCGCACGTTCGGCACCACGAACACCCGGTGCAGGAAGCTCGCCACCAGCGGAGCCTGCGGCGAGGCCAGCAGCCGCCAGGCAGGGTGGCGGTCGCGCTGGATGGCGAGGGTGGCGTGGTCAAAGGACATCGGCGGGCGGCCCGGGCACACCGGAAACGCAAGGGCCTGAAGGGTAGACCCGGAGCGACCTCGAGCGGAAGACTGACGAGCAAGCAGAGACGGCAGGCAGGGCTTTCGCCCTTGTTGGAACCCCAGAGGGCTGCTCAATCCTGTCTGCTTCGCGGTTGCGGTGAATACGGCTGCCATTCCCCGCACTTCTTGCGGCGAATGATTTGGGCATGGGGAGATCGCCCCGCACAATCTTCGCATGGGCAGCGGCGATTATGGCTACATCTGGCAGGCCAGTGACTGGCCGA
>DBNU01000169.1 GCA_002299125.1 Proteobacteria bacterium UBA664
TCGATTCCTACCGGCACTTCCTCCAGGAGCATGCAGAGCCCGCAGCTCGCAAGGACGTCGGCTTGCAGGCGGCATTCAAGTCCGTGTTTCCGATCATCAGCTACTCGGGAAATGCACAGCTTGAGTACGTGAGCTATCGGCTCGGCCATCCGATGTTCGACGTCAAGGAATGCCAGATCCGTGGTGTGACCTACGCGTCATCATTGCGCGTGAAGGTCCGGCTCGTGGTCTATGACCGGGAGGCCGCCCCCGCCAAGGTGATCAAGGATGTGCGCGAGCAGGAGGTCTACATGGGCGAGGTTCCGCTCATGACCGAGAACGGTACCTTCATCGTCAACGGCACCGAGCGAGTCATCGTTTCGCAGTTGCATCGCTCCCCGGGTGTTTTCTTCGATCACGATCGCGGCAAGACGCACTCTTCGGGCAAGCTGCTCTTTTCCGCTCGGGTGATTCCCTACCGCGGTTCGTGGCTCGACTTTGAATTCGATCCGAAGGATCACCTCTACGTCCGAATTGATCGTCGCCGCAAGATCCCGGCCACGGTCCTTCTGCGTGCCCTCGGTTACACCAATGAAAACATCCTCGGCCTGTTCTTCGAGACCAATCAGTTCCATATCGACGGTTCGAATATCCGCGCCGATCTGGTTGCTGAGCGCCTGCGCGGGGAGACCCTGCCCTTCGATCTCGTCAATCCGGCCGATGGGAGCGTGATCGTCGAACACGATCGCCGCATCACGGCGCGGCAGATTCGCAAGCTGCAGGACCTTGCGCTCAGCAGGGTCGAAGTGCCCGAGGACTATGTCATTGGCCACACGGTGGCACGCGATGTCATCGATAAACGTACGGGCGAGATACTTCTTGCCGCGAACGGAGAGGTGACAGGGGCCTTCCTCAAGGCCTGTCGTGAGCGTGGCATTGAGCAGTTCGAGACCATCTACGCGAATGATCTCGACCGTGGAGCATACATCTCCGATACGCTTCGCATTGACACAACCCAGTCGCCCCTCGAGGCGCAGGTCGAGATCTACCGGATGATGCGTCCGGGCGAGCCTCCGACCAAGGAGGCAGCCGAAAACCTCTTCAAGAACCTGTTCTTCAGCGCCGATCGCTACGACCTGTCGGCAGTTGGTCGTATGAAGTTCAATCGCCGGGTTGCTCGCGGTGAGATCGATGGCCCGGGGGTGTTGTTCGATGGCGCGCACGTGGCGTCGAATAGCCATACCAACCGCAAGCCGGATGATTTGCTGGATCGTAGTGAACTCCGCGCGGATGAACTGCAGGTAATCCAGCAGGTTGAGAAGCGCGAAAGCTGCACGATTCGCACCTGGGGCGAGACCCGCGACGCCTTTCGCCGCTGGGGAAGCGACATCATCGAGGTGCTACGCGTACTCATCGCATGCCGCAACGGCCTGGAATCGGTGGATGACATCGACCACCTTGGCAATCGCCGCGTCCGCAGTGTCGGCGAGATGGCGGAGAATCAGTTCCGGGTGGGTCTTGTCCGTGTCGAACGCGCGGTCAAGGAGCGTCTCTCGCTCGCGGAGAGCGAAGGCATCATGCCGCAGGAGCTGATCAACGCGAAGCCCGTCTCGGCGGTGATCAAGGAGTTCTTCGGATCGAGTCAGTTGTCGCAGTTCATGGACCAGAACAACCCACTCTCGGAGGTGACACACAAGCGGCGTGTCTCCGCCCTCGGCCCGGGTGGCCTCACTCGCGAGCGTGCAGGCTTCGAGGTGCGTGACGTTCACGCGACGCACTACGGGCGGGTATGTCCCATCGAAACCCCGGAGGGCCCGAACATCGGCCTGATCAATTCCCTCGCGGTTTATGCGCGCACCAACGACTTTGGCTTCCTCGAAACTCCCTACCGGAAGATCGTGGATGGGCGTGTAACCGACGAAGTCGAATACCTCTCGGCGATCGAGGAGGGTCATCACGTCATCGCACAGGCCAATGCGCGTGTAGACGAGCAAGGGCATCTGGCCGAGGCCCTCGTGTCCTGTCGGCATCGTGGGGAATTCACGCTTTCAGCCAGTGACAAGATTCAGTACATGGATGTATCGCCACGGCAGATCGTGTCGGTCGCCGCATCGCTCATTCCCTTCCTGGAACACGATGACGCGAACCGTGCATTGATGGGGTCGAACATGCAGCGTCAGGCGGTTCCTACGCTGGTGACCGAGAAGCCACTCGTGGGCACAGGTATGGAACGCGCCGTTGCCATCGACTCCGGTGTTTGCGTCGTTGCCCGTCGCGGCGGAGTGGTGGACTCCGTGGACGCAGGCCGTATCGTCGTCCGGGTGGCTGATGAGGAGACCGAAGCAGGGTCTTCAGGCGTCGATATCTACAACCTGACCAAGTACACGCGCAGCAACCAGAACACGTGTATCAATCAGCGCCCGCTGGTCCGCAAAGGAGATGTCATCGCTCGCAGCGATGTGCTTGCGGATGGTCCTGGCACCGATCTGGGCGAGCTAGCCCTTGGGCAGAACATGCTGGTCGCGTTCATGCCGTGGAACGGCTACAACTTCGAGGATTCGATACTCATCTCAGAACGTGTGGTTCAGGATGAGAAGTTCACCAGTGTGCATATCGAGGAACTGACCTGCGTAGCGCGTGACACCAAGCTGGGCGCGGAAGAGATTACGGCGGATATCCCCAATGTCAGCGAGGGTGCGCTCAACAAGCTGGATGAGGCTGGAATCGTCTTTATCGGGGCGGAAGTACAGCCCGGTGACATCTTGGTCGGCAAGGTGACGCCGAAGGGTGAAACCCAACTCACCCCCGAGGAGAAGCTGCTGCGAGCGATTTTCGGCGAGAAGGCATCGGACGTTAAGGACACCAGTCTGCGAGTCCCCTCGGGGATGTCCGGCACGGTGATCGACGTTCAGGTATTCACTCGGGATGGCATTCAGAAGGACAGTCGCGCCCGCCAGATCGAGGATGCCGAGTTGGCACGTGTCCGCAAGGACTTCAACGATCAGCTTCGCATCGAAGTCGAGGACGTCTACGCCCGTATCGAGCGTGAACTCCTCGGGTGCGTGCTCGAGAAGCGGGCCGGGACTCTGTCGAAGGGAGATGTCATCACCGCCGACTTCCTCAAGGGAATGGAGCGTGAAAAGTGGCTTGAATTCACGATCGCTGACGATGCGGTTAACGAACGACTCGAGCGAGCCGCCGAGCAGATCGCCAATCTGCGTGTCGAATACGACGCCCGCTACGAGGACAAGCGCAAGAAGCTCACGACCGGTGATGACCTTCAGGCCGGTGTGCTTAAGATGGTCAAGGTCTACCTGGCCGTACGCCGTCGCCTGCAACCTGGCGACAAGATGGCTGGTCGCCATGGTAACAAGGGCGTCGTTTCAACCATCGTCCCGGTCGAAGATATGCCCTACATGGCGGATGGGCGCCCGGTAGATGTGGTGCTCAACCCCCTGGGCGTGCCGTCGCGCATGAACGTGGGTCAGGTACTTGAGGCGCATCTGGGTTGGGCCGCCCGTGGGATTGGAGAGCGAATCCAACGCATGCTCAATGAGCACGGTGCCCGGCAGGAACTGAGAAACTTCCTCCAGGAGGCTTACAACACCAGCGGGCAGCCCGAGCAGATCGACAGTCTGTCGGACGAAGAGGTACTGGAACTGGCTCGCAATCTCACCAAGGGCTTGCCCATGGCGACCCCGGTCTTCGATGGAGCTACCGAGGCCGAGATCAAGCGGATGCTTGAGCTCGCGGGTCTCCCCACCAATGGCCAGACGCAGCTCTTCGATGGCCGGACTGGAGAGGCTTTCGACCGGCAGGTGACCGTCGGCTATATGTACGTGCTCAAACTGAACCATCTGGTGGATGACAAGATGCATGCACGTTCCACTGGACCCTATTCACTGGTAACCCAGCAACCACTTGGGGGCAAGGCGCAGTTCGGAGGCCAGCGCTTCGGCGAAATGGAGGTCTGGGCGCTCGAGGCATATGGTGCAGCGTATACCTTGCAGGAAATGCTCACCGTCAAGTCCGACGACGTGAACGGTCGCACGAAGATGTACAAGAACATCGTTGATGGCGACCACCGCATGGAGGCAGGAATGCCTGAGTCCTTCAACGTTTTGCTGAAGGAAATGCGTTCCCTCGGCATCGACATCGAGCTTGAACGCGGCTGAGGTGCCGGCGCTGCTCGCTGGGATACACGCCCGCATCTTTTCGCGCGCGGCAGCACGCAGTTGCTGCCTTGAAGGAGGTAGACCATGAAGGACCTGCTCAATCTGCTGCGGCCAGTGCCGCAGAACGACGACTTCGACGCCATCACGATTAGTCTCGCCTCACCGGAGAAGATCCGGACTTGGTCCTATGGCGAGGTCAAGAAGCCTGAAACGATCAATTACCGCACCTTCAAGCCTGAGCGGGACGGCCTTTTCTGCGCCAAGATCTTCGGGCCGGTCAAGGATTACGAGTGCCTGTGCGGAAAGTACAAGCGCCTGAAGCACAGGGGCGTCGTCTGCGAGAAGTGCGGCGTCGAGGTGACGGTGGCGAAGGTTCGCCGCGAGCGCATGGGTCACATCGAGCTTGCCTCACCCGTTGCCCACATCTGGTTCCTCAAGTCGCTCCCCTCGCGCATGGGGCTTCTGCTCGACATGACCCTGCGTGAGTTGGAGCGGGTCCTGTACTTCGAGGCCTACGTGGTAACGGAGCCTGGGCTCACCCCGCTCGAGCGTGGGCAGCGTCTGAACGAATCAGAGTATCTGGAGGCCATCGAGCAGTACGGCGATGACTTCACAGCCTTGATGGGCGCTGAGGCAATCCATGAGCTGCTCAAGGCGATCGATCTGGGTGCGGAGGTCCAGCGCCTGCGGGATGATCTGCCCAAGACGACCTCAGAGACCAAGAAGAAGAAGATTGGGAAACGGCTCAAGCTGCTGGAAGCACTGTTCTCATCGGGCAATCGCCCTGAGTGGATGGTGATGAAGGTGCTGCCGGTGTTGCCACCTGAGTTGCGGCCTTTGGTGCCGCTGGACGGCGGCCGCTTTGCCACCTCTGATCTGAACGACCTATACCGCCGGGTAATCAATCGGAACAACAGATTGAAGCGGCTGCTCGACCTCAACGCGCCGGATATCATTGTTCGCAATGAGAAGCGCATGTTGCAGGAGGCAGTTGACGCATTGCTCGACAATGGACGTCGAGGGCGCGCGATAACGGGAACGAACAAGCTCCCGCTCAAATCGCTGGCTGACATGATCAAGGGAAAGCAAGGGCGTTTCCGTCAGAACCTGCTGGGCAAGCGCGTCGACTACTCGGGGCGCTCGGTCATCGTAGTGGGACCGACCCTCAAGTTGCATCAGTGCGGATTGCCAAAAAAGATGGCGCTGGAGTTGTTCAAGCCGTTCATCTTCTCGAAGCTTGAACGGCGAGGCATGGCAACCACGATCAAGGCTGCAAAGCGTATGGTCGAGAAGGAAGGCCCGGAGGTATGGGACATTCTGGCGGAGGTCATTCGTGAACATCCCGTTCTGCTCAATCGTGCGCCCACGTTGCACCGACTCGGCATCCAGGCCTTTGAGCCGATCCTGGTAGAGGGCAAGGCAATTCAGCTACACCCGCTGGTCTGTTCGGCATTCAATGCCGACTTCGACGGTGACCAGATGGCTGTGCACGTGCCGCTCTCCATCGAGGCACAGCTCGAGGCTCGGACCTTGATGATGTCCACGAACAACATCCTGTCGCCGGCCAACGGCGAGCCAATCATCGTCCCCACGCAGGATGTGGTGCTCGGTCTCTATTACATGACGCGCGAGCGCGCCGGCGCTGCTGGCGAGGGCATGGTGTTCGCTGATTTGAGCGAGGTGATTCGCGGATACGAAACGCGCCAGGCACACCTGCATGCGCGTGTGACAGTGCGTCTCGAGCAGCATGTGATCGGCGACGGCGGTTCATCATCCAAGCGGACCGAGCGAGTAGAGACCACCGTGGGTCGCGCACTTCTCGCGGGAATTCTCCCGGACGGGCTGCCATTCAGTCTGGTCAATCGCGAGCTGAACAAGAAGGCCATTTCCCAGCTCATTAATTCCTGCTATCGCCGTGTTGGTCTGAAGGAGACCGTGGTCTTCGCAGATCGGCTTATGTATACCGGTTTCAGCCACGCTACACGGGCTGGCATCTCGATTGGCATCGAGGACATGGAGATCCCGCAGGACAAGGCGGGCATCATTGCGGAGGCTGAGCGCGAGGTACGGCAGATCCAGGATCAGTATGCCTCTGGTCTTGTCACCGACGGAGAGCGCTACAACAAGGTTGTCGATATCTGGTCGCACACCAACGAGCGTGTGGCCAAGGAGATGATGAGGAAGCTCGGGCAGCAGGTGGTGCGCGACGCAACTGGGGCCATCGTCGAAGATGAATCGGGGTTACCAAAAACCGAAAAATCCCAGAATGCAATTTTCATGATGGCCGACTCCGGGGCGAGAGGTTCTGCAGCGCAGATCCGGCAGCTGGCAGGAATGCGCGGACTGATGGCCAAGCCGGATGGCTCCATCATCGAAACCCCGATTACTGCCAACTTCCGCGAGGGGCTGGATGTCCTGCAGTACTTCATCTCGACCCATGGTGCTCGCAAGGGGCTCGCCGACACGGCGCTGAAGACGGCGAACTCGGGCTATCTCACCCGCCGCCTCGTGGACGTGGCACAGGACCTCGTTGTAACCGAGTTCGACTGTGGGACCACCGAGGGTCTGCTCATGACTCCGATAATCGAGGGCGGAGACGTAGTCGAGCCGCTTCGTGAGCGGGTCCTTGGGCGCGTTGCCGCTGAAGACATCTCTTCGCCGGTGAACGGTGATCTGGTCTGCCCTGCAGGCACTCTGTTCGATGAGGCGACGGTCGATGAACTCGAGAAGGCCGGCGTTGATCGGGTGCTGGTCCGTTCGACCATCACCTGCGCGACTCGCTATGGGGTTTGCGTTCAGTGCTACGGGCGCGACCTGGCACGCGGTCATCGGGTGAACGTGGGTGAGGCGATCGGAGTCATGGCAGCCCAGTCGATCGGTGAGCCCGGAACGCAGCTCACGATGCGTACCTTCCACATCGGTGGTGCCGCATCCCGTGCCGCGGCGGTGTCCAGTATCGAGGTGAAGTCCAAGGGCCGCATCCGGCTGGAAGGGGTGAAGCTGATCGAGCAAGACAAAGGACGCGCGGTGGTCGTGTCTCGCTCAGGCGAGGTGTCACTCGTGGACGAGGTGGGGCGCGAACGTGAGCGTTACAAGCTGCCTTACGGTGCCATCCTCACTGTCTCGGAGGATGAAGCCGTTCAGGCCGGACAGATGGTCGCGAGCTGGGATCCGCATACCCACCCAATCATCACTGAGGTGGCTGGCAAGGTTCACTTTTCCGATCTGATCGAGGGTGTGACGGTCAACAAGGCAACCGACGACATCACTGGTCTGACGAGCATGGCCGTCACCGATCTGAAGCAGCGTGGAAGCCAGGCCAAGGATCGCAGGCCTACGGTCAAGCTGCTTGATGAGAAGGGTAATGACATCATGCTTCCCGGGACGGAGATCCCGGCCCACTACTTCTTGCCGCCCAGAGCTGTCATCACCGTGCAGGATGGCCAGATCAGCAAGGTCGGTGACGTGATCGCTCGACTGCCGCAGGAATCGTTCAAGACCCGTGACATCACGGGTGGTCTGCCGCGTGTCGCTGATCTTTTCGAGGCTCGGCGTCCGAAGGAGCCTGCGGTGCTTGCTGAGGTTTCGGGCACGGTGTCCTTCGGCAAGGACACGAAGGGCAAGCAGCGGCTCGTCATTACCGACAAGGATGGTGTGCCGCATGAGACGCTCATCCCCAAGTGGCGTAATGTGACCGTGTTCGAGGGTGAACACATCGAGCGTGGCGAGATTATCGTCGACGGTGCGGCTGATCCTCACGATATCCTTCGCCTCAAGGGCGTTCATGCACTCACGCGTTACATCGTCAATGAAGTGCAGGAGGTCTATCGGCTTCAGGGCGTCAAGATCAACGATAAGCACATCGAAACGATCGTTCGTCAGATGCTGCGCAAGGTAGAGATCACCAGCGCCGGTTCTACACGGTTTCTCGAGGGAGAGCAGGTGGAACGAGAGCGGTTGTGGGAAGAGAACGATTCGATGCGCGTCAGGGATGAACCGCCGGCAACGTTCCAGCAGATCCTGCTCGGTATCACCAAGGCCTCACTGGCGACGGAGTCCTTCATTTCGGCAGCCTCTTTCCAGGAGACCACTCGCGTGCTCACCGAGGCCTCGGTGACGGGCAAGCGGGACGAACTGCGCGGTCTCAAGGAGAACGTTATCGTCGGGCGACTCATCCCTGCGGGTACGGGGTTCTCCTACCACCGCGCGCGCCAGGAGACAGCACGCGGTTCGGAGATTTCTCCAGCAGAAGTGGCGGCTCAGCAGCTTGCACGGGAAGTTGCGGAGTACGAGGAGCAGTCTCGCTCGGCTCAGCTTTGAGCTTGCAGGGCAAAGTCGAACTGCGCGCATGGGGCGCAGACTGCTGCTGATGGCCCGATAAGGGTGCGGAAGGCGGCCCCCTCTGCCTCGGGCAGGAGGGTGGCCTTCCGCAGCGTCGTCCTGGCCGAGGGCGCGCAGCTCCGGGGCGACTCGGGGTGCGTCCCCTCGGCATTCTCCATCTGTCGCTGAGCAGGCGAATCTCGCAGGCTGAGCAAGCTGAAGCGGTGTCGCTCAGCTCCCCTCGCGGTCCCCTGCCTTGGGTTGGCGGGCTCGTGTAGGTGGGGCTGGCAGGTCTTGACTCTGAAGTGGTCGCCGACCTGTGAGGATTTCGCCCCCTCGGGGTACTTCCCCAGCGGTTGACATCACTTAGCCCCTATCCGTACCATTCCGCTCCTTCGCGACAGGCCGCAGTTGGCGGGCCTGTCGCGAATCTTTCTGGACCCCTGGAATCAGGGGCTCCGCAAAATTCGAGAACCCTTTGCGTATGGCGACTATCAACCAGCTCGTCCGGAAGCCTCGTCGGCGTATCAAGGCCAAGAGCACAGTACCGGCGCTTGAATCCTGTCCCCAGAAGCGGGGGGTGTGCACCCGTGTCTACACGACGACACCGAAGAAGCCAAACTCTGCGCTTCGGAAGGTAGCCCGTGTTCGCCTCACTAACGGGCAGGAAGTCACGTCGTATATCGGCGGTGAAGGCCACAACCTGCAGGAACACTCGGTCATCCTCATCCGCGGCGGCCGCGTGAAGGATTTGCCCGGGGTTCGCTACCACACCGTTCGTGGAACGCTGGATACCTCCGGCGTGACCGCGCGCCGCCAGGGGCGCTCGAAGTACGGCGCCAAGCGTCCCAAGTCCTGACCGCAACAGCCTGATCACCGAGCCTAGATCCCATGTCCCGTAGAAGAGTCGTTGCCAAGCGCGAAGTCCTGCCGGATCCCAAGTTCCTCGACATCACTGTCACGAAGTTCGTGAACATGGTGATGAATGACGGCAAAAAGTCCACGGCAGAACAGATTGTTTATGGTGCCTTGGAGCAATTGGGCACACGTCTGAAGGGCGATGGTGCCGAGTTTTTCCGACAGGCGCTCGACAACGTGAGGCCGCGCGTGGAAGTGAAGGCCCGCCGCGTTGGCGGTGCGACTTACCAGGTCCCGGTTGAGGTGCGCGCGAGCCGGCGCACCGCGCTGGCGATGCGCTGGGTTGTTGATGCCGCCCGCAAGCGGGGCGAGAAGACCATGGGTCTGCGTCTTGCGGCGGAGCTCGCTGACGCGTTCGACAACAAAGGTAATGCGGTCAAGAAGCGCGAAGACACGCATCGGATGGCTGAAGCCAACCGGGCATTCTCGCACTACCGCTGGTAAGGCAGTCGCAAAAAAGATCCTCCACCACCCAATTCCGGAATAGCCCAAGTGCCCCGCACAACGCCAATCGAGCGCTACCGTAACATCGGCATCAGCGCCCACATAGACGCCGGCAAGACCACGACGACGGAGCGTGTCCTGTTTTACACCGGGCGCTCGCACAAGCTGGGCGAGGTACATGACGGCGCTGCAACCATGGACTGGATGGAACAGGAGCAGGAGCGCGGGATCACCATCACATCCGCAGCCACCACCTGCTTCTGGTCGGGCATGGCGCGGCAATTCCCTGAGCACCGGGTAAACATCATCGATACGCCTGGCCACGTCGATTTCACCATCGAGGTGGAGCGGTCGCTTCGGGTGCTGGATGGTGCCGTCATGCTCTTCTGTGCGGTCGGCGGGGTGGAGCCGCAATCCGAGACAGTCTGGCGTCAGGCCAATAAGTACAAGGTTCCACGGCTCGCCTTCGTGAACAAGATGGACCGCTCGGGAGCCAACTTCCTGCGGGTGGTAGGGCAGATTCGCACTCGACTTGCCGGCAACCCAGTGCCCATGCAACTCCCGATTGGCGCTGAGGACACCTTCTCCGGCGTGGTCGACCTTGTGAAGATGCGGGCGATCCTTTGGGACGATTCCACGCAAGGCATGTCGTTTTCCTACGGCGACATTCCGGAGGGAATGCAGGCAGAGTGTCAGAAGTGGCGTGAGAATCTGGTGGAGGCTGCTGCCGAGAGTGATGAGGCGCTTACCGAGCGCTATCTGAGCGGCGAGCCGCTTTCCGAAGAGGAGATCAAGCGTGGCATACGTGCCCGCGTACTCGCTGGTGAGATCGTTGCCGTATTCTGTGGCTCGGCCTTCAAGAACAAAGGCGTTCAGGCCGTGCTGGATGGCGTTATCGAGTACCTGCCGGCCCCCACGGACATTCCGCCTGTCCGAGGCACGCTTGATGACGCGGCTGAATCCGAGATTACCCGCGAAGCTTCCGACGAGGCCCCCTTTGCGGCGTTGGCCTTCAAGATCGCCACCGATCCATTCGTCGGAACGCTGACTTTTATCCGTGTCTACAGTGGCGTGCTCAACTCGGGCGATACACTGTTCAATTCGGTCAAGGGGCGGCGCGAGCGCATTGGACGCATCCTGCAGATGCACGCCAACACGCGTGAGGAGATCAAGGAGGTGCGCGCGGGCGACATCGCGGCTGCCCTCGGTCTCAAGGACGTCACTACCGGCGACACCCTCTGCGATCCCGACAAGGTGATCACGCTGGAGCGAATGGACTTCCCTGAGCCGGTCATCGCGGTCGCGGTTGAACCAAAGACCAAGACTGATCAGGAACGAATGGGCCTCGCCCTGCAGAAGCTTGCGCAGGAGGATCCTTCCTTCCGGGTTCACACGGATCAGGAGTCCGGTCAGACAATCATTGCCGGTATGGGTGAGTTGCATCTCGACATCATCGTCGACCGGATGCGGCGCGAGTTCAAGGTTGAAGCCAATGTTGGCAAGCCTCAGGTCGCCTATCGCGAGACCATCCGGCGAGTTGTCGAAAAGGCGGAGGGCAAGTTCGTCCGCCAGTCGGGTGGTCGGGGCCAGTACGGTCATGTGGTTCTCAAGCTCGAGCCACTCCCTCCAGGAGGCGGGTTCGTGTTCGAGAATGGGATCGTCGGTGGTGTCGTGCCCAAGGAGTACGTGCCCGCCGTCCAGAAGGGCGTGGAAGAACAGCTCCGCAACGGAGTCATCGCTGGGTTCCCTGTGGTTGATATCAAGGTCACCATTTTTGATGGTTCCTACCACGACGTTGACTCCAACGAAATGGCGTTCAAAATCGCCGGATCCATGGGGGTCAAGGAAGGGGCAAAACTCGGCAGCCCTGCTTTGCTCGAGCCCATCATGAAGGTGGAGGTTGTGACGCCGGAGGATTACCTCGGGACAGTCAACGGCGACCTGAATCGGCGTAGGGGGGTGCTCCAGGGTACTGAGGATGTTCCTGCCGGGCGCGTCATTCGGGCGGAGGTGCCGTTGTCCGAGATGTTTGGCTATGCCACGGACCTGCGGTCTGCCACCCAGGGTCGAGCCTCATATTCCATGGAGTTCTCCCACTACGCGGAAGCCCCAACCAACGTCGCCGAAGGCATCATCAAGGCATCACAGAAATAAGTCAGTTTCCCTTGATCCACTGAGTTCAGTAGAAGAGGACCCGTCATGGCGTAGGAAAAGATTGAACGTAACAAGCCGCACGTGAATGTGAG
>DBNU01000131.1 GCA_002299125.1 Proteobacteria bacterium UBA664
CCTGCCCCCGAGTGTCCTCGTCGTGGGCGGAGATAACGCTGACGCCTTCAGCGCAGACGTTCCGGCAGCCGTGGCCGCAGCAGGAAATGGCCGGCGGGGAGCAGCAGGGTCCAGGTGTTGACGATGATGGTCATCCAGAGCACCCCGGCGAGGGTGCCGACATCCTGGCTCAGAATGGCCAGCACCTGCACCACCACACAGCTCGCGATGCCACTGTAGGGTGGCGCGTACACATTCCGCGCCGCCGCGAGTTGATGGGCCGCGCCGCCCAGGGTGGCGAGGGCACCGGTCAGCATCAGGAGTGAGAACTCATGCCCGAGCCCCGCGTACTCCGGGCCGAGCAGGGCGAGGAGCGGTGTGCGCAGCAACAGTGCCGTGGCCAGGGTGGCCGCCACCATGGCACCGAAGGCGACCAGGGCCAGCAGGTAGGCACGCCTAAGGCCCGCATCCGGGCGCCGAGCGATCCAGGGCGTGAACAGGAAGCCGAGCACGGCGATGAGCACGGCATAGGCGATGCCGAAACGGCCGAGCGCGCCCAGGCCCGCGACCGCTTGCGCGTTGCCGAAGGTGGATACCAGCAGCACGCCCAATTGCCCCGACAGGCAGTAATAGACGGCCCCGGGCATGGCGCGAGCCAGGGCGTGGCGGAACTGCGGGGCGAGCGCCGGATCGGGCACACCATCGGCCAGACCCTCGCGGCGGCAGCGGCCGAGCACGCGCCGGAGGTGCCAGCCCTGCGCCAGGGCGGTGGCCGACAACACCAGCCAGGTGGCGGGCAGGAGCAGCAGCGCCACCAGTGAGAGCACCCCGCGCAGCAGCGCCGCCCGCAGGTGCAGGCCCTGCAGCCAGCCCACCGCCCCCCGGGCACGCAAGGGTGTCTCGGCCAGTTGCGCCAGGATCTGCCCCAGGGCCAGCGGCACGAATACCGCGGCCGTGGCCAGCATGACGGGCAAGGGTGTAGCCACCTGCGCACTCAGGAACAGAAACACGCCGACGGCGAGGCAGAGGCTCCCGGCTGCCAGTCGTAGTCGCCAGACGCGCGCAGTGGCCAGGATGCGGGCGAGCGCGGGTGCGTCCTGGGCGCGTGGGCCAGAGAGCGCCAGCGTGGCGCTGCCGATGCCGCTGTCGGCCAGGATAGTGGCCAGGGTCAGACAGGACAGCGCCTGGGTGTAGATGGCGTACTCCGGCACCGGCATGGCGCGCACGATGAGGAAGCCCACCAGGGCCCCGACGGCCTGCACCGCGAGCTGCCCACCCAGTACCGTGATCAGGGCACGACCGGCGCGCTGGAGGTTCATGCCGATCGAGCGCGCACGGGTTGTACTACATGGCGGGGGCACTGCCTGCCGGACCAACGCAAGCCGCAGCCCCCTTGCGGGCGAGCGGATCTCAGAGCGCGAGCAACTGGCGGAAGTAGTGGACGGTCGGGTCCAGGCCGTCCTCCAGTGACACCCGGGGTTCCCAGCCCAGCTCTTCCTTCGCCAGCGTGATGTCGGGCTGGCGCTGCTTTGGGTCGTCGCTCGGCAGCGGCTTGAAGCTGAGCCGGCTCGGCCCACCCACCTTCGCCAGCACCTGCTCGGCGAGTTCCAGCATGGTGAACTCCTTGGGGTTGCCGATGTTCACCGGGCCGGTGAAGTCCGGACGGGAGTCCATCAGGCGCAGCATGCCCTCGATGAGATCGTCCACATAGCAGAAGCTGCGGGTCTGCTGGCCGTCCCCGAAGATGGTGATGTCCTCGCCCTTCAACGCCTGCACGATGAAGTTGGACACCACCCGCCCGTCACTCGGATGCATGCGCGGCCCGTAGGTGTTGAAGATGCGCATGACCTTGATCTCCAGCCGGTGCTGGCGCCAGTAGTCGAAGAAGAGGGTCTCGGCGCAGCGCTTGCCTTCGTCGTAACAGGAGCGGATCCCGACCGGATTGACGTTGCCCCAGTAGCTCTCCGGTTGTGGATGTACCGTGGGGTCTCCGTACACCTCGCTGGTGGAGGCCTGCAGGATGCGCGCCCGCAGGCGTTTGGCGAGCCCCAGGGTATTGATGGCCCCATGCACGCTGGTCTTGGTGGTCTGCACCGGATCGCGCTGGTAATGGACGGGCGAGGCCGGGCAGGCCAGATTGAAGATCCGCGCCACCTCCACGTAGAGCGGGAAGGTCACATCATGCCGCATGAACTCGAAACGGTTGGAGCCCAGCAGGTGGCGGATGTTGTCGCGGTTGCCGGTGTAGAGGTTGTCCACGCAGAGCACATCCTCGCCGCGCTCGACCAGCCGATCGCACAGATGCGAGCCAAGGAAGCCCGCACCGCCCGTCACCATCACCGCCTTGTTCAGCATCGGAAGTCCCTCGATGAAGTTTCCCGGGTGCCGCCGCGGGCACCGGTCAGGTGCGGCATTCTGGCGCAGAATTGCGACAGTGGCGTGACAGCGAGGTGGTTCAAGGTCGAGTGCCCCCGCGATGGCCCATTCAATGTGACCGCCGCACCCCTACCGGGCGCGCGGGTACCCCGGCGTACACGCCCCAGGGGGGCAGGTCGTGCGTGGCCAGGGCGGCGAGCCCGAGGACCGCGCCCTCCCCCACCGTCACCCCGGGCATCACCACCGCCCGCGCCGCCACCCAACCGCGCCGCTCCACGCGGATGGATGCGGCCTGCAGCGGAAAGGCCGGGTCGTGCATGTCGTGGGTGGCGGTACACAGGAAGGCCCCCTGGGAGACCACGCTGTGCACCCCCAGATGCACCGGGGCCAGGTTGTAGATCTCCGCACCGTCGGCGATGGCGGCGTCGTCTTCGCAAGTGAGGTTCCAGGGTGCCCAGATGCGCGCCCCGGCATAGACGTGACAGCGGCGACCCATCTGCGCCCCGAAACGGGCAAGGACCCAGGCGCGCCAGGCGTGCGCGGTGCGCGGGGTGTAGCGGAAACAGAGCGCATTCACCAGGCCCCAGAGGATACGGCCTAGGCGGTTGCGCGGCGAGATGTGCACGGTGTGCAGGGGTTGGGGCATGGGGGGGCGCAGCCCGGGGTTTCAGGCCACGTCCTGCATGGGTCGGACCCGAGGTGGAGGTAGGGGGCGACCTTCAGATTCAAAATGCCGAATGACATCCTCCACCACCTCGCACAGATCACCATAGACCTGGAGGGGATCATCGCCGTGGATGCCGGTGATCAAGTCTGGGCATTTGCCAAGATAGGCCTGGTCTTCCTCACTCCACTCCACCCACTTGTGGTATCTGTCGCCAGGCTTCACTTCTGTACCTCTTCCAGTGCTCGCTGAATCTGTTTCTTGATAGGGCCTGGCGTCGTCACCCAGCTTCCCGCTGAGTGTCACTGCCCCTGGAAACCGCTCGTGGGTAAACTTGCGATGCGATCCCTTGCCTCCTCCGGGGATCTCGAAAAAGCCCGCTTCGGTCAGATCACCAATCAACAGTCGAATCTTCCTCACCATGCCCCCCGGCTGACAGAGCACGCACTCTACACCCGCATTCAGTCGATGAACCCCTGCGCGCGGGTGAAATATCCCGCATCCGGCGGCAGCTCGGCCACTTCACGGGAGGGCACGCCGGCATACACGCGGTAGGGGGTCTCGTGGGCGCTGCGGAGCAGGGATTTGGCCGCCAGCACGCAGTGATTGGGCAGCACGGCACCGCCGAGGATGCAGCTATCGGTGCCGATGAAGGTGAAGTCCCCCAGGTGCACAGGCTCGGCGTGTTGCCGGCCCCGGTAGACATCCACGCTGTGGGTGAGGACCTGGGTGCAGTAGCCCGCCAGGGTGGCGAAGCGCCCGATGGAGACACACTCCGTGCAGTCGATGAGGTGCCGATGGGTGATGGCGGAGTGTTCACCCAGGATGAGGGCCGGGT
>DBNU01000128.1 GCA_002299125.1 Proteobacteria bacterium UBA664
AGACGGACAGGCCGCAGAAGCAGCCGACGCGGCGGCAGAGCCGGCGGCACCGGTGCTGAACGAACAGCAGCTCGAGATCCTGCTCTGCCTGCTTGCGCGCGCCAAGGCGCCACCCGGTCTCGCGGATGCCATCGTCGACTGGCTTGACGCCGACGCCGAGCCCTCCGGGCGGAAGGGCGCCGAGGACGCCTGGTATCTGCGCCAGCAGCCGGCGCGCCGCGCCGCAAATGCGCCACTCAGCGACACGGCGGAACTACGCCTGGTCCGAGGCATGGATGCCGCGACCTTCGCCCGCCTCGAACCCATGCTGACGGCCGCCCCCGGCATGCAGACGGTGAACGTGAACACGGCCACGCCGGATGTCCTCGCCTGCCTCGTCCCCATGCCGGCCATCGCGCCCCTGGTGCAGGGTCGCCCGTGGACGGATACGGGCGATTTCGCCAAGCTGCCGGTCCTGGGCGCGGTTCCCGTGCCAGCGGGAAGATTGGGTGTCACGAGTCAGATGTTCGAGATCGAAACCCTGGTCCAGCTCGACCGCGCCATGCTGCTGACCCGCACCCGGGTCAGTCGCGACGAGACCGGCGCGCTGTCCGTGCTGTCGCGGCGTCGAGGATGGCCAAATGAGTGAGCTGCAATACGGCGTCGTCCGGGCCCCGGCCGAGAGTGGCGGGGAGTGGCGCTGGCTGTTCGATGGGGTGGGTGGCTCGGGTGACCTCGCGGTACTGCGCGATCTCGCCCGCAAGCGGCCCTTCCATCTGCTGGCCCCCGGTGAGGCTTGCCTCCTGACCCACGTGGACCTGCCCCTGCGCAATCCTCGGGAACTGGAGCGGGCGCTACCCTTTGCGCTCGAGGATCGGCTGGTCGAGGACGTCGACACCCTGCACTTCGCGGTCGGGGAAGCAGCGGGCGAGAGCGGTCGGCGCGCGGTGGCGATCGTGGCGCGCGGGCTTGCCCAAGCGTGGCTCGAGGCCTTGCGTGCAGTGGGGCTCAGGCCGGCCGCACTCGTGCCCGAGCCGCTCGCCCTGCCGTGGGAGGCCGGTTGCTGGACCCTCCTGCTCACGGATGCGCGTGTGTGTCTGCGCTCGGGAGCGGAGGCCGGTGCGGCCTTCGATGCCACGGGCGTGGCCCTCTGGCTGGAACGACTGCTGCGCGAGCAGGGTGCACCGCAGGGCCTCCGGCTTCTGGGTGAGGGTGCCGGGCGTGGTGCCATCGAGGCCTTCGCTGCCACGCATGCACTTCGGCTTGAACACCTGCCCGAGCCCTTCGATCCGCTCGCGGCGGCACCGGCCGAGCTGGCGCGGGGCATCGTGCTCGACCTCCAGCACGGGGCCCTGCGCGAGCAGACCCGCGGCGGTGTCCGTCTGTGGCTGGCGGCGGCCCTCGTCGCGACCCTGGCCGTCGGTCTGCACGTCGGTGATCTCGTCCTGCGCACGCAGCGGGTCACGCAGTTGACCGCCGCACTCGAGGATCGGGCCGGGACGAACTTCCGCGCCACCTTCCCGCACATCCGGCGCGTGGTGAACCTCCGCGCCCAGGCCGAGCAGGAACTCGCGGCCCTGGGCGGTGGCGGTGGCGATGGCGCGGCCTTCCTCACCCTGCTCGCACGCAGTGCCGACGCCTTCGCCACCCCGGGCGGGCCACGACTGGTCACGCTCGACTTCCGCGCCGGGCGGCTCGAGGTGGACGTCGAGGCCCGCGACATGCAGGCCGTGGAGGCCTGCCAGCAGCAACTGCGCGCGCAGGGACTGGGTGTGGATCTGGTCTCGGCCGACGCGCGCCCGGACGGTGTGCTGAGCCGGCTGCGGCTGTCGGTGGCCGGCGCATGATGCCCGGGGTCATGTCTTGCCAAGCACCGGCGGCGCCGGAGGAGGCCGCATGAAGGCCTGGTGGCGCAATCGCAGTCCGCGCGAGCAGTGGACCCTCGGGGCTGGCGCGTTGGCCCTCGTCGTGATCACGCTCTGGCTCGGCCTCATCGATCCGCTCACCCTGGCGGCCCGACGCGCCGAGGCGCGTCTCGCCGCCGCCCGCGAACTCGATCTGTGGATGGTGCGGGTGGCCGAGGAGGCGGAGCGCCGGCGCGCGGCCGGTCAACCGGTGGGGGAGCTGGCCACCGTCGCCAGCCTCTCGGGTCTGGTGAGCGCCTCGACCGCCGAGGCCGGTTTCGGTCACACGCTGAAACGTGTCGTCCCCGAGGAGAACGGTGCCGTGCGGCTCTGGTTCGAAGGGGCCCCCTTCGATGAACTGCTCACCTGGCTGGTGCGGATGCACGAGATCCACGGTGTGCGTGCGACCGCCGTCCAGGTGTCACGCGAGCCCCGCCTCGAAGGTCTGGTGCGCGCCACGCTGACGCTGGAACCCCCGGGTGCGCCGAGTCGCCTGGGCATGGCCGCCACCCCCGCGGCCGGTCGCCCCGGGGGCTGACGTCTGGCCACCTTCGAATACACGGCCGTCGCGGCTGGAGGCGAGCGCAAGCGCGGCGTGATCCAGGGTGATTCGGCACGCCAGGCGCGCCAGCTCCTGCGCGACTCCGGGTTGACCGTGGTCGATTGCGCCGAGGTGCGGCGCACGGGGGCCGGGCGGGCGCGCGGCCCGCTCTTCGGCGTCGGTGCCGGCGAGGTCGCGATGTTCACCCGCCTGCTCGCCACCCTGACCCGCTCGGGTCTGCCCATCGACGACGCCCTGCTGGCACTGTCCGAACAGACCGACAGCCGCGCCATGAAGCGCATCATCCACGGCGTGCGTGGGCGGGTGCTGGAGGGCCACAGCCTGGCGGAGGGCTTCGAGCTTTACGGGCGCACCTTTCCTGCACTGTTCACCGCCACCGTGGCCGCCGGCGAGCAGACCCGGCACCTGCCGCTGGTGCTCGAGCGCCTGGCCGATTACCTCGAGGAGCAGGAGCAGATCAACGGTCGGCTGCGCCTTGCCTTCATCTACCCCGCCATCCTCATCGCCACCGCCCTGCTCGTGGTCGGCGGGCTCCTCGTCTACGTTGTGCCCGGCATCGTGAAGGTCTTCGTGAACGTGGGGCATGAATTGCCGCTGCTGACCCGCATCCTCATCGCCGCCTCGGACTTCCTCGTGGCCTGGGGGGGGCTGCTGGCGCTGGCGCTCGTGGCGCTGGCGCTGGGCCTGCGCTGGTTGCTCGCCCGGCCGGGGCCACGGCGCTGGCTGGACGCCCGGCTGCTGGAACTACCTTTGCTCGGCAAGCTCACCCGCGCCGGCAACGCCGCGCGACTCACCCGCACCCTGGCCATCCTGCTCGAGAGCGGCGTGCCGCTGGTGGAGGCGCTGCGCATCGCCGCCCGCGCCGTGGGCAACAGCGTGGTGCGGGAGGCCATCAGCGAGGCGGCTGTGCGCGTGCAGGAGGGCACGGCCCTGCACCGCGCCCTCGGCGTCAGCCGGCGCTTTCCGCCGCTCACAGTGCATCTCATCGCGAGCGGCGAGGCCGGCGGGCGGCTCGAGAGCATGCTCGACACCGCCGCGCGCGCGCACGAGCGCGAGGTTCAGGGCTTCGTGGCCACCTTCCTCGCCATCATCGAACCGGCCCTCATCCTCTCGATGGGGGCCGTGGTCCTGCTCATCGTCCTCGCCATCCTGCTGCCCATCTTCGAGCTCAACCAGATGGTCTGAGGGCCGCCGGCGACCCAGCCTGCGGCGGAGCCGTCATCCCGCGTGTCCCGTCATCCCCGCGTGTCCCGTCATCCTCGCCTGCGCGGGGATGACGAGGGCTATTCTTGGGATCCTCGCCCCGGCTTTCCCCCGAATCCCCCGGTCGGGGGCGGGGATGACGAGGGGTACAGTAGTCACCGGGATCCCCGCCGCCGCCCTCAGCCCTGCGCCAGGTAGCGGGCCCGGGAGGCGACGATCTCCTCACGCGCGGCGGCCACATCCCGCCAGCCGTCCACCTTCACCCACTTGCCGTCCTCGAGGTCCTTGTAGTGTTCGAAGAAGTGGCCAATTGCGCGGCGCAGCGCCAGCGGGATGTCTTCCAGCGTGGTGATGTGCGCGTAGGGCTTGCAGATCTTGACTGCGGGTACCGCGATCACCTTGGCGTCCGGGCCTTTCTCGTCGGTCATGGCGAGCATGCCGAGGGGGCGACACTTCACCACCGCGCCCCAGATGAGCGGGGCCGGGGTGACGACGAGCACGTCCACCGGATCGCCGTCCTCAGAGAGGGTGCCCGGCACGTAGCCGTAGTTGGTCGGGTAAACCATGGAGGTCTCGAGGAAGCGATCCACGAACAGCGCGCCCGTGTCCTTGTCCAGTTCGT
>DBNU01000170.1 GCA_002299125.1 Proteobacteria bacterium UBA664
CCACCCCGCCTCACGGCGACGCAGTTACCTCCGACACCATAGGTCGTGACTGCCTATGGCATGGACTTGCACCTTGCTAACAAAGCGTCCTCACGGACGCACTCATCCCCGCGCAGGCGGGGATCCAGTCTTCACCGAGTGACGGCGTGACATCACTGGGTCCCCGCCTGCGCGGGGATCACGGCGATGGAAGCCGTCGCATAGGCCATGGCCACATTGGGTCCCCGCCTGCGGGGGGATGACGCAGCGCGCTTGCAAGCCCCTCTCCTCCCGGGCCTTGTGATGACGACCGCCGAGCCCGTCCTGCGAGGCGCGTGGGCGCTGTGCATCGACGGTAGGGAAGAGGCTGCGCAACCATGCAGCCATCTCGCCTCAACCGAACAGATCGGGCTGAACTCCAGCTTCACATGGCGCATGCGCATGTTGCCGCACGATGTCCTTCGCCGTGGACTCCAGATTCTTTCGATTGATGATCAGCACACCATCATCAGCGGCAAGCAACTGCCGATTGAGATCATACTTCGGGTTGGCGGCGTCCAGTTCCGGGTCGTACATCACCGCTCGACGAATGGAGTAACTGCGCGCGTACTCCATCGCCAACCTCGATCCGCTGTCATGCCCCAAATCGTTCCTGGCATAACTGGCCGTCAGCACGACACAATCACTGAACAGCGCCTGCAATCGATCTCGCTCCTGATATCTACCGCTGAGTTCCATCCTGGAGTTCGCGCTTTCGTGATATTCGGTTATGAGGAGCCCGTTGCCTCCTGCTATTTCTTCAGCCAGCCTCCTGTTGGCGGCCGGCAGAATGTCATCGAGCGGACTGGGGAGTATTGCCACGGTTTTCCCACCACAAAGTAGCGCTTCCTTGTGTGCAACTGTGTCACAACCCAGGGCCAAGCCACTGACTATCGTTGCGCCCAACGCCATCAACCGCCTCACCACCACCGCCTCCACGATCTCCGTATCCCTGTCCGGATGCAGCAGGCCAATGACGGCAACGTTCCTGTTCTCCATTTTCAACAACTCCAGATCGCCGCGATAAAAGAGCACGACCGGTCGCTCGCTGTTCTTCACTGCGCCTCGAAACGGTGGAAACTCCGCATCCCCAATGCCGACAACCCCGTCAATGGTCCCCGCTGATTCACTGACAGAGTTCCAGATCCCCTCTCTGGCGGACTCGAACTCCTTGTGGGTAATGGCGGTTGTGCCCTTGCCATGATCGTTCAAGAGCGCCACCATTCTGTTCGCGGTTTCTTGACCCTTGAGATGCTTGACGACCCAGGCCCTGCCAATGCCGCGAAAAGACTTCGCGACCAGCACGTTCAGCGCATTATCCGAGATTTCCACGATTCGCCCCCTGCACCTTTCCTACCGCGTAGAACGTGACGCTTCTCGCCCGCGCGCCGAGCAGCGCCTGGATGGCGTCCTCGTCAATGTTCACTCCGGGTGTATAGACGTCGTCGACGAGCAGTATATCCCTCCCAATCACGCCGTCTGATATCCGGCAGGTTTGCGCGGTAATGCCTGGAAAGGGTTCTGGCCCGTCATTGTTGTGGCCTGCGATAGGGTTCCTGAGGTGCGTGGTTCGTGTATTCACCTGTCGCAGCAGATAGCTCGTTCCATCATCGAGTCCGTTCAGCAATCCGACCGTGGCGCGCACGGTTAACCTGAACAGCAACTGGCTTGGGCGATACGATCCTTCCGCCTTGGCCCGTGGAACCACGCAGACCGTCATGACTCGCAGGCCGGATGCCGCCAGAACCTGGGGCAGGTCACCCCGCAGCACATCGTGCAGTTCCTGCGCGGCCGCCGTCAACTCCTTGCTCGAGCAACTGTTGAAAGTGTTCTTCAGCACGTTCACATAGTCGGGGTTGCCGGGATTGCGAAAGCCCGTGTACGGCAGGTGGTAATAACCCGATGTGCTCTTGCACAGATACTGGTTCGCGGAAATCACGAATTGCCTCATGCGTACTCCTATGGGCGGTCATGAATCAGCGGGCACGGCACCTTATGACGCGCCAGATCCGGTTCTTCCCTGATCCGCCGACTGGTTGAGTGTGGCTCGTCGGATCGACGGCTCCGGCTTCTGGTGGATCTCGTCCCCGAACCGCCAACTGCCTCGCGTCCGGTACGGGTAGCCCGGATTGGCGCGCCACCGCAGCGTGTCAGCATAGCTGCCGCCTCCCGGCGAGCGGAATCTGAGACACGGGGCGCGACACGCCCTGCACGACCTCCAGTCGCGACAGATCCTTGCTAGAAATCGCCAGCGTCTTCCTTTGCATTCGTTCCCCCAGGCACCCACGACCGGACCAAAGGGGACATTTCCACTTTGCACAAAGGGGACATTAGGACTTGGGCGCTACCGCCTCGCCCCGTCCGTTGCGTTCCCCGGGCCGGGCACCCATGATCCGCCCGCGCGCGTCGCCCTCTCGCCGCCGCGGGGCGCATTGCCCCTGCGTCTCATCGAGTCACTCTGCGGCCCTTCTCCCCCGTGCGTCTGCTCCTCCACACCATCAACTTCGCGCCCGAACTCACCGGCATCGGCAAGGTGAACGGCGAGCTGGTCGCCTGGCTCGCTGCCCGCGGCCATGAGGTGCGCGTGGTGACGGCACCGCCCTACTACCCGGAGTGGCGTGTGCATGCGGGTCATTCGGCCTGGCGTTATACCCGCACCCAGGCGTGCGGTGCCGAGGTGTTCCGGAGCCCGCTCTGGGTGCCCGCCAATCCCGGAGGGCTCAAGCGCATCCTGCACCTGGCCGGCTTTGCACTGGCGAGCCTGCCCAATCTGGCCCGCCAACTGGCGTGGCGGCCGGATGTGGTTGTGGTGGTCGAGCCACCGCTCTTCCTGGCACCGGGCGCGCTCCTGCTCGCGCGCCTCTGCGGTGCCCGGGCCTGGCTGCACATCCAGGATTTCGAGGTGGACGCGGCCTTCGCCCTTGGACTGCTCCGCAACGAGACACTACGCCGCGTCGTGCGCCGGGCCGAGGCCTGGCTGATGCGGCGTTTCGATGGGGTCTCTTCCATCTCGCAGGCCATGGTCGCGCGGGCGGGGGAATACGCCCACCGTGCAGATGTCGCCCTGCTGCCGAACTGGGTGGACTGCGAGCACATCCGCCCGCTGGAGGGCCCCAACGCCTACCGGCAGCAACTGGGCCTTGATGCGACGGATGTGGTCGCCCTGTATTCCGGCAACCTGGGGCGCAAGCAGGGCATCGATCTGGTGGTGGAGGCGGCCGGGCGCTTGCACGCGGCCGGGGCGAAGATCCGCTTCCTGCTCTGCGGCCGGGGTGTGGAGTACGAAGATCTCCGGGCGGCCACGGCCGGTCTGCCCAACGTCCTCTGGCTGCCGCTGCAGCCCTACGAGCGGCTACCCGAATTGCTCGCCTCAGCCGATGTGCATCTGTTGCCGCAGAAGGCCACGGCAGCCGATCTGGTCATGCCGAGCAAGCTGCCGAGCATGCTGGCGAGCGGCCGCCCGGTGCTGGCCACGGCCGAGCCGGGTACCGAGGTGGCGCGGATGGTGGAAGGCTGTGGGGAGGTGGTGCCGCCCGGCTCGGTGGCGGCCTTCGTCGCCGCACTCGAGCGCCTGGCCGCCGCTCCGGCCCTGCGCCTGAGCTATGGCCAGGCGGCGCGTGCGCGCGCCCTCGCGGAGTTCTCGCAGGACACCATCCTCGAGCGCTTCGAGGCGTGCGTGTCTCGGGGGCCATCCGGGGCCGGCCCATGAGCGGCGCGGCCCGCCGTCTCCCCGGGCCCGCGCTGCTCGGCAGCAGCGGCACCGCCCCCGTGCTCACACGGGTCCTCGCGCCCGGGAAACGGGACGCCCGTCTGGACGCCCTGCGCGGGCTCCTGCTGGTATTGATGACCATCACCCACGTGCCCAGCGCCCTGTCGCATCTGGGCAATGGCCCATTCGGCGTGGTCTCCTCGGCCGAAGGCTTCGTGCTGCTCGCGGCCTGCCTCTGTGGCTCGGTCTATGGCCGCAGCCTCGAACGCGATGGCTATGCGCGAATGCGCAGCAAGGTGTGGGGACGGGCGGGGAGGGTATACGCGGCCCATCTGCTGATGCTGGTGCCGGTGGCGGTGCTGGCCCGGTATTACGCGCCTGTCTCGCCGGGCCTTGCCAACCATTTCGGCCCACTCATCGCCGATCCCCTGGCGGGCTTTCTGCTCATGCCCGTCCTGCTGCACGCCCCGCCCCTCTTCGACGTGCTGCCGTTGTATGTGCTGTGTCTGCTCTGCACACCGTGGTGGCTCCGGGCCGGGCAGGCCCATGGCTGGCCACGGTTGCTGGCCCTGGCGGCCCTGCTCTGGGGCCTCGCCCAGTGCGCCCAGGCCCTGCGCGTGGCCGGCGTTCTGCCGTGGTGGTACGCGCAGCCAACAGCCCTGCATCCGGGGCACTTCGACTGGTTGGCCTGGGGTGGCCTGTGGATCGCAGGCCTCACGCTCGGCGTGGCCGCGTGCTCCGGGCACATCCAGCCCGGGCGGGCAGATCGGCACTGGCCAGCCCTGCTGCCGCTCGCGCTGGGGGTGGCCGTCTGCGGCTTCCTCCTGCGCCATGGGCTCTGGCCGGCGGCCTGGTTCCACCCGGACCTCTACCTCACCATGGACAAATGGACGCTCGGGCCCCTGCGCTTGCTCAATCTCGCCGCACTCGGCTATCTGCTCTGGCGCTGGAACCCGCATCCACCCGCCTGGCTGCTCGCGCCCTGGGCGCGCCTTGGCCGCCACTCGCTGGTGATCTTCAGCCTGCACTTGCCACTCGTGGCGTTCGCGCCGCTGTGGTTCGAGGGCATGCCGGCGCTTGAACGAGAACCGGCCGCCAGCCTCTATGCCCTGGGTTGCGTGCTGCTGCTCTGGCTTGTGGCCGGGCGGCTGGATGGTCACCAACGGCGCAGATCCGGCCCGATAGGGGCGCTGGTGCCGGCCTCCGGCTGAACCCCACGATCCGCTACCATCGGCACCGCGCGCCCCCGCGCCATTTCAAGAGACACCTCACCGATGTCCGACAGCCACCCATCCGCAGCACCCAGCACCGATCTCCCCGTCACCGTCTGGCATCTGCCACCTCTCGGTCTTGTGGGTCTCGCCCTCGCCGCCGCCGCGGTCGCCATCGGCTATTGGGACGCCATCGTATTCCTGCTCGGCCAATGGGAGCGCGAGGAATATTCCCACGCGCCGCTCATTCCGCTCATCAGCCTGGGGCTCGTGTATCTGGTGAAGGATCGGTTGGAGTTCACGCCCTTCGAAGGCAGCACTGCCGGGGCCTGGGTTGTGTTGATGGGCGCCATCGGCATGTTTCTGGGCTATGTGGCCACGGTGCACACCGTCTCGCACTACGCCTTCGTGCTGGCGGTGTTCGGTCTCACCTGGGCCCTTGGCGGGGCCTCGGGTCTGCGCTGGCTGTGGGTGCCGGCGGCCTTCCTGTTCTTCATGATCCCCTTGCCGTCCTTCCTCTACAACAACCTCTCGCAGCAGTTGCAGTTGCTCTCGTCCGAGATCGGCGTGGCCGTGATCCGCTGGTTCGGCGTCACGGTCTTCCTGGAAGGCAACGTGATCGACCTCGGCACCTACAAGCTGCAGGTGGTCGAGGCCTGCGCGGGGCTGCGCTACCTGTTCCCGCTGATGAGCTTCGGCTTCCTGTGCGCCTATCTCTTCTCCGCGCCGCTGTGGCAGCGGGCCATCATCTTTCTCGCCACCATCCCCATCACCGTGCTGATGAACAGCTTCCGCATCGGCGTGATCGGCGTGACGGTGGATCGTTGGGGCCAGGAGA
>DBNU01000155.1 GCA_002299125.1 Proteobacteria bacterium UBA664
TCTATCACATGCGGGCGCGCTATTATCAGGTGGCGAGCCAGCGCTTCATCTCGGAAGATCCTTCCGGCTTCAATGGCGGGCTGAACCTCTACGCCTATGTGGGCGGCAACCCGCTCGGCTTCGTGGATCCGAGTGGGTTGGAGCGGGTGCCGGTCTTTGCCAGTCCGGTTTTTGGGGGGAACGCACGACACCTCTACATTGCGTCCAGCCCAGTTCCAGATCCTGACCGCCCAAACACGGTGCGATTTCTTTCGACTTGGGGACGTGGGGGGAGCTCGGGCGTCCGGTCGGAGTCTGGCACCGGGGGGTTCACGAACCCGGCTGGAAGGGGGGAGAGGTCGCCGCACCAGCAGGTCGGCGAGGTCTTCATTCCCGGCGCAACCGACGCATTCCGGCTCTATAACGAACTGAACGCGAACGGGCATAACGGCCTCTACCTGCCGTTCGTCAACGATTGCCATACCAGCATCTTCAGGGCGGCCGCGGCGATTGGGGCCGAGTGGCGTCCCGGCGCGAACTATCAGGGGCGGCTCGCGGACGACCTTCCGGCGGGCGGTATCAGGCTCCATCCCTGGACCATGTTCCGCGGGGGCATGTGAGCGCGCGCGCCGATGGCACCGCCACCGTCGCCTGGTTCCTGGGTGGGTGCTGCGTGGCGGCTGTGGCCGTGAGTTGGGGTTCCTCGCGAGGGCAGGGGCGTACTTGGCGTTTTTCAACGATGGTCAGTCTTGCGTCTTCAAGGTGGCCAGGGCGCTTGCGGTTCACTGGATCTCAACGAGGACTATCGGGGGAGGCAGTGAACCCTGACCAGTCGAGGGAGCCATCCGACACCCTCGCCCTGTCGCTACTGCTGCTCTGTCTGCTCGGCTGCCCCGCAAGCGCCTGGGGCGGTTATTTCTGGTTCGCCCCGGCCCCTGACGCCTGGTTTGAAGAGCGTGGCTTCTGTCGAGTTCCGGCTGACCAATATCAGTCCGGCGATATGCCGCCGCAGTTGCTCTCGTACTTTTCCTACTCTGCTGGCGGCCACGCCGACGGTCTGCTGCTGTCCGTTCATGGATATGGGCCTGGACAGACGGTGTTCTGGAGGAAGGGCCGCATCCAGAAGGTCGGGACCTATGACCGAGGCTTTCTCGGCATCGACGACCACGGCCGGATGCTGTTGACCACAGGGGCGGCAGAGGGTGCGGTTGCAGACACAGTCGAGGTTTCCCCTGGCAGCATCCTCCTCAGGCTGACGCCTGAGGAGGGGGAGAGTTGGGGGGAGAGTTGGCGATACTCGGGCGTGGGAAGCATCGCGATCAACCATGTCTATTCCCCAACTCAAGCGCGGTTGGTTGATCTGTTGACGCTGGAGCGGTTCGGTGACGATCAGGGCTGGGAGTGGATCTCCATCGCTCCGGTGCGGGGGAAAGACCAGGCTGGCGAACCCTCGGCGTGGGTATTCAGCAGGGGAGCTGATTACTGGCGACACTTCCGGTCTCTGCTGGAGCTCCGCACCGGGCGGCTGCTTGCCAACGTGGTCTGGGCCGTTGATGCTCGACTGCCGATCAATTCCGGGGTTGCTGCGATGGATCCGGAGCACGACCTCTTGATGGCCATCGATGCAACGGCGAAGGCGTTCCCCTGGCAGCCGCCGCGAGGCCTCATCTACCGGCGGACCGAAACGGATCTGGAGCTGGTGGCGTCCGCTGTCGTGGCAGACGCAGCAGACGACTGGGTGCCGCGCAGCCTGATGCCCTGCGACAAGCTTTTGCAGATCGTGGCCGAGTTGCGCGCCAGGGTTCGTCGCTGAGGGATGCCTGCCGTGCAGATCCAGGGTCACATTCCGGCGATGGCAGCTGGGGCGGCAGCGCGCACCGGTATGCCCTTTCCGTCGCGCTCGCTCGGGTTGGTCGCGTCGGCCACATCGGTCCACCACGAGCGGGGGATCTGTCCTGGCGAGGCAGCCCGGGCGTTGCGCGCGCAATGACGGCCAGCCGCGCACTCCTGGCCTTCCTGCAGAGTTGGCTTGCCGGCCTCGTGGGCTGGTGGATCGGCTCCCTGTTGGCGCGCGGGATCCTGGAGTACCTCGTATGCGAGCTGCTGCGTGCCGGGAGCTACTGGTGTGGCATGCCGGATCCGTCGCCCTTGCTGGCGTCACCGTTGCCTGCGCTGCGGATGGTCCCGGAGGTCATGCTGACCACTGCGGTGGTGGGATCGGTTCAGCTTCTGCTGTCCCTTCCGGGCCGCTATTGCGTGCGTGAGCGCGGTCTGATGTTCAATGGGCTCATCGGTGCAGGTTGCGGTCTCCTGTCGGTGCTGTTCTTCCTGTACGTGGCCGAAGGCTGGCGGCTCGGGGGCCGGGAGAGTGGTCCAGACGATCTGCTCCTGCTGCTGTTTTTGCCGCTGTTTTTCCTCACCTTCTGGACGCTGTTCCCTGCGCTGCTGGCCGCCGGGGTCATGCGTGTCGGGCGGTGGATGTGGAGCCGCCTCGGCGGAGTCGGCGAGGCGGCGACCTGAGACGGTGGTGACGGGCGACTTGATGAACGAGGTGGGCGGTGCGCGGGTGACTCTTTGGCTGGGACGAAGAGCGAACACTCGGGGCCAGACTCCGTGGCCATCAATGGATCGATCTATGCGGCATCGCTCTTGTGCCATGGCGGGGACACCGCCTAACTACGCGATCAATCGGCGTGCCAACGGCCTGCCGCCAGCCCGGGCCGAAGGCCTGCAGTCGGCACTTGGCTCGGAGGTTGGGCGGCTTGAGACACGTCCAAGCCTTGGGAGTACCATAGCCGTTTATGCAGATTGCTACTGCTTGGACCGATCGCCGAGATCGAGCGCGGGGATTTCATCTCACCCGACCAGATCCTTGAACGCCTTCGCCATTTCGGATGACCACACCCCTCGCAAGCCCTCGCGCAGATCGATGAAGTTGCGGAGTGGGTGGGCGGCGAACCGCCCTTCTGCAGTTGGCGCAGTGAGGCTTGATGTGGTGGAGATGCCCGCTCTCGCTGCCTTAAACCCGGAGCTGGTGCACCAATGCGTCCGAGCAGGGTTCGCGGCGTATTGCGTGCTCTCCTTCCGCGGATCCACCACGACCTCTCCTGCCGAGTGTGGGGCAGTGCTCGCGCTTCGGCACATGAGCAGAGCGATACAACGTCATGGGTTCTGAGTCAGCGCCACCAAGCCAGCCCAATCAGCAGACCGAGCAACCGCGCTGACTCGTGCTCCGCTACTGAGCTTCACGGCGGCTTTCCCCGGAACTGCCCCCCACTAACCGGAGTCCCCCATGCCCAAACCGCCCAGTCCACGTCCACCGCGCGCGCGCGGATCCTCGATCATCGGGAAAGAGCGTCCGGCCCGTCGCGGGGAGGGCGCACCGGCCCGCAGCGAGCGCGCTCCTCGCCCGGCCCGGGCGGTGCGCGAGCGTACGGCTGCTGCCGACGCGGGATCCCGAGCGCCCGGCAGACGCTCCGCGACCTTCGGCGACGGTGGCCCACCGCCGTCGCGCACCGCTCGCACTGCGCGAGCAGAGGGCGGTGCCAAAGCGGCGACGCCGCGCTCACGTCCGGCTGCGCGCGGCCTCCGTGGGGAGGCCAGCCAGCTACCCGTGCGCGCCCCCCGCCCGGCCCGCGCTGGGGGATTCCGCGACGGTGACCGACCTGCCCCGCTGCCGCTCGAGGCGCGGGTAGCGCGCGCCTTGCGGGAGGGTGTGACCAGTGAGTCGACGCGCTGGGTCACCGAACGGTTGATGGAGCACGACGTGTCCCCGGCTGAGTTGGCGGCGGCGATCTACCAGGTGCTCGGACATAGTCCGCGTGCGCGTCCCACGAGCGATGCCGGTGGATTCACGGCCCGGCGCCCCGCACGTGAGCGTTCCAGCGATCGCCCCGGCCGCTCCGCTCCCGCCTTTGGCGACCCGGGTCGTCCGGCGGCCAGGCCCCGGGCGGGCGCACCAGGGCGGGCCGAGGGGCGTCGTCCGGGTGATGGCCGGGCCGGTAGTGAGAGGCGACCCGCGGGCACACGGTCGACGGCTGATCGCCCGAGAGGGGCCTGGGCCGGGGCAGGTGGGGAAGAGGCCCCGGCACGTCCGCGTGTGAAGGGCGGACCCGGTGCACGTCGGGTGACTGCCACCACCCCCGCGCGAGGTCCACGCCAGGACCGGCCCGGTGGCATAACCGGCTTTGCGCGTGAAGCGAAGGACCGCGAGGACTGAGACAGCGCGTACCCGGGTTTGGACTAGGGGCGCGCGTCGCTTGCAGTCGTCTCGCGCGCGAGCAGTTCTTCCAGCTCAGAGCGGCTGCGCGCCGCCAGCGCAATGAGTCTTTCCTGATCGTGGCGATGCAGGGCGGACGTCCGCAGCAGCGCGTCGTCGTGATCGATGAAGGCGCGCGCCGCGGCGCGGGCGCTGCTCGGGGCCTCTCCCAGGGCGACGAGTGCGCGCTCGGCCAGGGCGACGGCGCTGCGGAAGGTCTCGCGCTCGAAATCCACGCCCAGTTCGACGAGTTCGAAGGCGTCCAGGCGGCTCTGCGCGCGTGCGAGGATGCGCACCTGCGGGTGCGCCTCACGCACCCTGCGCACCGTTTCCGCCAGACGCTCCGGGGCACCGGAGGCGAGCACCAGCACCTCCGCCTCGTCGAGCCCGGCGGCGCGCAGGGTATCGAGACGGCTGCCATCGCCGTAGCGTGTCTTCCAGCCGAAGCGCCGCGCGAGTTCCACGTGTGAGGGGTCGTGGTCGATGATGCTGACGCTGTAGCCGCGCGCAAGCAGCATGCGTGCAATCACCTGCCCGAAGCGTCCGAAGCCCACCACGATCACGGCGCCGCTCTCGGGGGCCGAGGTGGCGGTGGGTGGTTCCACCGGGTTGTAGTGGTAGATCCCCAGCCGTTCGACCAGGAGGAACAGCAAGGGGCCGGTGAGCAGACTCAGCGCGGCGATGGCATCGAGTTCGGCGGCCACGGCCGGTGAGATGAGACCGCTATCGTGCGCATGCCGGCTTAGCACGAAGGAGAACTCTCCGATCGGTGCAAGCGCCACCAGGAAGTAGCGTCCACCCTGGCCGGAAAGCCCGGTCGCGTGTGCCAGTGCGGCCAGTACACAGCCCTTGACCAGCAGCGCGCCCAGCGCCGCGCCGACGATGAGCAGCCATTCGGCGCGGATGAGGGCGAGGTCGAGGTTGAGTCCCACCGACATGAAGAACAGGCCGAGCAACAGGCCCTTGAAGGGCTCGAGATCGAGTTCGACCTCGTGCCGGTACTCGCTGTCGGCGAGCAACACGCCGGCGAGAAAGGTGCCGAGCGCCATGGATAGTCCCGCGGCGTCCGCGAGCAGGGCGGCACCGATGACGATGCCGAGCGAGAGCGCCACGAAGGGTTCACGTTCGCCGCCGGACGCCACCCAGCGGAACAGCGGTCGCGCGATGTAGTGCCCGAACACGAGCAGCCCGATGACGATGCCGATCGCCTTGAGCAGCACGAGAGGGGCGATGAACGCATCGTTCACCAGGCTCCCGGCCCCGAGCCAGCCGATGACGAGCAGTACCGGCACGACTAGGATGTCCTGCAGCAGCAGCACGGCAAAGGCGGATCGGCCGGGTTCGGTGCCGAGCAGGCGCCGGTTGGCCAGTTCACGCAGCCCCATGGCGGTCGAGGACATCGGGATGGCCAGCGCGGCGATGAGCCAGAGTTGAGGCTGTCCGATGAACGCGGCCGCCACGCCGATGAGCAGTGCCGTCAGCAGGTACTGGGCGAGTCCGAGCCCGAGGATGCGATGACGCATCTCCCACAAGGCCACCGGTCGCAACTCCAGCCCCACGAGAAAGAGCAGCAGGACCACGCCGAGTTCGGAGACGTGTCGGACGAGTTCCCGATCCACGCCAAGGTTGTTGACCAGGGGCCGGATCGCGAGGCCGACCAGCAGGTAGCCCATCAGGCTGCCCAGCCCCAGCTTCTTGCACAGGGGTGGGGCGACGGCGGCGGCGGCGAGGAAGACGAGCAGGGCGGCTAGCATGAGGCAGAGATGGCTTGCAGGCCGTGCCGGCCCCGGGAGCGCCACAGTCTGTCACAGGCAACGACCGGAGGCGCAGGTTCTGGCACAACGGCATGAAGGATGCCGAAGGGTTCGAGGTCTGTCACAGGCAACGACCGGAGGCGCAGGCTCTGGCCCCAATCCTGATACCGGCGCGAACTGTGTCGCATGAACCCGGTGGCGTCATCCCCTGTCCGCGGTCACCCCCCCCGTCATCCCCGCGCGTCCCCCGTCATCCCCGCGCAGGCGGGGATCGTGCGCCCGTGAAGGCGCGCAAACAGCATGGTGGAAGTCCATGCCGGGGTATGCCATGCCCCCGAAGCTGAAGGTAACTGCGTCGCCGCGAGGCGGGGTGGGGAGCAACTGGAAGCGAACTGGCAGTCCGCAGGAGGACGAACTCGATTCGGCGGGGCTTGACGGCGAGCCTGCGATTCCAAGGTGAAGCCTGAAACTCATCGGACACGCTGGTATGGCGATGGAAGCGATGTCCGGGTCGGTCACGTGGTTGGAGGCGGAATGTCGGGAAGTTTGCGCGAGATAAACGGGGAGACCTGCCGTTGAGGTGACGGCGGCAGGAGTCAGAGCCCGCGTAGTACCGAAGCGGCGGAGGCCGTGAGAGGTGCGGAAAGCAAAGCCGTGCTGAGGGAAGGTGGGCAGGGAGGTGGAGGCGTGACGGCCGAGCGGGGTGAGAGCATGAGCGAAGGGGCGGCAGTGCCAGAGATGACTAAGCAAGCCCCGGCGATCCACTCTGGAAGCAGGGACTGGATTGACCGCGCCATTTGGACGGAGCGCATGTTGGCGGCGCTGGATAACGGTGTTGAAGGGGGCAAGTGGTTCAGTTTGATCGACAAGGTTTATCGTGCGCGCACGCTGGCGTCGGCCTGGGAGCAGGTCAAGGCGAACAATGGTGCGGCGGGCATTGATGGCCAGAGCATTGAACGCTTTGCGGTGCATGCCGAGCGTTATCTGGGTGAGTTGGCGGACGATCTGCGGGAAGGGCGTTATCAGGCGCTTCCGGTGCGGCGTGTGGAGATCCCCAAGGCTGGGGGCAAGACGCGTCCGCTGGGCATACCGGCGGTCAAGGACAGGATTGTCCAGGCGGCGGTCAAGCGGGTGATTGAGCCGATTTTCGAGCGGGAGTTTTTGCCGGTGAGCTACGGATTTCGTCCGGGTCGAAGCTGCAAGGACGCGCTGCGGGCAGTCGATGAGTGGCTGAAGAAGGGCTACACCCATGTGGTGGACGCTGATCTGCAAGGCTACTTTGACAGTATTCCGCATGCCCGGCTGCAAGAACGGATCGAGGAACGCATCAGCGACGGACGCCTGCTGGATCTTCTGGCGGGTTGGCTGCGGCAGGAGGTCATCCATGGGTTGGAGAGATGGACGCCGACGGGGGGCACGCCGCAAGGTGCGGTGCTGAGTCCGCTGCTGGCGAACCTCTATCTGCACCCGCTGGACGAGTTCATGACGCGGCAGGGTTATGCGATGGTGCGGTACGCTGACGACTTCGTGATCCTGTGCCCGACGGCGGAAGCCGCTGGTTGTGCGCTGGAGGAGGTGAAGGCGTGGGTGGAAGCCAACGGCCTGAGTCTGCACCCGGACAAGACCCACTGTGGGGACTGTCTGGTTGAGGGGCAAGGTTTTGAGTTTCTTGGTTACCGGTTTGAGGCGGGCCGGCGCGAGGTGAGGAAGAAGAGTCTGGAGGCCTTGAAGGACAAGGTTCGCTGGTATACGCGGCGGACGCGAGGCGACAGTCTTGAGCGGATTATTGCTGATCTCACCCCGATGCTTCGTGGATGGCATGGTTATTTCAAGCATGCCCAAGGGCGCGTGTTTCAGACTTTGGACGCGCTGATCCGACGACGATTGCGGGCGCTGCTGCGTGAGCAGGAGAAGCGTCCGGGCTTTGGTCGATGTTATGCCGATCACTGCCGCTGGCCGAATGCGTTCTTCGCTGCCCGAGGGCTTTTCACCCTGGTTGAAGCCCGACGGTTGGCGAGCCAATCTCGATGAGAAACCACCGACTGGAGAGCCGTGTGCGGGAGAACCGCACGCACGGTTCGGAGGGAGGGGAGGACGCAAGTCCTTCCCTACCCCTATCAGTGCTTTGGCAGCGACGGAGTGATGACGCTGGATTCCCGCTTTCGCGGGAATGAGTGCGTCCGTGA
>DBNU01000206.1 GCA_002299125.1 Proteobacteria bacterium UBA664
GAACGGAACGAGGTGGAGGAGGCCGGCAAGGCCTACGAGCGCCTCATCGCGCTGGAGCCGGGGGAGCTCACGCCGCGGGTGGCGCTGGCGCGCTACTACGCCCAGGCCGGCAAGGTGGACGACGCCGAGCGCCTGCTGCGTGATGCAGTGACGGCCTTCCCGGACACCGCGGACGCCCGGCTCGCGCTGGTCGAGTTCCTGTCGGCACGTCGCGACCCGGCCACGGCCGAGAAAGAGCTGAAGACGATGATCGAGCAGGCCCCGGAGATGACGGCCCTGCGCTTCGGCCTCGGCCGCATCTACGAGCAGACCGAACGCCTGGACGAGGCCCGGGCGCTCTACCAGGAGATCGTCGACAAGGCCGGCACCACACCCGATGGCCTGACCGGCAGGAATCGCCTCGCCCTCATCGCCCTGCGCAAGGACGATCCGGACACCGCCCGGCGACTGCTCGCCGAAGTGCTGGCCGTCAGCGCGCAGGACCGCGACGCCCTGCTGACCCGCGGCAAGATGGCCCTCACCGGTGAGGACGCCATCGGCGCCATCAACGACTTCCGCTCGGTACTGCGCGACGAGCCCAACAATCCCGATCTGCTGCGCCTGCTGGCCGCCGCTCACATGCTGAACAAGGAGCAGCAACTGGCCCAGGATGCGCTGGAGCGCGCCGTGACCGCTGCACCCCAGGACGTGGACGTCCGCATCAGCCTGGCGCGCATGCTGGTGGAGGTTGGCCGTGGGCCGGCCGCGGTGGAACTGCTGGAGGCCGGTCTGAAGGTCGTGCCGAACGACATGCGGCTCTACGAGGCCCTGGTACGCGCCCAAGTGGCGAATCGCGACATGGACGGTGCGCGCGCCACGGTGGCTCAGCTCAAGGAGAAGTTTCCGGACATGCCCGCGCTCTACCACATCGCGGGTCTGCTCGAGCAGGCGGATCAGAGGCCCGAGGAGAGCATCGCGCACTTCGAGGCCGCGCTGGAGAAGGCCCCGGATGCGGCCGAGCCGCTCTCGCAGCTCGTCAAGAGCTTCATGGCCATGGAGAAGCCCGACAAGGCCATCGAGCGTCTGAACAAGACCCTCACCGCCAACGAAAAGAACTTCGTCGCCTGGAACCTCCTCGGTGAGGTGCACCTGGTGCAGCGGAATCTTGCCGAGGCCAAGAAGGCCTTCAGCAAGGCCATCGAGTTGCAGCCGAAGTGGCCGGTGCCCTATCGGGGGCTCGCCCTCACGCAGCTTCAGGAGGACGACCACACCGGGGCCATCGCCACCTTCGAGAAGGGGTTGGAGGCCACGGAGTACTCGCTGGTGCTGGTGAGCGATTTCGCCGCCTACTTCGAGGGCCGCAAGCAACCGGAGCAGGCCATTCAGATCTATGAGCGCCTGCTCGAGCGCCAGCCGGACATCCCCGCCGCCATCAACAACCTGGCCATGCTGCTGCTCGATCACCGCACGGATGCGGCCAGTCACGAGCGCGCGGCGCAACTGGTGGCGAAGATCGACACGGCAGGCAACCCGGCCTTCCTCGATACCGTCGGCTGGGCACACTACCGCCTGGGCCGCTACGAGGAGGCGGTTTCCACCCTGCTGAAGGCCGTGGAGGCCGCACCCGAGTCAGGCGTCCTGCGCTACCACCTGGGCATGGCCTATGCCGCCAAGGGCGACACCGAGCGCGCGGTCGAGCATCTCAAGCGGGCCGTGGAGAGCAAGGAGCGCTACGTGGGCCGGGAGGAGGCGAAGGCCACGCTGGAGAAGCTGCAGCAGGGCTGAGGTCGTTACGTTCCATATCGTCACCCCCCTTGGCCCAGCCCGACAGTCCCCGCGCGGATAACGTCGTCAGCCCCGACTAGGCACCGCGTCATCCCCAACCCACCACCTCGTCGTCTCTGACCAGGCTCATCGTCATCCCCGCCCCCGACAAGAGCACTCGGGGGCAGGCTGCGGCGGGGATCCAGTCCTTGCCCAGCGACGGCATGATCACACTGGATCCCCGCCTGCGCGGGGATGACGGGGGGCGCGGGAATGACCGGGGTGAGAGTGGCCGACCGTCGCACCGTCACCACCCATAACTGCCCTGACGGCAAGGCCTGCCCCGTGGCAGGATAGGGAACGTGTCGTGAGGACACGGACCCGTCGCGCACTCTGGAGGCAGTTTCGTGATCTCGCGCCTGCGGTCACTGGTTGCGCCTCTGTGGCGCTTTTACTTCCGGCCCTCCCGGCTGCGGGTGCGGTTGGGTGAGATCCTCATCGCCCTCGTGCTGGTCGAACTGGGTGCACGCTGGTGGCTGGGTCTGGGAACGCCCCCCCTCTATCTGCCGCATCCGACCATCGAATACCTGCTGCGCCCCGATCAGGACATCCAGCGCTTCGGCAAGCACATCCTGGTGAACCATTGGGCGATGCGGTCGCTGGACTTCCCGGCCCGCAAGACCGACCCCAGCGAGTACCGGGTACTGGTCGTCGGTGACAGCATCGTCAACGGCACGGCGGTCATCGACCACAATGCGCTCGCGACCACGCGCATGGGGCCGCTGCTTGCTGCCGATCTCGGCCGGCCCGTGCAGGTGGCAAACATCTCGGCCGGGAGCTGGGGCCCGGGTAACTGGCTCGCCTACCTGCGTAGTTTCGGCCTCTTCGATGCCGATCTCGTGCTGCTCGTGCTGTCCAGCCACGATGCCATCGACACGCCCGGTTTCGGGCCGCTCGATGCGAAGCAGTACCCGGTGCAGGCCCCCATTCTTGCGCTGGAGGAGGGGATCCATCGCTACCTGGAGCGATTCGTCCCGGCACCTCTCAGAATTTGGCAAGCGCCTTCTGCACCGCCACCCCCACCACCGACCGAGGCGGTGTTGCAGGCGCTGCACACCCAGGCCCTGGCCGATCTCCGCGCCCTGCACGAGCTGGTGCAGGGCAGTGGCGCGGGTTTTCGTGTCCTACTGCATGCCACGCAACCGGAGCTGACACCAGGCCCGGCCACTGAGGCCACCGGGGATCCCGGTCGGGCGGAGCTCAAGGCCTTCTTCGCGGAACTCGGGGTGCCACTGCGCGACCTGCAACCCTTCTGGGCCGCCGCCATCGCCAACGGTAGACCGGTCTACACCGACTTCATCCACCTGAGCGCAGAGGGGCAGGGCCTGCTCACCGAGGTTTTGCGCACCGAGGTGCTGATCGACCATGCCGCGCGCGGCACGGATCCACCCTGAAACTTTGCTCGTAGGCTGGCGGGATGGTTGTCCATTCACCCGCGGCCCGGAACGACTGGAATACGCTCAGCCCCCCAGGACACACCCCATGCCGAAACGGCTTTCGCTCGACCTCGACCGCTTCCGGGTAGCACCGGGAAGCCGCGTCAATCTGGCCGACTGGTCCACCACCATCGCCCCGCTCTACGACTCGAACGAGGCGTATCAAAGGCTGCTGGAGGGCGACAAGGAAGACCTCAAGCGCTACCAGGAACTGCTATACGCGCACAACCGTTACGCGCTGCTGATCATCTTTCAGGCCATGGACGCGGGGGGCAAGGACGGTGTCATCCGACATGTGACCTCCGGCTTGAACCCGCAGGGTTGCCAGGTCCACAGCTTCAAGCATCCGAGCGCGCGCGAACTCGAGCACGACTTCCTCTGGCGCGCTTACTCTGCCCTGCCGGAGCGAGGCCAAATCGGCATCTTCAACCGCTCCTACTACGAAGAGGTGCTGATCGTCCGCGTGCGTCCCGCGATCCTCGCGGCGCAGAACCTGCCGGATGCCGCGCCCGGCAGTCCCGCCTTCTGGGAGGGACGCTACCGGTCCATCAACGACATCGAGGCGCATCTGCATCGCAACGGCACGCGCGTCCTCAAGTTCTTCCTGCATCTGTCCCGGGAAGAGCAGCGTCGCCGCTTCCTGGAGCGCATCGACAAGCCGCACAAGAACTGGAAGATGTCGCCAGCGGATCTCGAACAGCGCCGTCACTGGGACGACTACATGTTCGCTTACGCGGACTGCCTCGCCGCGACCAGCAGTAGCCATGCGCCGTGGTACGTGGTGCCGGCCGACGACAAGAAAAACGCCCGGCTCATCGTGGCACAGGCGATCGTGGCGGCCCTGGCAGCACTCGATCTGCATTTCCCGAGGATGGGCGCCGAGGAGCGCGAGGCGCTGCAGCACTTCCGGCAGCAGTTGGCGGCCGAGGGGGAGTGAGCCTGCGCCCTTGAGCGCGGGCCGGTTACCCCGCAGGCGAAGAGGGTAAGGCCCGCGCACCCACCATCGCGTAGAGCGACAGTGCCTCGGCCAGCGAATCCGCGGCCCGCTCGACGTGAAAACGCCGTTCGAAGCAGCTACGCGCGTGCTCGCGCATGGACTGACGCTCGCGCTCCGATAGCGCCTCCCAGCGTTGCAGCAGGCGCAGCGTGCCGGCGCGGTCATCGGCCTCGACCAGGCCGGCATCGTCGTTCACGATCTCGCGCCAGATGTTGACCTCCTTGCTGATCAGCACCGGCGTGCCACAGGCCAGTGCCTCGGCCACGGCGATGCCGAAGTTCTCCTGGTGCGAGGGCAGGATGAACGCCTCGGCGTTGCGCAACGCACCCCATTTGAGGTCACCCTGCAGCATGCCCGTCCAGGTGACCCGCGACGTGACCCCGAGCCGCTCGGCCAGGGCGCGGAGTTCCTCGGCGTAGGCGTGGTCATCCGGGCCGGCGATGACCAGTTGCCAGTCCGCGCGCGCACCCTCGCTGTCGCCCGCGATCCAGTCGTGGAAGGCCTGGAGCAAGAGATCGGCACCCTTCTTCGGATGTACCCGCCCAAGGAAGAGCAAGAGCCGCCGACCGGCGAGATCCGGAAAGCGCGCGGCGAAGGCGCGCGTCTGCGCCTCGGCGTCGCCCGCCGGCCCCGCCGTGCCGTAGTTCACCACCAGTTCATCCGCCCGGTAGAGCCAGAAGGACTGCCGTGCCAGCCGACGCTCCTGCTCACAGGTGAAGAGCACGACGGCCGCATCACGCAGCACGCGATAGTCACCCCAGGGCCAATAGAGCCACTTCTTCAGATGTTTCAGCGGATATTGGCGGCGAAACCAAGGATCGAGCATGCCATGGGTGAAGACCACGTAGGGCAGGGTGCCGTTGTGGAGCGCCCGCCAGGTGCCAAAGCTGTTGTACTGCCAGATCCCGTTGACGATGACGATGTCGTAGCGATGGGCGTTCTCCCGGAGCCAGGGCAGGTAGCGCGGCGCGTAACCGTATTTGCCCCAGGCCGGGCCGAGTGGATGCAGCGGCAGGGGAAAATCCGCGAGCCAGGGCGCATCGGGGCTATCGAGGGAGACGACCTCCACCGTGTGGCCGCGGTCGCTGTTCACGCGCGAGAGCTGTTTGACACCCTCGATGGGACCGCCGCCCACGGGGTTGACCGAGCGGATCGAGTGCAGGATGCGTAGCGACACGGAAAGATCCTGAATAGGTGGGGCCGCGACGGTCAGGACGGAAATGGAGACCAGCAACTACCTGCGGAGCAGCAGCGCGGAGGTCCGTGGTTGAGGCTCGGCAGATCGGCCGCAGGAGTCTATGCCCCAGTGCGCTTGCGGGATTCGACCCATGTGCGATGCGCGCAGATCGGGCAGAGCTTCGCGTGCAGCTCGCAGGCGGCCTCCTCGCGCAGATAGTCCACTGCATCCTCCCAGTCGCCGCCCGCTGGGCGGACAGCGTGACAGCTCGCGCAGACATCCACTGCAGGGCTCGTGACCGCCTCACCGCCACCGACCGGTGTCTGCAGACGGACAGGGCGCTCCAGCAGAAAGCGGGTCGCCACCACCGCGCTGGCGAAGACGAGCGCGCGACCGAGGGCGTTGACCAGCCGATGCCAGTCGTGCTCGTAAGGATGCCCGTAGTCCGCCAGCAGCCAGACGAGGGTGGCAGGCAGCACCAGCCACAAGCCGCCCGCGAGGCCCCAGCGCCCCGCGGCCCAGGCGAGCGGCAGGAAGTAGAGCGGAAGCACGGAGACCTCGAAGCCGGCCCAGTGATCGAGGAGCCCGACGACTGCGAGCAGGCCGAAGATCGCGGGCCAGCGGCTGGCGAGCAGCGCCCGGGACCAAGCCCCCGTTTCTGACAACCGCGTGACTGGCAGACTGGCCATGGCTACACCTCCAGCATTCACTACCCACGGAGCGGGTCGGTGGGCAGCGCACCGCGCGCGCCCCCCCGCGGCCCGTCGGCGAGCGAGGATAGCGGCTACCGTCTTGCTCCGGGCGGGAATGAAACACCAGATGTGAACGCGTTGGCAAACATCGGCCGGGCGGATGGCGGGTCGCTCGCGCCACCTACCATGCCATCCGCCCCTGTTACTTTACATAATGAACCTTCACGGCGATATCACTGGGGTCTGACAGGGCGCTGATTCGGGCTTCACGCGACCGCGACGCGTTACCCTCACGCGCTGGTCAACAACCCGGAGTCTGCCCTTATGCCCTTGTCGCCCGACGTGCTGGCCGCCGAGTTCCCGCTGCAACCGGGGCTCTGTTACCTCAATCACGCCGGCGTGGCACCGTGGCCACGGCGCGCGGCCCTGGCCGTGGAGGCCTTCGCGCGCGAGAACACGACCCTTGCGGCCTCGTGCTATCCGCGCTGGCTCGCCGTCGAGCTGCGGCTGCGCGAGCAGCTCGCCCGGCTCATCAACGCCGCCTCACCCATGCAGGTGGGGCTCCTGAAGAACACCTCCGAGGGGCTGTCCTTCGTGGCGGCGGGTCTGTCGTGGAAGCCTGGCCAGAATGTGGTCATCGCCCGTGAGGAATTCCCCTCGAACCGGCTCGTCTGGGAGGCCTTGGGGCGGCATGGTGTGGCGGTGCGTCAGGTGCCGGTGCTGGATTCTGCCGATCCCGAGGCGGATCTGATCGCTGCCTGCGATGTGGACACCCGGCTTCTCTCAATCAGCGCATGCCAATATATCAACGGGATGGCGATATCACTTGAGAGATTGGGTGAATACTGCCGGCGGCGCGACATCTTCTTCGTGGTCGACGCCATCCAGGGGATCGGGGCCCTGCCCTTCGATGTTCAGGCCAGTCAGTGTGATGTGGCCGTGGCCGACGGGCACAAGTGGCTGCTGGGTCCGGAGGGCCTGGCCCTGTTCTATGTGAGTGACCGTGCCCTCGAGCGACTCGCAGTCAGCGAGTATGGCTGGCACATGGTGGCACGAGTGGGCGATTACGAGCGCTCTGAGTGGGGGCTGTCCCCGGACGTCCGTCGTTTCGAATGTGGCAGCCCCAACCTGCTCGGCACCCATGCCCTAGAGGCCTCGGTCGGCCTGCTTCTTGAGCATGGTGAATCACATGTTTTCAATCAATTGAGATGCAATATTGAGTTTCTATCGAGTTCCGTGGAACAGATCCCGGGGGCCGAATCGCTGAGCCCGCGATCGCCCGACCGGCGCAGCGGCATCCTGACCGTCGCCTTCGCGGGCACGGACCCCGGCCGTCTCGACCGGCGGCTCCGGCAGGCGGGCGTCTTCGCCGCGGTGCGTGGCGGCGGCATCCGGCTGTCGCCGCATTTCTACACGCCGCAGGCCGTGCTCGCAGAGGCGGCAGGCATCCTCGCACGTTGCGTCGCCGCCGAGCGCCGGGGCGAGAGCCTCTGATCGCCCTGGCGGCGTGCCCATCCGCCTGTTCGGGCCCCTGAGCCCGTGGGGCTGTGAGCCGCTGAGCGCGTCTGAACCTGTGGGCCCTTGGGCCTCAGCCGGATCGGTAAGGCTCGCCACCGAAACAGCGATGGAAGTTGGCGGTGGTGGTGGCGTGAATGCGCTCCAGGGACTCCTCGCGCAGTTCGGCCAGGAAGCTGGCCACGTGGCAGACGTAGGCGGGCTCGTTCGGCTTGCCGCGTCGTGGCACGGGCGCCAGGTAGGGGGAGTCGGTCTCCACCAGCAGGCTGTCGAGTGGCAGGCGTCGCGCGACCGCTTGCAGTTCGGTGGCAGTGCGGAAGGTGACGATGCCCGAGAGCGAGATCAGGAAGCCCAGATCCATCGCGGCGAGCGCGGTCTCGTAGTCATCAACAAAACAATGCATTACGCCACCAACATCATCTGCTTTCTCCTCACGGAGCACTTTGATGGTGTCGGCGCGGGCGTCCCGTGAGTGGATGACGAGCGGTTTGCCGAGTTCGCGCGCCGCACGGATGTGGTTGCGAAAACGTGCGTGCTGCCAGTCGAGGTCACCCTCCGAGCGGAAGTAATCGAGCCCGGTCTCGCCGATGGCCAGCACACGGGCCTGCTCGGCCCTCTCCGCGATCTCGTCCACCGCGAATACCACCCCCGGGTGGCTGTTCGGGTGCACGCCCACCGTGGCATGGATGTGCGGATCGGCAGTGGCGAATTCCAGCACGGCGGGCAGACCCTCGAAGTCCACGGCCACGCACAGGAGTGTCCCCACGCCGGCGGCGCGCGCCCGCCCGACGGCTGCCCACGCGCCCGCGGCATCGTCACCCAGCAACGGCAGATGGCAGTGCGAGTCGACCAGGGGTGGGAGGGCGTCGGGGGATGTCGAGGCTGCCTGCGTCATGTCGACGGAAATGCTGTGGTTCGAGAGCCCTTGCACGGATCGGCGAGCGTCGGACGCCCGCCTCCGGCCAGACTACATCGTATGGGTGGCGGTATCGGAGCTGAGGGAGCCGGCCAGGAGCTTCTCGAGTTTGCTGCGCGTTTCGCCCTTGTCCATGTCGCTGAACTGGATGCCGGCCCCGGGGGTTCGATTCGCCTGGGCCCCGCGCGGGGTGATCCACACCACACGCCCGGACACCGGGAGATTCTCGCCCGTCGCCTGAATGGCCAGCAGCACGAAGACCTCCTCGCCCAGCGCAAACTCGCGCTGGACCGGCAGGAAGATGCCGCCGTTCTTCACGAAGGGCATGTAGGCCTTCAACAGGGAGCTTTTGTCCCTGATGACGATGCGAAGCATCGTACCGACCCCACCTGGATTGACTGCGCTCATGTCTGCCCACCTCCCGTCAGCGGCGGCGTGCCGTTTCCGGATCCTTTCCCTCCCCGCCCGCGGCCAGCATACGCCCGACGACGCCATGCAGGCTGAGCGACAGAGCGTCCAGCAGCTCATCAGACTTGAGACCACTGGCGAGACCCTGCCTGGCCGAAGCGTAGCACGCCGATACCCACTGCCCCGCCGCCTCGCGCGTGAGGCGGCCCTTGAGCGGGGTCAGTCGCTCTACCTGTGCGGCAGCGGCCAGCGTCGCCGTACCGCCGCCGGAGCAGAGCCGCAGCAAGTCCTCGCAGAGGAGAGTCAGCACCGGCAGCAATGTGGCATGCGTCCGCTCGCCGGCGACGCGGGAAAGCCAGAGCGCGTCACCTTCCGGCCCGTCTGACAAGAGTGCGGCAAGTGCCGCGACCAGATCGGCGTACAGTGCCGCCTGCTCCGCCGCGGCGTCGCCCAAGGCATCCAGGGGTAGCCCGCGGCAGAGATCCAGGCGGGCGGCCGCCTCGGGCCCGGGCAGTCCCTGTGCCTCGAGCCAGGCCAGCGCCACCGGGCGCCCCGACGGTCGCAGGGCGAAGCGCTGGCAGCGTGAACGCACGGTGACCAGGAGACGCGCCGGGCAGTGCGTGGTCAGCAGAAAAAGCGTGCCCAGAGGGGGTTCCTCGAGGGTCTTGAGCAGGCAATTCGCCGCCTGGACATTCAGTCGTTCGGCCTGCGGAACGAACACGACCTTGAGCCCCCCCTGCCCCGCCTTGAGGCCGGCAAAGGCCACCGCCGCGCGCGCCTCGTCGACCCGGATCTGCTCGTGACCCTCCTCGGGCTCCAGACGGTGCAGATCCGGATGGCTCCCCGCAAGAACCAGCCGACAGCCGACGCAAGTCCCGCAGGCGGCAGCGAGCGGATCCGCCGTTGGCGGGACCGCGCAGAGCAGCCGGGCCACCACGGCCTCGGCGAAGGTCAGCGCCCCGGCCCCGGGCAGGCCGAGCAGAAGCAGGGCATGCGGCAAACGTTCGCGTGCCAGCAGCGCGCCGAGTCTGGCCCAGTCCTCGTGTTGCCAGGGCAGCACCGCCGGGGGCTTGCTCCTGCCCTCCGGTGCTGCGCTCCGGGCTGCCTGCGTCATGCGGTTTCCCCCCCCAGCCCTGCGCAGCGCTGCCGATCACCACGGCCCATCATCATGCCTCACGTCGATGGCAACCAGTCGGCGAGCGCCGCGACGAGACACGCAAGCACCTCGGCCTCGCTGCCGCTGGCATCGATGCAGCGGAAACGCCCGGGCTCGCTTCGCGCGCGCGCGCTGTAGGCAGCGGCGACCTGGGCATGAAATGCGCTCGACTCGGCCTCGAAGCGATCACTGGCGCCACGGGCCCTGCGCCGCGCGCTGGTGATGGCGGTGGCAGTCTCCAGCAGCAGGGTGCGGTCAGGACGCCAGCCGGGAAGCAGCAGATCGTGCAGGGCATCGACCCGCTCGACACCCAGTCCACGGGCCGCGCCTTGATAGGCGGCGCTGGCATCCGCGTAGCGGTCACAGAGCACCCATGCCCCCGCCGCCAGGGCCGGGCGTATCACCTGGGTGAGGTGCTCTGCACGGGCCGCCGCCAGCAGCAGGAGCTCGGTCTCTGCCTGCATCGGTTGTTCGCAGGGGGCCAGCAGGAGCCCGCGCAGGGCCTCGCCCAGGGGTGTGCCTCCTGGCTCCCGCGTCGTTGTCACCGCAAGCCCGCGCGCCCGCAGCGCACGCGCCAGCGCCGCGAGTTGGGTGGTCTTGCCGGTGCCCTCGGCCCCTTCGAGGGTGATGAAACGGCCGCGTACCATCATGTGCCCCACCACGCCCTGCGCGATCCGCGACACATGCAACGGATCGTCAGTGTGGCCAGTCGGCGCCGCTGCCGCCCGCGCGGGGCCTGATACCTTCGAACATACTCTAGATGTTTGTCATAACTATCAGAAAAAACGTGTGTCCCATCACCGCGAGACACAAAATAAAGGGTCTCGCCTGCGGCCGGACGGAGGGCTGCCTCCAGAGCAGCACGCCCGACCAGCGCAATGGGTGTGGGTGGCAGACCGGCGCGCGTGTAGGTGTTGTAAGGGCCATCGGCCTTCAGGTGACTGCGTTTGAGATCGCCATCGAAGGCGTCACCCAAGCCAAAGATGACGCTCGGATCGGTCTGTAGCCGCATGCCGAGTGCGAGGCGGCGCAGGAACACCCCCGCGATGAGCGGACGCTCGGCCGGGGCGGCGGTCTCCTTCTCGACCAGTGAGGCCAGAATGAGGGCGGCGTCAGGCCCCGGGAGCACCGCATCCACGGCTTGATCGCGCCCGGACCAGGCCTGCTCGAGTTCGGCCTCGAGCCGCGCCGCGGCCCGCCGCAGCACCGACAAGGCGCCCTCGCCTCGCTTGAAGTCGTAGATGGCGGGAAAGAAGCGGCCCTCGGGCGAAAGTTCAGCTAACCCGACCGCCGCCATCAGGGCCGCCGCCTCGAGGCCGGCCGTGTCGTCGACGAGCACCGGATGGGCCGCGATGGCGGCCCGGACCTGCGAGAAACGCCAACCTTCGATCAGGGTCAGCGTGTGCCGCACCACCCGCCCCGTGCGCAGATCTTCGAAGAGAGCGAGGGGCGTGCTGCCGGGAAGCAGCAGATATTCTCCCTGCTCGATATGCCCACCCTGCCCGCGCCAACGTAGCCATAGCCGCATGCGCCAGGCGCGGTCGAGACGCCCCTCACGTTCGAGTCGCGCCAGCAGGGAATGGGCGCTGGTGCCCGCCTCGACCTGCAGGGTGAGCGGGGTCTCGATGGCCAGGGGTTCCAGCGGTGCCGCGAGGATCTGCTCCGCGAGCCACATCGCCGCCGCAGCGAGGACGAGCGCCAGGGCCGCCGTCCCCCAGAGCAGCAGGCGCAGGAAGATGGTGAAAAGCGTAGCGGTCATCCCAGCGGGCCGTCATAGCTGTTGGCGAGCCACGGCATGGCGCTGGCGATGGCCGCCTGCAAGGCCCGTGTGCAGGGCCCGGCCGGCCATTCGGCGCGGGCGATCCCGTCCACGCGCAGGATCGGCCAGATGCCGATGAGACTGTTGCTGAGGAAGAGCTCGTCTACGCCGCTGAGGTCCTCCGGCGCGACGGATTCGTAGAAGAGCTCATAATCGGAGCGGCGCAGCAGCCAGTCGATGACCCATTCGCGCATGACTCCGGCCACCCCGCATTCCAGCAGCGCGGGCGTCACCACCCGCTGCCCGCGACGCAGGAAGAGGTTGCTCATCGTGCCTTCGATGAGTCGCCCGCGCTGGTCACACATGAGCCCCTCGGCCGGGCTCTCGCCCTGCCATTCCGCACGCGCGAGGACCTGCTCCAGCCGGTTCAGATGTTTGACGCCAGCGAGCGCCGGCTGGCTGCCAAGACGGATGTCGCACAGGCGCACGGTCACGCCATCGCGCCAGTGGGCCACGGGACGGCGCGGCCAGGGCTGGAGCATGAGGAGGCGCCGCGGTGCCGCGTCTGCCGGGATGCGATAGCCGCGGAAACTGCTGCCGCGCGTGACGATGAGTTTGCCCACCCACGCCCCGTGCACACCGGATATCAGGCCCTGCACCTCGGCGTCGAGGGTGGCCAGCAGCTCGCCCGGGAAGTGCAGGCGGGCAAGCCCCTGTCGCAGGCGGTCACGGTGACCGGCCCAGCGCGGGATCAGCCCGTCGATGACGGCGAAGGTCTCGAACAGGCCATCCCCGAACTGCAGGCCGCGATCGAAGATCGGCAAGGCCTCGCCGGGCTTGCCATCGACCCAGCACCACACTGCGGCGACGGCCTCTTCAGCAACTGTGGCCGCTGCTGGCCCGACCTCAGCCATGGGTATCGCCTGGACCTTCGCCCGGGCCCGGGTCAGTCTGCCGGTGGGCGCCGGAAGACCAGCGTGCTGTTGGTGCCCCCGAAGCCGAAGGAATTCGACAGGGCGATGTCGATGGGCATGGCGCGGGCCACGTTGGCGACGTAATCGAGGTCGCAACCTTCGCCGGGGTTCTCGAGATTGATGGTCGGCGGTGCCATCTGGTCGCGCAGCGACAGCACCGTGAACACGGCCTCGACGCCTCCGGCCGCGCCCAGCAGGTGCCCAATCATCGATTTGGTGGAGCTCATGGCGAGGCGATAGGCGTGTTCACCGAACACGTTCTTGACGGCCTCGGTCTCGGCGAGGTCCCCCAGCGGGGTCGAGGTGCCGTGCGCGTTGATGTATTGCACCGACTCCGGAGGCAGGCCCGCATCACGCAAGGCGTTCCGCATGCTGCGCGCAGCGCCCTCACCATCCGGTGGCGGCGAAGTCATGTGATAGGCGTCGGAACTCATGCCGAAACCGACCAGTTCGGCCAGGATGGGCGCCCCGCGGGCCCTGGCGTGCTCGAGTGCCTCGAGCACCATCACACCCGCCCCATCGGAAAGAACGAAGCCATCGCGATCCCGATCCCAGGGCCGGCTGGCGGCGGCTGGATCGTCGTTGCGTGTGGACATCGCGCGCGCCGCCGCGAAGCCGCCGAGACCCGTGGGCGTGGTGGCGGATTCAGTACCACCCGCCACCATCACATCCACCTCGCCGTATTTGATGAGCCGCGCCGCATCGCCGATGGAATGGCTGGCCGAGGAACAGGCCGACACGATGCAGTAGTTCGGCCCCTTCAAGCCGAGGATCACGGACACCATGCCGGCCGCCATGTTGACGATGGTGCTCGGCACGAAGAAGGGCGAGATCTTGCGGGGGCCACCGTCCAGATAATTGGCGTAGCCGCGCTCGATGCCGGGCAGGCCCCCGATGCCGGAGCCGATCACCACACCGATGCGTTCGGCGTTCTCGGGCGTGATCTCGAGCCGGGCAGCCTGCACCGCCTGTATCGACGCCGCGATGCCGAAATGGATGAATTGCT
>DBNU01000243.1 GCA_002299125.1 Proteobacteria bacterium UBA664
CGCCGGTTTGCAGCAGACGGGTACGCAACACATCGGCAAGTTGCTCACGGGGCGAGGTGCGCTCCGCAATCTCTGCTGGGGGCTCGAAGGCGGGCGCGTGTTCCGGACCATCAGGAAGCTTCACCGCGCCGGTGCCGTCACCTTCGGAGGCCCGGCGCAGTGGCAGGATGGCGGCAGATTCCCCGGCTCCGCGACCTGGTTCTTCACTCACCCGCCGGCTGTGACGCTGGGCGGGATCGAGGGAGAGTACGGTGCCACTGCTGTCGGCGCGGCCCGTCATGGGCTCTGCAGACTGCTGTCGGTCGCGATCCACACGCCGAATGACCGGGGCATGCAGACGCTCGATGGTGTCACTCTCCCGAGGGTCGATGCCTGCAGTGATAGCCTCGAACTCCTCCGGGCTGGGTGCGGATCGCACAGTGGAAAGAGATTCCGCCGGTGCGTCATCCCCTGTTGAGCGGATTGCCGGTGAAGGTTCCGGCTCCGAGGGGAGCACCGGGTGCGGAGCAGCGGGAAGTTCGTTGTTGACCACGGAACCCTGCGCGGATGCCGGCACCGCGCCGGCCGTGTCGCGGCCACGCACGGCATCCGAGTGCACCCGCGCCAACTCCGACAGAAAGCGCTTGCGGTTGGCAGCCGGCACTTCGATTCGCTCCATACCGGCCTTGAGGCGTGCCAGCAGGGCCGGCAATGTGGTGCTGAGACGCCGCCGCTCCTCCGGAGTGTGTTTTGGTTGCACACTGGCGATGAGCTCATCCATGGTGCCGATGGCGTCACGAAACGGCCCCGGCCCGCTGCCGTGCTGCAGCGACAATGAGTGCAACAGCGTGCGCCACTGGTCACCGAGGAAGCCACGCACGCACTCGTTCAAGGTGGTGCCAACGATGCGCTCATCCAGCAGACGACTGATTTCCTCCTCAAGGCTGGCCGTGGCAGAACCTGCGCCGATCACCTTGCGGGTGCGCTCGCTGCGAAGCTGACGACGCTCGCCCTCCTCGACGAGGAAACGCTCGAAAGCCTCGAGCAGTTCAGAAAAGATGCCAATGTCCTGCTCGAATTCTCGATTCACCCGCGTGATGAGTCCTTCCATCATCGCGTAGAGCGGATCGGATTCATCGGGTGTCGACGTCGCGCCGGCCGCAGCTTCCGCCAGGGTGTTGAGCAAACGCCGGGCCGGATGACTCTTGCGGGCGAAGAAGCTGGTGTCCAGCAGCGCAACCTTGACGATCGGGATCTGCAGGCGGCCGATGAGTGCGCGCAGGGGCGAGGGGATGCTGCGGTCGTCGAGGATGTAATCGAAGAGCATTGCGACGATGTCGATGGTGAGATCACCGAGCGGGCCGAAAGCGCTCGTGAGTTCGATGCCCTTGAGACTGCGCAGTATGTTCACCTCACCGCGCAAGCCCTCGCTCCAGGCCACCGGATCGGCAACTGCATTGCCCCAGGACGTGCCATCACCCCGCTGCAGGGCCGTCAGGCCACGCAGGGAGCCAGCGCCCGCCGCCGTCCCGGCGCCAAACGCCGTCGCTCCCCCGGGCAGGGCCTCGCCCAGCAGCAGCGCGCGCAGTGACTGCACGAGGGTCGCATCGTCCATCACTGGCGACTCACCAGCCGGTGCCGCGTCACCGGCCGACTGCGGCAACAGTGCACGACCACTGCGCGGACTGCGCAACTGGGTGCGAAGTTCAGGGAGTATCCCCTTGCCGATGAGCCACTCGTTGCAATCGTGGTAGATGACCGCAAGTTCCCCGGCCACGTAGCGGTCGAAGAGCTTGAGTATGATGAGGCGCACCTTGAGTCCGGATTGCAGATCCGTGAGCGCGCGGCGGATGGATTCGCAGACGACCTCCGGAGACGCGGGCTGGCTCCATTCTGTCTGTGCATCAATTTTCAGGAGGGCACGCAGACGCTGGTCCAACGCGTAGAGCTCCTCGCGGCAGCCGTGTGTCACCTTGTCGGCAAGATTGTTGACGGCAATCTGCTCTTCGACAGCCTCGTGGTCCACGAGACCCCACTCCATGCTCGGGTCGTCAACCTTCCCGGCGGCTGACGCACTGCCAGACGAGCTCAGCTTGGCGTCGAAGGCGGCGCGAAAACTGCTGCGGAAACCATCCTCGATGGACGCGCGCTTCAGTCGCACTTCGCGCATGGCGTCGAAGTAGAGGCTCTGGTTCTGGATGTTCTCGGACTTTTCGGCGAGTTCGAACAGCGCGTCGTCTACTTTTTCCATCATGCGGTGGATGGCGTGGCCGAGACGGGCCACCAGCAGGTCCCGCAGTTCCCCGACTGGCGATACGACGCCATTCATGGGGTGATCGGGCGACCCGGTGCTGTGAGCTTCTGACATGCTGGCTTCCTCGCGCGTTGCGCCCAGGCGACGCCGCTCTGGTGGTGTCGGCTATCCGGGGCTCCGTGTGCGAAAGAGTCGTCGAAATCCGCCAAGGACTGAAGGGCCTATGTCGCGGACTGTGAACCCGTCCACGCCCGCATCAGGCGTTCTGTGACGGAATGCCCCTGCGCCCGAATCCCGGCGTCAGTCACCTGTGACGGAGTTCACGTCGCGCGCGCAGGCCTCCAGGCGCTCGACGAGGTAGGTCACCTGATCCGCGCGTGTGGCCGGATTGACGAAACATATCCGCAACACCAACCGACCGCCCCGTCTCAGGGTCGAGACCTGGATGGGTGGGGAGGTGCTTGCGAGGCAACCGAGCAGTTCGCGGTGCATGCAATCCGCCAGCGCGCCATCCAGGCGCTCACTCCCGCGCAGGCGCAGGCAGACGACCGAAAGCTCAACGGGGGCACAGACCTCGAGCGGGCCAGCCTTACCAAGGCTTTCACACAGAGATCGAGCAAGGCCCAGGCAATGGCGCAAGGCCTCACGCAGCCTTTCCGTACCGATGCAACGGAAGCTCGCCCAGATGCGCAGGGCGCGCAACCCACGACTCAGTTCCGGTCCGAGTTGCATCGGATCAAGCTCATCGTGGGGCAGATCGAGGTAGTCGGCACGGAAGGAAAAGCTTGCAGCCAGCGCGCGTGCATCGCGTACCAGCAGACAGCCGGTCTCATAGGGAAGGAACAACCACTTGTGCAGGTCCAGCGCCACCGAATCCGCTGCGGCCATGGCGCGCGCGAGCTCAGGCTCGATGGCGGCGGCCGGTGCGCCGTAGGCAGCATCGACGTGCAGCCAGACCTCCTCGGCCCGGCTGACGTCGGCGAGTTCCGCGAGTGGGTCGATGGCCCCGGTGGCAGCGGTTCCGATGGTGGCGATCACCGCGACAGGCCGAAGGCCGGCCGCGCGGTCGGCACGCAGATGTTTGCGCAGAAGTTCGGGATCGATCCGCTCCGGATCGACAGAACTTGCGGTAACCAGTGCATTCTGACCGAGCCCAAGGACACGGGCCGCGCGCGGAATGCAGGCGTGCACGGCGGTGGATGCATATAGACGCCCGGGTGGGAGGCCGGTCAGTCCTTCCTTGCCGGCCCCCGGAAGGGCGGCATCACGGGCCGCCGTCAGTGCGGTCAGGTTGGCGAGACTGGATCCGCTGGTAAGCAGTCCCCCACAAGGCCGCCCGTAACCGAGGAAGTCGGCCAGGGTGGCGATGACGTCCCGCTCCAGGGCCACACCTTGCGGCGACAGCAGGGCACTCGCAGTGTGCAGATTCGCAGCCGCAGCGAACCAGTCGGCGATGAGCGCCGCAGCGTTTCCGATCGAGGGGATGTGCGCCAGATTGAGGGGATCGGCACCGTACGGTGCGGCAGACGCCAGCATGGCAGCGAGTTCTGCCGGCAGCGCCTCGATCGGTAGCGGCAGGTCACGCAGATCCGGCAGCGTGGGTCTCGCATCCGGTTTGGTCAGACCAGGCCGCCGCCGCGCGAGCCACAGCGCCGCCGCCTCGCGTGCCGCTGTCGCGAGGAGGCATTCGAGGCGGTCCGCGTCGAAATCGGGTAGCAGCGGATCGGTCACCGTACGACACAAGCAGTGTTCGCAGCGACTGGCTGAGTCCCTGCAAGGCGCCGGGTTTGCGTCACGCCTCTGCACCAAGGAAGCCGCCACTCTGGTGTGCCCACAGCCGCGCATAAAGGCCGCCTGCGCGCAGCAGGCTCAGGTGATCGCCCTCTTCGATGATGCGGCCGCCATCGAGCACGACCAGGCGGTCCATCGCGGCAATCGTCGAGAGTCGATGGGCGATGGCCAGCACCGTCTTGCCCTGCATGAGTCGGTAGAGACTCGACTGGATGGCCGCCTCGACTTCGGAATCGAGCGCGGAAGTGGCTTCATCGAGGATCAATATCGGGGCATCCTTCAGCATCACGCGGGCAATGGCGATGCGCTGGCGTTGCCCCCCGGAGAGCTTCACGCCGCGCTCGCCCACATGGGCATCGAAGCCGCGCCGGCCCCTCGGGTCACTGAGCTGCATGATGAACTCCAGCGCTTCCGCCCGCCGCGCCGCCTCCATCAGTTCCTCCTCACTGGCCTCGGGCCGTCCGTAGAGGATGTTTTCGCGCACCGACCGGTGCAACAGTGAGGTGTCCTGGGTCACCATGCCGATGGCCGCGCGCAGCGAATCCTGCGTCACCTGCATGATGTCCTGATCGTCGATGAGTACGCGTCCGCTGCGGATGTCGTGGAAGCGCAGCAACATCCCGGTCAGAGTGGATTTGCCAGCCCCACTGCGGCCAACGAGTCCGATGCGCTCACCTGATCTGATGTGCAGGTCGAGATCGTAGATGACGGTAGGCCCGTCGCCGTAGCGGAAGCTCACCTGTTCGAAGTGGATCTCACCGCGACGGACCTCGAGTTCGACCGCATGGGGGGCATCCAGCAGGACTGGCGGGCGCGCCAGGGTGTCGATACCGTCCTGGATGGTGCCGATGTGCTCGAAGAGGGCGGCTGTCTCCCACATCACCCAGTGCGAGATCCCGTTCAGCCGTATCGCCATGGCGATGGCGGCTGCAACCGCACCGGCCCCCACGGCTCCCGCATCCCACAGCCAGAGCACACCTCCGCCTGCACCCAGGATGAGGGCCATGCTGGCAGCGTGATTGACCACTTCGAATCTGGTGACCAGACGCATCTGACGATGCACGGTCTGCAGGAAGGGTTGCATCGCTGCGCGGGCGTGTGCTGCTTCGCCGCGAGTGTGGGAGAAGAGCTTGACGGTGGCGATGTTCGCATAAGCGTCGGTGATGCGCCCCGTCATCAGCGAGCGTGCGTCTGCCTGTGCCTGGCCGGCGGCAGCCAGCCTTGGGACGAAGTGACAGATCGCCCACGCATAGATGCCGAGCCAGCCCAGAAAGGGCAGCACCATCCAAAGGTGGAAGCTGCCCACCACCAGCACCAGCGTGCCGAAGTAAATGCTCACGAAGATCATCATTTCGAACAGGATCAGCACGGCGTCGCGCACGGCCAGGGCGCTTTGCATCACTTTGGTGGCAATGCGCCCGGCGAACTCGTCCTGATGGAAGGACAGGCCCTGTTCGAGCATGAGGCGATGGAAATTCCAGCGCAGACGCATGGGGAAGTTGCCGACCAGCGTCTGGTGCTTGATGAGCGATGCCACTCCCACCACAGCGATGGAGGCGATGAGCACCAAGGCAAGCGCCAGTAGGTGCGTGGCCCGGGTCTGCAGGAGTGATCCGGGGCTGACCTCGGCCAGCCAATCCACGACTTGCGCGAGCAGACTGAAAAGCCAGGCCTCGAATACGCCGATCACTGCCGTGACCAGCACGAGTGCAAGAAGAGGACGCCGCAGCCCCTCGGTGGCGGCCCACACGAAGGAAACGAGGGCCCTGGGTGGGGTTGGCGGGGTGGCCTCGGGGTAGGGGTCCACCATCTGCTCGAAGTGACGGAAGAGTTTGTCCAGAGTGACCTCCGCGAACGTCAGGTGGGTAGCAGCGGGTAGGGGCAGTCAGGTGACCGCGGCGCAGAGGATAAGTCCGTGTCCGTCCACACTGGGCACCTGCGAGCGGACGCGGCGTGGGGCCCTGAGTGGAGGCCTGGCCGCGCGGTCCCGAATGCGTGCGAGCCACCCCGAAAACCATTCAGCCGCCGGCAATCGCGGCGGGGCGCAGGGCCGGGAACAATCCGGCGAGACCGTTACCCATGATCTCGACCGCGATGGCCGCGGTAATGAGGCCCATGAGGCGGGTGGTTACCTGCATGCTGGTCCGACCGGCGAAGCCGCGGATCCGCAGCGCACTGTGCAGACACAGATACACGGCGAGGCCTACACCGAGCACGATCGTCGTCAGGGCAAGATAGTGCCCGACTCCGCTGCCGAGGTCGGCATACACGATGACCGTGCTGATGGCGCCCGGGCCCGCAAGCAGCGGCATGCCGAGCGGTACGACGGCAATGGATTCGTGGGAGTCATCGGCCTGCGCTGGTACCGGCTGCTGGCCGCGCGGCGCTCGCTCGGAGTGGGCCAGCATGTCGATCGCCATGAGCAGGAGCAGGATCCCGCCGGCGACGCGAAAGGCCGACAGGCTGATGCCGAAGATCCGCAGCAGGAATTCCCCGGAGACGAGTGTGACCAGCAGGACGGCAAGCACGACCAGGGTCGTGCGGCGCGCGGTGGCGGGATAGTCCACACGAGCGCCGTGCTGTTCCAGCACGCCGAGATAGATCGGGATGACCCCGAAGGGGTTCACGATGGCGAGCAGGCCGATGAAGAGTTTGGAGTACTCCGCCCAGTCGAGCATGCGGTGATCCCTCGGGTGCGCCAGTTGGGGAGCCTGGCGTCGTTGATTCCGGCCAGCAGTGACTGCAATGCAGCGCGAGGATTCCCGCTCAGACCTATTTTCCCGGGTTGCCGGGGCCGCCGCGACTGTCTCGGCAGCGGGGCAAGTCTTCGTCAGCCGAATCAGGGCAGAACAGGTGCGCCTGCAGCATACGCGGTAGCGTCAACCGAATGCATGTTCCGCAGCCGGGGCGCATGCCCAGTCATCGTTCGAATGAGGTGCTGGGTGTCACACCCCCGGGTCGGTGCCCTGCCCCGCCATCCGGCGCGGGCAGGTGCAAGACCTGGCGCCGGGTGCCAGAGGGATCATGCTTGGCGCTCTTGCGACTGTTGCATCGCACAGTGCTTTATGGCTCGTCCTGAGCAATGCTTGATGGGCTGACTGCTGTTGACAGATGGACGCGGTGGCGCCGAAACGATTGGTCATCAGCGGATTTCACTCACGGTCAATGGCCGTCATGGACGGCGACTCGACTCGGCGCACGCAGGTCTTGATCAACCGCAGGATCGATGGCTCAACCGGGGAACCGTGCCCGGCGCGCATCTGCCAGAGTAGGGCTGGCGCCGGTGGATTGGGCCACGGAGAGATCGCACAAGAGGTTTACTGGTGATGGGGGGAGGCAACATGCGCGGGCAGCACGACAGCGAGACCAGGCCGGAGATCCCTGCCCCTTTGGGCAGTGGTGGCGTGGTGGCAAATTCGGTGGGATTGACACGGGATGGATTCGGCGTCCTTCGCGCCATCCAGGAGTCGAGCATCGGGCCGGGAGAAGGTTTGGAGGTGCACATGCACCGGGACGTCGAGATCCTCACCTTCGTCGTCGAGGGTACGCTCGAACACCGCGATTCGCTGGGGGATGACGTCATCCTGAGGCACGGTGATGTGCAGCGCCTGAGCGCTGGTACCGGCGTGTTTCAGGCCGAGTGCAACTACTCCGCGGTCGCGCCGGTGCGCTTCGTGCAGGCTTGGGTTGTGCCGCGGCGTCCAGCACTGCCGCCCTGCTGCCAGATGCGACATTTCCCCGAGACAGAGCGCAGTGGTCGCCTGCGACTGGTCGCGGCACCTGACGGTCGCGACGGCGCCGTCACCGTGCACAGCGACCTCGACGCCTACTCGTCGATACTGGCCCCGCGTGCGGTCCTAGATTACACCCCGGCAGCAGGTCGCATGGCCTGGTTGCACGTGGTGGGCGGGGAAATCACGGCCAACGGGCATCGTCACGCGGCGGGGGAGGGCTGTGCCGTGCCGGCGGGAGGGTGTCTGCAGGTGGAGGCAGTGAGCCGGGCCGAGTTGCTGCTGTTCGAGGTGGCCGCTGGCTGAAGGGGTCGCAGGGGCCAGTGCTACCCCGGCCTGCGCGGGTATGCGCGCGCGTGGGGAGTTGTGTCGCTCTTGCTCGAGGCCGGTCGCGCGCGTCCGGATGTGTGACGCCGACAGCCGCTCCCGGCGCTGCTGCAAGCCCTCGCTCAGCCGGACGTGGCCATGAGGGTGGCGTCCCCCTTGGTGCTGGACGGCACCGCCCGGTACAGGGCGGCCGAGAGGGTGTAGTGTTCGCGCACCCGGCCGCTCAGCACGAAGAAGCGCGGCTGCCGAGCGAAGGCGTAGAGCCGGTACAGGTGATAGCGGCTGGCCTCGCGGTCGGAGAGATCGGCCTCGTTCGGGGTGATGAAGAAGGGGGTCATCTCGCCGTAGCGGGTCGTCTTGACCTCAATCAGCCGCTCCCGCCCGTCGGTCTCGAAGGAGAGGATGTCGTAACCCAGATGATCTCCGCGCACCTTGGCACTGTGCTCCACCCGCGCGGCCAGGTCGCTGGCCCCGCTGCGGTCGAGACGGTCCTGCTCGAAGGCGATGATCAGTTCCTCCCCGGCGAGTCCGAGCGAACGGTTGCGGGCCTCGCGCTCGAGGTAGTCCACTACCACGGGTGGCCGATCACGAACCACCGGGCGCAGCGCAGGCTTCGGGTCGGTCACGCGCGGTGGCGGTGCCAGTAGCCCGCTCAGGTCGGGGACCTGGGGCGCGGTTGCGAGCGATTCGGCGTGCTGCGCAGCAAGCGCTCGTAGCTTTGGTGCCGTCTCCAGACGCTCGAGCACCACGTCCCGCAGCAAGGCCTGATAGTTGCCGCGCCATCGATAGCCGACGATGTGGGGCAGACCGAGTTCGATGAGCACCGCGCTCAGGTTCTGATGCTTGAACTCGATCGAGCCCGCCGTACGCCGATTCAGGCGAGGCGTGAGCGCGCGGCGGTGTGCGGCCTTGGTGTAGGCGACCCCGGCCAGTTCGCGTTCGAGCATGGCGAAGTGGTCGTCGACAATGGCGACCACCTCCGCCCGGGTCCAGTCCCTGTCGCTCATGCGCCCTCGCCGGATGCCCCTCGTGAGTGCCCTCGAGCGAGGACGACCGGGATCCCGTTTCTGGTCGGGTCAGCGAACGCAGAACTGAATCCGGTGCCCGAGTGGCGGCGTGGCCTCGATGGGCCTCACCCTACCGTCAGGATGCCAGGCCGATCAGCCTCTGAAAAGCGGCGCGCCATGGGGTGGCACGCACCGCGTCACCCGCCCTCGTCGTGATGATTCTTCGCAGGTTCTTTCTCGTCACCCGGGATCGGGTAGCTGTCTGCCTCGTGGGGCTGCCCCTTCATGACGATCACGAAGCCGCAGCCTATCGCAACCGTGAGCGCGCCCATCCAGACCAGCGACGCCAGGGCGATGGCCCGAAACTTGAGGGCGAGGACATATTTCGCGCGATCATCCGCGTCCGGGATGTCGATGAGCCACTCGACTCCCAGCACCCACAGGGCCGGCAGAAGCGTGCCGAACAGCAGCAGCCAAGGCAGCTTGCGCAACAACACGCGCTCGGTGCCGGGGGCGTGCGAGGCGGGCAGGGGTGGGCGCGGTTCTTGGTGCAAGCGGCACTTCCTCGAGATTCTGGGCGATGGGGCCACGGCAGCGTGGGGTCAGCCGTTGCGGGACGAAGGGTGGCCAGAGCAACCCCGGCGAAAGGATAGTCGCTGACCAGCGCGCGGGTGGCAGACCACCAGGAGGGCGCGTGTGTCTCCTGAGCAGGGTGAATTGCCATGCTGCGGTGCACTATGCTAGCCCCCATGACTACGGCTCACCGCATTCCGCTCTCACTCGCCCTCCAGGGTGGTGGTTCGCATGGTGCCTTCACCTGGGGCGTGCTGGAGCGCCTGCTGGACGATGGCCGCCTGCACATCGAGGGCGTCAGTGGCACCAGCTCGGGCGCGATGAATGCGACGGCGCTGGCCGAAGGTCTGGCGGTCGGAGGTGCCGTGGCGGCCAAGGATCGCCTGCAGCGCTTCTGGGAGGCCGTGGGGGCCGCGGCCACGGAGCTGTTTGCCCACCCGCTCGATTTCACTCAGGGGGGCGGCAACGGCAGTCTGTCTTCGGTGCTCTCGGGCTATCTCGGGTTCGCCCACTTCTTCGCCCCCGAGTTCCTCGACCCGCTCGAGATCAACCCGTTGCGGCGCATCGTCAGCGAGAGCTTTGACTTCACCCCGCTGCGGCAGACCTCCGAGCCACGCATCTTCGTCAGTGCGACCAGCGTGCGCACCGGGAAGATCCGCGTATTCAGCAACGCCGAGATCTCGGCCGATGTGCTCTTGGCCTCGGCCTGCCTGCCCGCACTGCATCGCACCGTCGAGATCGACGGCGAGCCCTACTGGGATGGCGGTTATTCCGGCAATCCGCCCGTGTTTCCCCTCATTTTCGACACTCAGGCGGCAGATGTGCTGGTGGTGATGCTGCATCCCGCCCGTCGTGACACGGTGCCCAACACGGCAGAGGGGATCCGCGAGCGCGCGCTCGAGCTCAGTTTCAATGCGGCCTTCCTGCGCGAGATGCGCGCCATCGCCCTGGCCAAGGAACAGATCGCCCTGCAGGAGCCATGGGTGTTCGGGCGCTTCGAGCGCCGGCTGCGGCGCGTGCGTTTCCATTTCATCGAGGCGCAGCACTCGCTGGGCGCCATGGAGGCGAGCACGCGGCTGAACGCCACCCCGGAGTTCCTGCAGGCCCTCCGGGCCGCGGGACGGGCTGCGGCCGAGCGCTGGCTCGAGCGCCACTACGATGACCTTGGCAGCCGGCCCTCGGTGGATCTGGCGCACATGTTCCTGCAGAACGATTGAGCGGCGCGGGTATTCCCTCGACCCCTGTGGTCAGGGCAGTCTGCCGCCCTGCCCGGGAGACGCTCGCATAGCGCTGCCCCGGGGCGCAGTGCCTGCCTGAGAAGCTCGCCGATGCCCATGCCGTTGCCGACATTCTCGCTGCCCGTCGTGGCACCCGCGGATCTGCCGTGGCTGTTGCTGGCGGCTATCGCGGTCAACGCGCTGATCCTGCTTCTCGTGCTGCTGCGCACCGGTCGCGCCGATGTGCGCGCTGCTGCTGATCTGCGTGCGGAACTGCGCCTGGCACGTGAGGAGGCGGCCCATGCCGCGCGAGAATTGCGCGAGGAGCTGAGTGAGCGTCAGGCAGGCGTCACGGAGGCGCTGCTGCGTACGCAGCACGCGCAGGCACAAACACTCGATCTCAGGCTTGCCGGACTGCGCAGTGACCTCAGCGCTCAGACCCGTGCGAATCTCGAGGCACTCGACCGGGTGCGCAACACCCTCGATGCCCGGGTGCGTGAGCTGCGCGACAGCCACGACCAGCATCTCGAGTCCATGCGCCAGACGGTGGACGAGAAACTGCAGGCCACACTCGAACGCCGGCTCGGGGAGTCCTTCCGATTAGTTTCCGAGCGGCTGGAGGCGGTGCAGTCGGGCCTGGGCGAGATGCAGACACTGGCGAGCGGCGTGGGTGATCTCAAGCGGGTGCTCACCAATGTGAAGGCGCGCGGCACCTGGGCCGAAGTGCAACTCGGCAGCCTGCTCGAAGAGGTGCTGACGCCAGCGCAGTTCGAGCGCAACGTGGCTGTGCGGGCCGGATCTGCCGAGCGGGTCGAGTACGCCCTGCGCCTGCCCGGGCCCGGCGGCGATCCAACAGCACCCGTCTGGCTGCCCATCGACTCCAAGTTTCCGCAGGAGGACTGGCTCAGGCTGCAGCAGGCGGCCGATCTGGGTGATGAGGCGGCGGTGAAGGCGGCTGCCGCCGCCCTCGCGCGCAGTGTGCTGGTAGCGGCGAAAGCGATCAGCGAGAAGTACGTGCAGCCGCCGCACACCACGGACTTCGCCATCCTGTTCCTCGCCACCGAAGGCCTGCACGCCGAGATCCTGCGCAACACCACACTGATGGATGAGGTGCAACGCCGCTACCGCATCGTGCTGGCGGGCCCCACCACCCTCACGGCGATGCTGTCCAGCCTGCGCATGGGCTTTCGTACCCTGGCCATCGAACAGCGCGCCGCCGAGGTCTGGCAGGTGCTGGGGATGGTCAAGGCGGAGTTCGAGAAATTCGCCGCCGTGCTCACCGAAGTAGAAAAACACCTTGGACGCGCCAGCGAGACCCTCGGCCAGACCGGCGTGCGCACCCGCGCCATCGAACGCCGCCTGCGTGAAGTGGAGACGCTGCCGGTGGGCGGCCCCCTGAGCGCGGGCGAGGCGCAGGGTGCGGCGGACAGTGGGCCTGTCTGAGCCTTTCCTCGCTGAAGAGAATAGCTGTCGCCTTGGCCTGACAGCTAATCCACTTGCTGTGCTGTCAGGAACATGGCCTTCTCCAGGCTCGAGAAGAACTGCTGATATGGCTCCGGATCACTGACAGCCTGGGCTTCATATTGGGCATTGGCCCGCACGACCGTCTGCTTCTCTCCGCGTGAGCGCACGGTAACTGTCATGCGCAGCTGATAGCCATCCAGCTTCGTTGCGCTCACCGTGCCAAGGTCGCTGTCCGCGCGGTCGATCACGAAAGAGAGATCCTGCAGGGTGGAGATCACGGTGCGCAGTGTCGTTTGAACATCGGTAGTATCGAAGGCCCGCGCCTGAATACTACGGAGCGCTACCTGGCTTGCATCCGTGGCGAGCAATTGGTCGCGGGAATTGGTCTGGCAGGTGGCCCCCGACAACAGCGTGGCCAAGGCAATCCATCCGACTGCGCGGAAGATCGCGGTAGGCCTGAACGCTTGCACGCTGGTATCGCGCTGCGAGTCATGCTTGGCAGTCATCTGCTTCAGATCTCCTGGGCTTCGAGGAACACGGATTTCGACAGCTTCTCGAAGAAATCCTGATACGCCTTGATATCGTTCAGCGCTTCAACTCGACTGACCTGCCCCTGCGTGTTCCAGACGATACGCTGAAACGTGACCCGCACCGCGAGCCCATCGGTGCCGGGCTTGGTCACCACCGACGCGCGGAGCTTTTGTTGGGCGTCTGTGGGGAGAGGCACTCCCGTCAGAAGCACGAAGAACACAGACATCACCGCTTGACCGACTTCAGAGGCATCACGATCCTTGCTCGCGACGAGTACACCCAAGCGTGAATCACTCTCGTCTATTGCGAAGCCGAGGTCCTGCAGCAGGCCAGACACCGAGGCCAGCATGGCCTTCTCATCGTTGGTCTCGAAGCGTCGTGTTTGCGCCTGTCGATCCTGCAGTGACTGTGGCGTGAACTTCAGCGCTTGTGGCGGTACTGTTTGCTGCATCGCGCAGCCAGTCATAAAGGCTGCGCAGGCAGCGGCGGTAAGCCAGCACCCTCGTTGTGCGATGCTGTCAGAAGCGTGAAGTGTGATAGGCAAAGTCACGCACTAAACCTCCCTTGTCGAACTTGATGACCACTGTCAGCGTGCGCTGCGAAACACTCTCCGCACCTGCGGCACCGCCGACGCCAAGCACAAGAACAGAAGCGCCACCGTCCCGGGTGGAGAACACACGATCAGTGGCGATCTTGTCGTAGACCCACACCTCGTTCCTGTCCTCGTCTGTCGAGACGATGTTCGGTGAGCCCAGAACTGTGGCCACGTCGGCCCCCGACATGCCCACCCGCACCTCTTTTTGAACCACACCAACGGTGACGCGACTATCAGCCTGGAGGCCACCCTGAACATCGGCAGCGTGTCTTGTGGCAGATGCGCAGCCCGTTGCAAGAAGCACCACGCAGAGCAGCCAGCCTGATTGCGAGAGTCGATTGCAAGGGATTTTTTCGCTGGACGAGTACACGATCGAGAGTCCTCCTCGGTTCCAGAGCATCGCGAGGATGCTGGCGCGCTCTGGCGGGAAAAAGGGGCTGTACCCGAACAGCCCGCAGGAAACATCGCCGTCCGCAGTCTGGCCGACAACCCAAGCTGGTTCAATCTGGGAGCAAGACTACGTTGCTACAGGCTCAAGGGATGAGCCTCTTCCTGCAGATCCTTGCTGCAGCACGCCACGACCCGACCGGAGTGCACGCGGCAAGCCGATAGGGCCAAGCCTTAGTCAGATCGAGCGCGAATGCCTGCCCGCCGGATCCTCGTGCAGGTAGCGATCGAAACAGGCGGCGATGTTCCGCAGTAACAAGCGCCCGCGTGGCGTCGCGCGCAGACGGCGCTCCTCGAGCACCACGAGGTCATCCTCGATGAGGGGCGCGAGCCGCGGGAGGTCGCGCGCGAAGTAGGGCATGAACTCCACGACATGGCGCGCCGCCAGCAGATCGAAGTCAACCTCTCCCTGGCACATCACCTGCTGGATCACATCGGCGCGGATGCGGTCGTCGTCGGTCATGCGCAGGCCGCGCCAGGTGGGTAGCCCGCCGCTGACGAGGCGGGCCTCGTAATCCGCAATTTCGCGTGGGTTCTGGCTGTAGCTGTCGTCGATCTGGCTGATGGCGCTCACGCCCAGGCCAATGAGATCGCAATCGGCGTGGGTGGTGTAACCCATGAAGTTGCGATGCAGCGCGTGACGTTCCTGTGCGCGTGCCAGTTCGTCACCCGGTCGAGCAAAATGGTCCATGCCGATGTAGCGATAGCCGGCTGCGGTCAGACGCTCGATTGCCAGTTGCAGCAGTTGCAGCCGTTGCGGGCCGGTGGGCAGTTGCTCCGCGCTGAAGCGGCGCTGGGCCTTGAACATCTGCGGCATGTGCGCGTAGCCGTAGATGGCCAGCCGATCCGGCGACAGGGAAAGCACGGCGTCGAGGGTGTCGCCGAAGCGCTCGCGGGTCTGCTCGGGCAGGCCGTAGACCAGATCGATGTTGACCGAGCGCATGCGTGCCTGCCGCGCCGCATGCACGAGGGCGGCCGTTTCCTCCAGCGTCTGGATCCGGTTGATGGTCTCCTGTACGGCAGGATCGAAGTCCTGCACACCCAGACTCACGCGATTCAGGCCGGCCTCGGCGAGCGCGCCAAGCCCATCGGGTGAGAGCGTGCGTGGATCGACCTCGATGGAGAAATCCCGTTCATCCGTGGTGGCGAGCGGGAACTCGCTGCCAAGCACACGGATGAGGCCCGCGATGCCTTCGGGCTCGAGGAAGGTCGGGGTGCCGCCGCCGAAGTGCAACTGCACGACCTCGCGGTCGGGATCGATGCGCCCGGCGACGCGCACGGCCTCCGCGAGTACGCTCCGCACATAGGATTCTCCCCGCGTGCGATCGCGGGTGATGACCCTGTTGCAGCCACAATAAAAACAAGGGCTCTCGCAGAAGGGCACATGCACGTAGAGCGACAGCCGGTGCGGGATCGGATCCTGGTTGCTGCGCTCGATGCACTGTTCAAGGGCGAGGGCACCGAAATACTCGGTGAAATGCGGCGCCGTCGGATAGGAGGTGTAGCGTGGCCCCGGCCGGTCGTAGCGGG
>DBNU01000060.1 GCA_002299125.1 Proteobacteria bacterium UBA664
GTGAACCCGGCTACTTCGCCGCGCGACTGTGCGTCTACGACCGCGGCGGCCTGCCCTGCACGCGCTGCGGCAGCCCCATCCGGGTGTCACGCATCGGCCAACGTTCGAGCTTTCACTGCCCGCGCTGCCAGCGTTGAGAGAAAGACGCATCCCGAGGTGTCATCCCCGCGCAGGCGGGGACCCAGTCCCTCCACGGCCACGGCACAACAGCAGGCGCTGCGGCGGCTGCATGGCTGGGGGCGGGTCAAGCTTCACCGCTAAATGTCCACCAGCGAGTTCGACAACGGCGCAACGCAGACGGACCGATTCCGGGCAAACATCGCCAGCAGTTGGACGAGGGAGTTGGGCAGGTTCAGCAACGACCGCAGAGTCACGATCACCGCGCGCCCCGAGTACGTGCTGAAAGCGCACTACCAGGGCACCGCGTACATGCACTACGCGACCGAGTTCGAATACGTGACCGTCGACAACGACGACCACCGGCTGATCGAGACCGATTAGATCTTGAGGCCCTCAAGCGTCGGCCACACAGTGGGCGGCAGGGGCGGGCCGGGCCACGCGGCAAGCACGAGATCGATCAGCGCGGGGTTGTGCGCGAGCTCATGCTCGCTGATCGACTGCGAGCGGATCGCCCGCGAGTACCGCTCGCCGGCCGATAGAAAACCCTCCCAGGTGGAGCAGCGGCCATAGGAGGTGCGTTCGAACGGCATGTCCTCAATGGGACCGATCGCGTCGTAGCGCCGGCGCAACTCGGCCAAAGGAATAGCGGGCTTGCGGGCCATGGTGCGCGCTCCGGTAAGTAACCGTTGACTATAGCGCACCGCACACGATGCAAGTCCTTGAGTGACCGCCTCCCGTGGCGGCCATCACCAAGCCAGCGCCGCACCCTGTGCAGCCCGACGCACCCACGACACGCTCCTGCATCGCCAGCTGCACGACCGCGCGCGTCGCAGCGCGGCCAAGCAACAGGAACACGACACCATGACGGCCAGGACCGCCACGCAGCAGCGCCAGCTTGGCGACGTTGACTCTGGATCCCTGCCGCAGCCTGCCCCCAAGCGCCTGGCGTGGCAGTCGTCACACCCGACCGCGCCACCTCACCCAACCCGCGGGCCTGCTTCAACCTTCCGGAACACTTGGAAAACCGCCGCCAGTTTGCGCACAAACTGGTTTCAAAGGGCCCTCTAGGTCGAGGCACATCCGCAGATCGTGATGACCGGACTTCAGGCATCAATCGCCACCCAGACGGCGGCAACCGGGCATGTCATGCTCTATCTTGACGCGCCCAGGTAGCGCATCACGAGGTTGGCCATGACGAGCAACGTCCGCGAGAAATTCTCCTCCCAAGCCGCACCCGAGGTGCTGGCGGCGCTGCGTCAGATCGCCGAAAGCCAGGGCCGCCAGTTCCAGGCGGTGCTTGATGAGGCGCTACGCGACTACATCGACCGACAGCAGAAACAGCGTCCGCGGCGCCATGTGATGGCTTCGTTTGCGTCCAGCCTCGACGAGTTCGACAGCCTCTACCGCGAATTGGCCAGGTAAGTCGTGCCGCGTGATTACCTGACTGTGGCCGATGTGCTTGCTTTACACACGGTTCTGATGCAGCGCTACGGCGGTGCGCTGGGCGTGCGCGATCCCGGGGCGCTGGAGGCCGCGCTGTTCCGCCCTCAGACGGGCTACTACGACGATATCGTGGCTGAGGCTGCGGCGCTGATGGAAAGCCTGGCGATCAACCATCCGTTCGTGGACGGCAACAAGCGCATCGCCTTTGCGGCTGCCGACGTGTTCCTGCGGATCAACGGCTGGCGCTTGCAGCGAGCACCGATGCAGATCTACGCAGAGATGATGCAGATGTTCGATTCGGGCACCTTCGACATAGCCCACCTTGATCCCTGGCTGCGAGCATTCGCAGCCGTTGCGGAGTAATTCAAGGTACGAGAAGACACCCAACGGACAACCAGCCCTCGTTCTGTGGGGATCGATGCAATCGGCTGGGCTGCTGGGCGCCTCGTGGGCGAGGGGCCGGGGTGAGGGCCCGGAGATGCCGCGACTCCGCAGCGACGTCTCTGGATGCCCGCCTGCGCGGGCCAGACGAACGGGCGCCATGCGGAACTGGCGTGGGTCCGGTTCCCGCCGCAGCCACAGCACAAGGCCTCGACCGCTCAGCTACGCGCGGACTCGAAGGCATCCGAGAAGAAATGGTCCGGGTCCAGACCCCGCGCGATCAGCACCTCGCGCACGGCCCGCACCATCGGCGGTGGGCCGCTCACGTAGGCATCGATGCCGCTCGCGTCGGCGAGATCGGCTCCGATGGCCTCGTGGACCATGCCTGCGCGACCCGCCCAGCCCGCAGTGGGCTCACTCAGCACGGGCGTGTACGCGACCCGGGATGCCCAGCCCTGCGCCAGGTCGTGCAGGTAGAGATCGGGCCGGTCGCGTGCCCCCCAGTAGAGCTGCATGGATTGGGTGCTGCCCGCAGCGAGCGCCTGTTCGATGAGGCCCTTGATGGGCGCGAAGCCCGTCCCCCCCGCCACGAACAGTCTCGGTCGCGACGAATCCTCGCGCAGGGTGAAGGTGCCGAGGGGCCCACGGATCCGCAACAAAGCACCCACCGCCAGATCATTGAACACGAAGTCCGAAAACACCCCGCCGGGGTAGTGCCGGATGTGCAGTTCGAGGGGCTCCCCGGCCGCACGCGGCGCGTTGGCGAGCGAAAAGGCGCGCGTCTTGCCGCCCTTCAGCAGGAACTCCAGATATTGCCCGGCGAGGGCACCGAGGTGCTCCGTCTTCGGCAGTGCCAGGCTGAGCTGCATGACATCCGGTGCAAGTCGCTCCATGGCCACCACGCGCACAGGCAAGGTCCGCACCTCTTGCACGCCCATGCCGGCTGGCAGCGTGACCGCGAGCAGCAGATCTGATCGCGCGCGCGCCCGACAGAGCAGCGCGTAACCATCGGCCTCCTCGGCGGGCGAGAGGGCGGGGCGTTCGGCCGCCGGGCCATGGTCCACCACCCCGGAAACGACCCGCGTCTTGCAACTGCCACAGTTGCCATCACGGCAACCGAAGGGAAGGCGAAAACCGGCGTCGATGCCGCAATCGAGGACACAGCGCTCGGGATCGAGCGGGAAGGTCTCGCCACTGCCGGCGAGTGTGGCGGTGAAACTCATGCAGGTCGGGCTCCGGGTGCTAATGGCTGAAAGTCGATACACCGAGTGTCGGGGGCCGCAGGCAGTTCAACCCTGGCGTAGACAAAAGCGCTCGGGAAGAACGTCACGGGCGACGCCTGCCCAGCAACAGTCGCCGCACCTCGGGCGTGATGATGTGATCCATGGCCTGCACACCGCGACCGCCGGGAACCACGACCGTGTTGG
>DBNU01000222.1 GCA_002299125.1 Proteobacteria bacterium UBA664
GCCCGCAGACGGGTACGGCGTTCGTGCGCTGAAGGCGGGAGCGGCAGTAGGCCCGGACCGAGTGCGTGCGCCGCGGGCGGGGTGGTGACGTTGCGCGCCGATAGTAGACGCGGACCTCCCCCGGTACCAGACGGCGCTCAGCCGGCGTTGCGTAGCTCGTCGAGCAGTGCGGTGTGCCATCCGGGCGTGGCCACCAGCAGGCCCCGCCCCACGAGTGCAACACCCTGGGAGAAGTCGAGCGGACGACCATCGAGGTCGCTTACCCGGGCACCGGCTGCCTCCGCTATCACCGCGCCTGCGGCGTGGTCCCAGGTCTTTTCCACATACGTCGGATCGCGCGGCAGACGCGCGTAGACGTCGGCGTCACCCCGCGCGACCAGGGCGTACTTGCACTGGCTGTCGATGCGCACCGGGGCCGCGCTGGCGCCCAGCCCTTCGAGACTGCGATCGAGCAACCCGCGACGCGCGTGCCGCACATCGCGTGATTCACAGACCCGAACCTGCGCCCCACCGGGTCCGGAATCACTGCATTGGATCGCTTGCCAGGCCGCCTCCTCCGCAAGCGATCTCTGCCATGCCCCTGAATTGCGGTGGCCAAGCAACAGCACGCCTGCCGGTTGTCCGCCATTGCCGAGCGGTACTCCGGACTGCGGCAGGGCGGGGCAACCGAGCAGGCCGAATACCGGGGTGCCCTCCCGGACGAGGGCCAGGCAGATCGCGTACTGTCCGCCACGCAGGAAGCCCTTGGTGCCGTCGATGGGGTCGAGCAGCCACCAGCAGCTACTGGGAGCACTCCGCACTCGAGTGGCCCGATTGAGCCAGAGCAGCAACTCGCTCGGGTGGCGAGGACGCTGCCCGGAGGGCAAGGCGGCGTGGACCGACTCGAGTATCTCCGGACCGGCCGCCGCGAGACCCTCAGCCGATTCCTCGCCGATGAGTGGAATTGCCGTGGCGGTCAGACGGTGGGCAATCCAGCACTGGACAGCGAAATCGGCGATCGTCACGGGTGAGTCATCGGCCTTGCGCACCACCCGTGTTGTCTGGATGGTCGCTGCCAGTGAGTGGGCGATCAGACTGGCCTCACGGACGGCGGCGAGCGCGAGCGTCTCGACGTTCGTCAGGTCGATTGGACTACGGGGGGGCTGGGAATTCATCCGTGCACCTTTCGCCTGCTTGCGTGCCTGATGGACGAAGGCTGTCGCAGCACGCAACCCGCGCCAGCCTACCCGGGGCCTGCCCATCACTCCATGGGGCCGAGGCCTGCGCCCGTTGCTGCGACGCGCATCCGTCATGACGCGTTATGCCGATGCGCCTGACACGGCTCTTGATGCCGCTGCATACCGTTACCACGCCATGCGAATTCGCCAGGAACCCACGCCAACTCCTGTTGCACTGCGGGAAGGCCGCGACGCGTTCCGTATAGGTAATCACCGACCTATACTGCGTCGCCTGCAGCAGCAGGGTCTGCTCGAGGTCATGCACCCAGGCCAGGACCTGTCCCGCCGCGCGGCGCACGGCCTGACCTCCGTGCGTTGCAGAGTGCGTTACTCCACCGCCGCTGCTGTGCCACCTGCTGTTCCAGCAAGTCCAACGAAAAGCGCTTCGACCCCGCGCAAGATAGCGGAGGGGACGGAGGAGGGAGGTCCGGTAGCATGTCCGTGGTCAAGCACTATCCCGTACCCGCCATCAACCAGTCGGGCACCTACTTCGATGCCGAGGCTTACCGCAGGGCTTATGACGAGTCCGTGCATGACCGGGATGCCTTCTGGGCGCGCCAGGCAACGGAGCATCTCCACTGGTTCCAGCGTTGGCACCGAGTGCGACTGGAGGATTTCAGCAACGGACATATCCGCTGGTTCGAAGGGGGCAAGCTCAATGTGAGCTACAACTGCCTCGATCGGCATCTCGCCACGCTTGGTGACCAGACGGCGATCATTTTCGAGGCCGATAGACCGGGGGAGCACCGGCACATCAGCTATCGGGAATTGCACGAACAGGTCTGTCGCTTTGCGAACGTGCTGAAGTCGCTGCACGTGACCCGAGGTGATCGCGTTGCCATTTACCTGCCGATGATTCCGGAAGCGGTGGTGGCCATGCTGGCCTGTACCCGCATCGGTGCAGTGCACTCGGTGGTCTTTGGTGGCTTCTCACCCGAGGCCCTCAAGGATCGCATCAATGATGCCGCCGCGGAGGTCGTGATCACCGCGGACGGTGGGCGTCGTGGCGGCCGCAGTGTCCCGCTCAAGGCGAACGCGGATCAGGCGATCATCGACTGCCCGAGCGTGCGGCGCGTGGTGGTCGTGCGCCACACTGGCGACGACATCGAATGGCATCCGGAGAGTGACGTCTGGTACCACGAAGCGATGCGGGAAGTCTCGGCTGACTGTGCGCCGGAATGGATGGGGGCCGAGGATCCGCTGTTCATCCTCTACACCTCGGGATCCACGGGCAGGCCGAAGGGTGTTGTGCACACGACCGGTGGCTATCTGTTGTACGCCGCCGTCACCCATCGCTATGTCTTTGATTATCGACCCGGCGACATCTACTGGTGCACAGCGGATATCGGCTGGGTAACGGGCCACAGCTATATCGTTTACGGCCCACTTTGCAACGCGGCCACTTCCGTGGTTTTCGAGGGTGTCCCCACCTGGCCCGACGCGGGCCGCTTCTGGCAAGTCTGCGCGACCCATCAGGTCAACAGCTTTTACACCGCACCCACGGCCATCCGCTCGTTGATGGCGCAAGGAGAGGGTTTCGTTGCCCGGCACGACCTCGGCAGCCTGCGTGTGCTCGGTTCGGTGGGTGAGCCCATCAACCCGGAGGCCTGGGAATGGTACTACCGTGTCGTTGGAGGTGGCCGTTGCTCCATCGTGGATACCTGGTGGCAGACTGAAACAGGCGGTCACCTCATTACACCGCTGCCGGGCGCGATCCCCATGAAGCCGGGTTCGGCCACACTACCTTTCTTCGGTATCGAGCCGGTGCTGCTGGACGACAAGGGGCAGGAAGTGCAAGGTGAGGGTGAGGGCGTGCTTTGCATTCGCCACTCCTGGCCGGGCCAGGCACGCACCATTCACGGTGACCACTCCCGTTTCGTCGAAACTTACTTCCGGATGTATCCGGATCTCTACTTCTCGGGCGATGGCGCGCGCCGCGACGAAGATGGCTACTACTGGATCACCGGGCGCGTCGATGACGTCATCAATGTTTCCGGTCACCGCATGGGCACGGCCGAGGTGGAGAGCGCGCTGGCATTGCATCCTGCGGTCGCCGAGGCGGCAGTGGTGGGTTTCCCGCACGAGATCAAGGGTCAGGGGATTTTCGCCTACGTCACCCTCATCGGCGATGTCGAGGAAAGCGACGAGCTTCGCAAGGAACTCATCCAGCATGTGCGCCGCGAAATCGGCCCCTTTGCGACGCCCGATGTCATCCAGTGGGCACCGGGGCTGCCGAAGACGCGCTCCGGAAAGATCATGCGACGCATCCTGCGCAAGGTTGCGGCGCGCGAGTTCGATGGTCTTGGTGACATCTCGACCCTGTCCGACCCCACCGTGGTCGAGCAGATAATCGACCGGCGCATGGCGCTTGGCTGATTTTTGCGACGCAATATCGGTGCGTGATACAGTCCCTGACGTTTGCAGGATCCCAGCCCGCCGGCGCACGGCGTGAGGCGCGGGCAGCCACAGGATTTACCACGACGCAGGCGGGGTAGCTGGAGGGGGCGATCCGGGTCGGGCGGTGTGTCGGTCGTCGTGACGGCAGGGCCGGGGCCGGAGGTCTACCCTCCGACGAAGCCATAGCTGCCAGCCCGGCGAGGGCACTGGCGGCGTCTGCGTCTTCTCGGTGTACACGACTCAGGAGACCACCAATGACCGCCAATCCCGACCTCCTCAAAT
>DBNU01000101.1 GCA_002299125.1 Proteobacteria bacterium UBA664
CCTACGGCATGGCGTGGTGGGTGTTCGAGCGACTGCGGGAGTGGTCCTTGCACATGTCGGTGCAGCGCTCCGAGCCGTCCAGCCCGGGGGCATTCTGGGTGGACCTCCAGAGCGGCGAGCCACCGGCGGTACAGTCCGCCGTGCGTGAGGACAACCCGATGCGGGCGGACGGGTTGCGCGTGATCGAACTCGATGCCCTGTCGCGTCCCATCGAGCGGGCACTGGAGCAGTTGCGGCAGGAAGGGGGCGTGGATGGTCCACTGAGGGCACGGGCGGAGCGGGTGCTGCCCCATCTGTTGCGTGCCTTCCGGCTGCCGCCGCGGCGCAATCTTCCACGCGAGCCACGCGCCGGGTCGGTACTGGTCTTTCCCGGCGTGCGGGAGGCAATCTCGTTGTTGCGAGATCGTCAGCCGCTCGGTGCATCCATGAGCAGCGAGGGCCCTCCGACTGCACTGTCGGAGGGAGAGCACTGGAGTCTGGTGAACTCCGGACCTGCCGGCTACGCCATTGCCTCTCAGGCCAGCGCACGTGAGCCACTGCCCATCGGTGAACTGGTCGCGCTGTTGGAACAACGTGAGGGCCGTGAACAGATAGCCCTGGCGGTCGTCCGCTGGACCATGGTGCGTCGCGACGGCAGCCAGTTGAGTGGCCTGCAATTGCTCGCCCGACGCGTCGCGGCAGGGCGACTCGAGCCGTTCGCGGAGGAGGGGAGCGCCGAGCCCGTCATGTACCTCGAACGTCAGCGCGAGACCGGCAGTTATGGTGTCTTCAGTGAGCGAGGATTTTTCCGCCCCGGTGCTCGGCACCGGTTGGCGGCCTATCTGGGGCGCGCCGGTTTCCCGGTGCGCGCAACACGCATGCTCGAGACCGGGGCCAGCTTCGATTATTTCGAGGTACTGCGCGAGGCCGGGTCGCTTTGATGGTTTTGCGCCGGGGTGATGTCGGGCAAGGGCCGCCACCACTGCATCCGCGGTGAGTCGGGCACGCTCATCAGGTGCGTGATCTGGGCCCCGTAGAGCACGATCGCCCAGCAGGTGTAGACCCAGACCAGCGCAAAGGGGATGGCCGCGAAGGCCCCGTATACGTGCGGCTGTACGAAGGCGTTGTGCACGTACCAGGTGAACACGCTGCGCGAGATCTCGAACAGCAGCGCAGCCACCAGGGCACCGCGAGCCGCGTGCCGCAGCGGCACGGGCCATTGCGGCAGCAACCAGTAGACTGCCAGCAGCACACCGAACACCGAAGCAAAAGGCAGCCCGAGCCGGTACCACTGATACACCCGTGGTGCATCCTCCCAGCGCGCCAGGGCTGGGAGTTGCACCAGATAGGACAGGGCACCCAGCGAGGCCGCGATGAGTACAGGCACACCCAAGAGCACCACCGCGATGATGGCCACGTTGCGCACCCGGCGCCCGAGTCGGCCCGGCCCCCAGATCCTGAGCAGCGCCATGTCCATCTCCATCATGAGCAGCAACACGGTGAAGGTCAGAAAGAGATAGCCCACGACCCCCATCTGGGTCGCGTTATCCACGAACACGTGCAGGGCATCGCGCACGGTGGCACCTACCTCGGGCACCAGCAGCGTGAAGATGAAGGCATCAAGCTCAGTGCGCAGGTGGGCCAGCCCCTCCACACTCGAGATCAGCGTGAAGGTAACGGTGAGCAGCGGCACGATGGCGAGGAGCGAAGTGAAGGCGAGCGATCCGGCAAGCGTGCCGCAGCCATCGAGCACGAAGCGGTAGCCGGCACGGCCGAGCAAGAGCAGGAAGCCGCGCAGGCGTTTGCTCCACGCATCCGGGGCCTTCGCGGCCGCCAGGGTGGCCGAGCAGGGCGGGCCGGGTGACCCCGATGGTGGGCTTGAAGGAGCGGTAGACATGTGTAGCGAATCTAGCACTGCGGTCTTCCGATCGTTCTGATCCGGCGGGGCATGAGGGTGCAATGGCAGGATCTGCAGGTATCCTCCAGTCCGTCCCGCAGCCCCCACGATCCTGGCGATGCCTCACTCATGAACCTTCGCATCCTCGTCCTCTATTACAGCCGTCAGGGCAGTGTCGCGCGCATGGCACGCGCGATCGCCCGTGGTGTGGAGTCGATACCGGGTGTCGAGGCGGTCGTGCGCACCGTCCCACCGGTGTCGCCGGTGAGCGAACAGGTGGCACCCGCCGTTCCCGATGACGGGCCGCCCTACGCGAGCCTCGATGACCTGCGCGACTGTGCCGCCCTGGCGCTTGGTTCGCCCACCCGCTTCGGCAACATGGCGGCACCTCTCAAACACTTCCTCGACGACACGGGAGAGCTCTGGTTCAGCGGCGCGCTGACCGGCAAGCCGGCGGCGGTGTTCACCGCCAGCGGCAGTCTGCACGGCGGTCAGGAGACGACCCTGCTCAGCATGATGATCCCGCTCCTGCACCATGGGATGCTGCTTGTCGGTCTGCCCTATGGCGAGCCGGCCTTGGCGCGCACGCGTAGCGGTGGCACACCCTACGGCGCGAGTCATGTGTCCGGCGATACGGCCGATCCCACGCTCTCCGCGGACGAACAGGAACTCTGCGTCGCGCTCGGCCGCCGGCTGGCCGCCACGGCCCTGGCCCTGGCGCAGGGCCTGCGGCAGGAGGGGCGGGCATGACGACCACCGCCGAGCGCTGGCGCTGGCCCGCCCTGCTGGCCTGGATCGGCCTGTTCGCCTGGCTCCTCGCCTGGATCCTGTGGCTGGCCCCGCCGCCCGCACCGTTGCGCGCGCCCGCCCTCATCATCGCGCTCGGGCCGCTCGTGTGGTTCCGGCGCGGCATGATCGCCGGTGACGCGCGCACCCACGCGGCTGTGGCCGTGCTGGCCTGCCTCTATGTTGCACACGCCGCCTTCGAGTGGGTGGTGGCGGACGTGCCGCGGTGGCTGTCCGGGGTCGCGCTCCTCCTTGCCACCGCCTTGCTTGTCGCCGCGGCCTGTCACGCGCGGGCGCGTGGAAGGGCCGAGCGTCGGTCCACCGTCAGATCGAAGGCGGCTGCAGACGGGGCGTCAGCGGGGTCCGCAGGAAGGTCCTGATGGGCTACCGGTGCCTGAGCAGGTCGTCGACGGTCAGCCCGACATCCTTCGCAATCTGCCGCAGCAAGATGGGCGAAATATCCCTGCCTTGATGAAACGGTACGGTGGTGCACCGCCCGCCAACGTCACGAAACTGCTTGTGCGAGCCACGCTGTCTGACTTCCACGAAGCCAAGTGTCAGGAGAATGGCGACGACCTCCGCCGGCTTGAGAACCGGGATCGTGCCCATGCCTATGCAACGGCAACGTTCTGAATTCCGACGAATTCAGATTCGAGTTGGGGCTCTCCGTCCTCCAGGAGCATGGTGATGACCTCCTGCAGATTGCGATTGAGTTCATCGAGCGTCTCGCCTTGGGAGTGGGCACCAGAAAAACCAGGCACGAAACCGACGAACAGGCCGGTCCGGGGACAACGCTCGATCACTGCGGGGTAGACTCTCATGCACGAAACCTCCAGGTTCGAGGGGCCGGGGATCATCCGGAGCCCCCGGCATCGTGGCAGTTCCCAGGCCCAATCAAGCCTACCGCGAGCACAGCCCGACGCGCCCGACACACCGCTGCCCGACGGGGTCGCGGCATCAGCGATCCGATGGTGACCCACATGGTAGCTCGGTGCTCCCTGACTCCACCTGGATTTCCTGCAGGCGGTGCAGGACGCACGGGGCGAGGTCGGAGAGGGCTGCGGGGGCCTCGGTGCCACCCGCTTCCATGAGGCTCCGCAGCAAAGGCACGGTGGGGCGACGTTGCTCGGCGAGGCTCACCCGGTCCAGTCGATCGATGAAGTCGCAGAGGCTGTGCAGATCACGCGGCAGGCGTGCCAGCAGATAGTCCAGTGCCTCGTCATTCAGCGTGAGGCCGCGCGCCACGGCGCGACTCGCCAGGATCCGGCGGCGCGTGACCTCGTCCACCGGGGCGAGCCGGAAGCATTCAGCGCCCAGCAGGCGCGAGCGCAGATCGGCCAGGGCGATCCTGGTCTCCGCAGGATGGGCCGGCAAGGCGAGGAGCAGGCCCAGTTCACCGGCGCGGGCACGATGGCAGGCGCGGAAGACCGCCTCCTCGAAGGCGGGGTTGCCCCAGTCGTCCACACGGGTATCGAGGGCGATGAAGGCGAAGGCATCGAGCCTGGGGCCGGCGACGAGCGTCGCCAGGGTGGCGATTGCTGCACCCTCCAGGTGCAGCAAATCGTGCGTCGAAGAGTCGTTCGGCGTGCCCGCCGGATCGCCCCGGATGGCCTCGTCGCAGTCGCGTGGCCGGGCGCCGGACCGCAATTCCCGGATCGCCTGCACAGCAGCGGTGAGTAGGTGGCTCTTGCCACTCCCCGCCGGCCCCCAGAGCGTCAGGCAACCAGGGTAACCCTGTGCGAGCCGGGTCACGGCGGCGAGGGCGGGGGCGTTCGGTCCCGGCTCGAAGGTCGCGAGCCGCGCCACTGCGCCGGCCAGTTCCAGCGGGAGCTGCGGTGAGCCTGCCCGCGCTTCGAGCGAGGGTTGCACGCGGGTCGGCGGCGGGGGGGTGGTCATCCCGGCTGCATGCCTCTGATCGTCACGGGCCGTACAGCGTGCTCGACCGGTAGGCGTCGTGGGTGTGCCGCAGCAGCACGACCACGACCGCCGCCATCGGCAGGGCCAGCAGCACACCGAAGAAACCGAAGAGCTGGCCACCGGCCAGGACGGCGAAGATCACGGCGACCGGATGCAGCCCGATACGATCGCCGACCAGCCAGGGCGACAGCCAGAGGCTTTCCAGCGCCTGTCCGACCGCAAACACCACCAGCACCCAGAACAGATGCACGAGGTCGTGGAACTGGGCGAGCGCGGCCATGCCCGCGAGCGCGACGCCGACGATGAAGCCCAGGTAGGGCACGAAGCTCACCATCCCCGCGATCACCCCGACGATGAGCGCAAGTTTGAGCCCGCACAGCAGCAGCCCCACCGAATAGATGCCGGCCAGGGCCAGCATCACCAGCAGTTGCCCGCGCAGGAACTCGGCCAGCACCTGATCGCACTCGCTGACTAGCCCGACGATGCGCGGCTCGATGCGGCGCGGGAGCAACTCGCGCACCTGCCGGACCAGCAGATCCCAGTCGCGCAGCAGATAGAAGGTGACCACGGGCACGAGCGTGACGTAGGCGAAGAATGTGAGCAGCACCTGCCAGGAGGCGGTGATCTGCCGCAGGACGCCGCCGAGTGCACCGCCCACCTCCTGCCAGTGCTGAGCGACCAGGGCGCGCAGACCCTCGCGGTCGAGCGTGACCTCCGCGCCGCCGAGCAGCGGCAGCAGATTCGGCAGGACGATGGTCTGCACCCAGTCGAGCACGGCCGGCAGCGTCTCCAGCAGGGCCTGCATCTGACTCCAGAGGGCCGGCAGGCCGACGATGAGCGCGAGCAGACCGGCAAGCAGCATGGCGGTGAAGACCAGCGCCACCGCCAGGCCGCGCGTGTAACCACGACGTTCCAGCCGATCAACCAGGGGATCGCCCAGGTAGGCCAGCGCGGCGCTCATCAGGAAGGGCGTGAGGACCGGACTCAGATAGTAGAGAAGCAGTGCGCTGCCGAGCGCGAACCCAAGCCAGAAGATGCGCCCGGTGTCGGTCATGGCCTGAGCCTCCAGACACCGTCACCCTCAGGGGTCACCAGCTCCGCGACCGCCGGATCGAGCAGCAGGGCCGCCGCGCCACCGGGCACGCCGGTGGACAGCCAGACACGGTCTGCTTCCAGTCTGAGGACGACGAGCCCCTGCCCGCCCTCGGCCTGTTGCAGGCGCGGCCACAGACGAGCCCAGTCCGCGAGCCCGCCGACGCCGCTGATGGCGAACTCCCGACCAGCGTCGGTGGTCACCGCCGGTGTCGGCGCAAG
>DBNU01000048.1 GCA_002299125.1 Proteobacteria bacterium UBA664
TGGTCGCCGCGCGCCCCATCGATAACTGGCTCACGGATCGTATCGAAGTGCTCGGCGGACCCTCCACCTTCCTCTACGGGCAGGGGGCGGTCGGCGGCTCGATCAACTACGTGAGCAAGACCGCCAATCGGGAACGCCAGGGCCATGATGCGCTGCTGCTCCTTGGATCTTTCCTCAATCGCCGCGTCGCCTACGGCTACGGCGGTCGTGTCGGGCAATCAGACAACTGGGTGCAGGTGGATGCGGCCTACAAGGGCTCGCAGGGATTCGTCGACGAGACCGAGCACGATTCCGGTGTGTTCTCGGCCTCGCTGCTCAGTGATCTGACCGCGCGCCTCTCGCACACCATCGCCATCGAATACCAGCGCGAGGATCGCGAGGCCTACTGGGGTACGCCGTTGCTGAATCCGGTCACTGCCGGCCGTTTCGACGAGCGCACGCGCTTCCTCAACTTCAATGCCCGCGACTCGGTGTTCGATCAGCAGGTCCTGTGGGTGCGCGATGTGCTCGAGTACCGTCTGGCCGAGCGCACGCGCATCACCAACACGGCCTACTACTACGATGCGAGCCGGCAATGGCGGAACGTCGAGATGTACCGCTGGAACGCCGCCAACACCCGCATCGATCGCCGCGCCTCCTTCGCCACCGACCACGAGCAGTTCATGGTCGGCAATCGGCTCGAACTGGCCCACGAAGGTGCGGTCTGGCGCTTCCCGTCGCTCTGGTCGGCCGGGGTGGATGTGACCTTCAACCAGCAGACGCGCTCCCCGAGCCTCGAGAGTGGCCTGCCGGTCGATACCATCGACCCATTCAACTTCACGCCGGGGACTTACTTCGATTTTGCGCGTGCCACCGGGCCCATCGCTGATCGCCGCAACACCCTCATGACCACGGCGCTGTTCGCAGAGAACCGCCTGACCCTGCGCGATGGGCTGAATTTCGTGAGCGGGATCCGCTTCGATGACATCGAGCTCGACTCGGACAACCTTCGGGCCGGCACACCACTGGCCCATCCGCAGGAACGCTCCTTCAAGCGCGAATGGCAGCCCCTCACCTGGCGCCTGGGACTGATGTACGACATCGCGCCGGATTTCAATCTCTACGCCCAGTACAGCACGGCTGCCGATCCACCCGCGGGCATCCTGACCACCACCAATTTTCGCAACATCCGCGATTTTGGTCTCACGACCGGTCGGCAGTTCGAGATCGGCAGCAAGTTCGATTTCTGGCAGAACCGGGGCTCGGCCACCGTCGCCGGCTTCTACCTCGAACGCCAGAACCTGGTCACCCGCGATCCGAACGATCCGCTGCTGGCCCTGCCAATCGGGGCGCAGTCCTCGCGCGGTGTGGAGGCCAATGCAGGTCTGCGCATCACGCCCGAGTGGAGTGTGCAGGGCAACATGGCCTGGGTGGACGCGACCTTCGACGAGTTCAACGAGAACGTCCGCATCGCGGGGCGTGATGTGGCGGTCTCGCGGGCGGGCAACCGGCCCGCGAATGTCGCGGAATGGGTGGCCAACACCTGGCTCACCTGGCACTTCCACCCGCAGGCCGAGTGGATGTTCGCCACCCGTTACGTGGGTGAGCGCTTCGCCGATCCGGCCAACACCGTACCAGTGGCCGCCTACGCCCGCTTCGACACCCAGCTTTCCTGGCAGGCCAGCCGCAACGCCAATCTGACCCTGCGGGTACTCAACCTGACCGATGACGCCTACATCGAGTGGGCCGACCCGACGCCGATGTATCTCCTCGGTGCCCCACGGACCTTCGAAGTGGCGGCCTGGCTGAAATTCTAGGCTCGTCGGCAGGCCGGGGGGGGGAAGCCCCTCGCCCCATGGAAGAGGGGCTTCACAGGGCGCACCCCGTCATCCCCGCGTAGACGGGGATGACGGCTTGGTGAGGGGATCGCCGGGGAGGCCATGCCTGCGGGGCGGACCCCTCAGGCGGCAGCGCGATCGGCGGCCGGCTGGGAGACGGCGACGCCGGCCTCCGGTGTGGCCTGTGCGGGCACGGCCTGCAAATCAAGGCCGGTCAGCGCCAGGGCTCCGAGTTCAAGGACCCGGCCTGCGGCCAGCGCGAGTACGGCCAGCGCCAGCCAGCGGAACACGCCGAAGAGGAAGATGGCCCCGGTGAGGGCCCCGTCGAACCAGAAATGCAGGGCAAGGCTGCCGGTGGCGCAAACCAGGGCGAAGACACCGGCCCAATCACACAGCCACACGAGGCGGGCGAAGAGACGATCCATGTGGTGAGCTCCGGTTGGAGGATGGCTGCACTGCGGCACGTCGTGCAGTGGGGCGAAGTATTCCCCTCACTCTGTTACGAAACCATGAAAAAACGGCCGCAGACTGTAAACGTTGGTGACAGTCTCGGGTTATTCGGGCTGGTTGCCGGTGCAGAGGCCTGCCGGCGGTGGCTCGGCCGATGCAGGCGCTGCGGCCTGACGAGCCGGACCGGTTACCTCGGGAGCGCCGGGTTGCCCGGCGTTCAGGTGTCGCCCGGCGTCCACACCCTGAGCGCGGGCCAGGGGCGGTAAAGGTCGAGGGCGAGCAGATGGACACTACGCACGCAGCGCACCGGTTGCGCCTGATGGGCAGCCAGGAGCCGCGCGTTCAGGGCCTCTCCCGCCTCTCCCGCCAGCGCCGCGTGGAGCGCCGCCGCTCGCGCCCGGCTCGTCCGGAAGAGATTGTCACTCAATGGGTTGTCGCGGCGTGGGTCCGGGTTCCAGCGCGCGAGCGGGCCGTCTTCATCGAAGTGGTTGGCGACCACGAGCAGGCCGTTCTCGGCGCGTCGTTCGAGCGGGGGGCGGCCCGGCGCGTAGGCGAACACGGAGGCCTCCTCCCGGGTGCGGCCGATGAGGGTGATGAGGGCGGGCGCCGCGACGCGGGTGGCGAGCAGTGTGGCCCGCGCCTGCGGCCAGTCGGTTGCCGGGCCGGCGAGCAGATCCGCCAGCAGCAGGGTCGGATCCTCCCCACGACCGAGGGCAAGGCCTCGCCAGGGTGCCGAATTCAGGGCGATGGCCCAGGCCGTCCGTCCGTCCGGTCGCAGGCGGACACCCGTGACGGCTCCGAGCATCCCGGGAAAGCCGATGAGGGCGGCTCGGGGCACACCGTCCGGACCCATGGTGAGGTAATGCCGGGTGGCTGCGGCGAAGATTGCGCGTAGCCGGCCGCCACCCCAATCGAGGTTGCGCAGCATTCGCCAACCGCCTTCGGTGTGCGACCAACTGGCGGTCACCACACATCCGGCCGAGAGCCCCGCCGCCTGGACGCGGGTCACGAGCACGTACTGCCATTGCATCAAGGCAAACTCGGCGGTCGTGAGCGATCCGCTGGCGCGGGCGAGGTAGGCGGCGTCCGCGTGCAGACGTGCAGGCAGACTCCAGCCCGCACGCAACAGCAGCACGGCAAGTGCCTGGAGTACGGGCCGCCCGAACGGGCCACCGAGCCAGCCGCTGAGCGTGTGGCAGAGGCCACGGAAGGTCGCGCCGTCGAAGGTCAGCATATCCGCCCAGCGATGGGCCGGGTCCGGGGCATCGAGGGGGATGACGGCCGCGACTCGGGCCAGGTCCGGGCGTTCGATGAAGGCGGGCGTGGTTTCAGTCGTCACACGGGCTCCTTATACTGGTGCACTTTGTCTGCGGGACCGACTCTCAGTGCCCCGAACGATTCAGCGTCGGGGCGTGGCCGATCGGGCCCGAATCCAG
>DBNU01000145.1 GCA_002299125.1 Proteobacteria bacterium UBA664
GTGAGGCCACCGGCTACATCGTCGCGCAGTTTCTCTGTGAGCTGGCGGAGCAGGAACTCGCCGAAGGCCGTGTCAACCAGGCGCGGCGTACCTTGAAGCGTGCCCTGCTGGCCGATGCCGGCTGCGCCCGTGCGAGCCTCATCGAGGCCCGTGTGTTGCTGGACGCCGGTGAGGAGCGCGAGGCCCTCCGCCCCTTGCGTCGCATCGAGCGTCAGGACCTCGCCTTCATGGCCGAGGCGCTGCCACTGCTGGCCCGTGCGCACACGGCACTCGGGCAACAGGACGAGTTCGAACGCTACCTTGCCACCCTCTCCGGTACCCCGGCCGGTGTTCCCGCCGCGCTCATGCTCGCGGAGTTGAAGGCCGCGCGTGAGGGCACTGCGCTGGCGCTCGACTGCCTCGGGGCCGAGCTTGCCACCCGACCCTCGCTGCGCGGGGTCGAGCAACTGCTGCGCTACGCACTGCCTGCGGTAAGCGTGGGGCCGATCAATGCGCTGCGTCAGGTGCAGGATCAGGTGCATGCACTGGTCCGCAAGCGGCACGGCTATCGTTGCGGGCGCTGCGGCTTCCGCGCCCGCACGCTCCACTGGCTCTGTCCCAGTTGCAAGCGCTGGAACGAGATCAAGCCGCTGCAGGGGAACGAGCATGACTGACACGGCGAGCACCGGGCGTGCCTGCGGGGTCATCGTCGCGCTCGATTTCGACGATCCGATCGACGCCCTGGCCCTGGCCGCACGCATCGATCCGGTGCGCGCGTCCATGAAGGTGGGGCTCGAGTTGTATACCCGCGCCGGCCCCGAGCTGGTGCGCCAACTCGTACACAGCGGCCACCGGGTCTTCCTCGATCTGAAGTTTCACGACATCCCCAACACCGTCGCCGCCGCCTGTCGGGTGGCGCGTGACCTCGGCGTGTGGATGGTGGATGTGCATGCCGGCGGCGGGGAGCGCATGCTGGAGGCCGCGCGCGAGGCGGTGGGAACGGGCACCGGGGCGCCTCTGCTCATCGGCGTCACGGTGCTGACCTCGCTGGCCGACAGCGAACTCGCCGCACTCGGTCTTGCGGCCTCGGCCGCGACCCAGGTCGATCGCCTGGCGCGCCTGGCGTCGGACGCTGGTCTCGATGGCGTGGTGTGCGCAGGCCCGGAGGCACGGCGCCTGCGCGCAGCACACGGCGCGGCATGGACTCTGGTGTGTCCCGGGATCCGTCCCGCCGGGGCCGTGAGCGGGGATCAGCAACGCACCCTCACGCCCGCCGCCGCGCGCGATGCCGGGGCCGACTGGCTGGTGATCGGCCGCCCCATCACCCGCGCCAGCGATCCGCTGGCAGCGCTGACGGTACTCGAGGCCGAGCTGGCGGGGTAGGGGGGTCGGGGGGGCAACCGCTGCCCCCAGCCTCGCTGCCCGGCGTGCCCCCGGGGCAAGACCCTACGATCCGGGGACGGACACCGTCGAACGGCAACCTCGCCGCCCGGCAGCCGCAACCACGCCGAGGCCCGCGACGAAGAGCGGCAACGCGGCGGGCAGGGGCACCTCAGCGAAGTCGACCGACTCGATCAACATCATGCCCATGATGACATCGCGGGGTATCGGTTCGGACAGGGTGACATAGCCGGTGATCGGCTCGGGTGTGCCGGCCAGCAGCGGGTACGAACTGACGCGGATTTCCAACGCGATGAGATCGAGCAACTCCGTTCGGAGAGGTTCGCTGCCCCACCCACCGACCGAGAGCGTGGCTGAACGCGTGAATGGTGGCTCCTGGACGCTCGCCTGATTGCCATTCGTGGGCATCAGGCCGCCCATGAGAGCCAAGGTGCCGGAAATCGTCAGGTTGCCCGCGTTGCCGAAGTTGGTGGCGTTGAGGTGCAGATTGCCTTCGACGTTCAGCCATGCGAGCGCCGCCAGATCGATGGTGGGCGCCTCGAAGGTGAAGTCGCCGATGAGACTGACGCGGCCGTCGAAGCGGATTTGCTCCATTGCCCGCAGCGTGGACCCACCGTCGGCGGCGAGCAGCACCAGCGGTGCGGGGGGAGCAGGTGGCGATTCGGTGCCGAGGCCCCAGCGTGTGTCGAAATGCCCTTCAGCGGCGGGGAAGATCAGGGAATCGAACTCGAGCAGGCCGGGCAGGCGCTGGTCCCAGGCGGTGTAGGCATCGAAGCCGGGGAGTACGGCGGCGCGGGCGAGTCCGAAGGGCAGGAACAGAAGGGCGGCGAGGAGGGGTTTCATCGAGGCTGTCTCCGGAAGGCAGGTCGGGCCGGTGAGCGCTCAAACGCCGAGAGCCTATCAGCGCCAGGGGGGGGGGGCAGCAAGCGCGCCCGTGACGGCCTGCTGACGAGCCGATCTGCATGATCCCTGCGTGCGCGGCTTGAGGTATGTTTCCGCCCTGCTTGTTGCGAGGCCGCTCCACCCGGGAGGCGCGGCCCCGCAGGCCTTTTCCCGTTTGCCGGCCTGATCGAGCCCCCGCCGCCTGTGGTGGTGGCTCGGGTGGCGGCGGACATCACCCTCGAGAGTCAGCGCTACGTGTCCCAGCCCGCGACGATCCCCCCGCTTCCCTCTCCCACCGGTCCCGGTGACATCAAGCGCTGGTCCGGCCTGTCGGGCTCGGCCCATGGCCTCGCCATCGCCGGGCTCATCCGCGAACGCGGCCTCTGCGTCGTCATCACCGCCGATGCCCTCTCCGGGCAGCGGCTGGCGGACGAGCTCGCCTTCTTCCTCGGCGACCGTCCCGATCTCACGGTGGCGCATCTGCCCGACTGGGAGACGCTGCCCTACGACCAGTTCTCGCCCTACCAGGACATCATCTCGGAGCGGCTCAGCACGCTGGTGGCGCTGGCCGAGGGTGCCCTCAAGGGGGCCCTCATCGTGCCGGTCACCACCGCCCTGCACCGGCTGATGCCGGCGACACAGTTGCTCGGCACGAGCTTCCTGCTCGAGGTCGGGCAGAAGATGGATCCGACGGCCTTCCGGCGGCGGCTGGAGAAGGCCGGTTATGGCTGTGTGAATCAGGTGCTCGAGCACGGCGATTTCGCGGTGCGCGGCGCGCTCATCGATGTCTACCCGATGGGCAGTGACGAGCCAGTCCGCATCGACCTCTTCGACGACGAGATCGATTCGCTGCGGTTATTCGATCCCGAGACCCAGCGCTCGGGTGCAGCCATCGAGCGCCTGCATCTGCTGCCGGCCCGCGAGTGTCCGCTGGATGAGGACGCCATCACCCGCTTCCGCCACAACTGGCGTCAGCGTTTCGAAGGCCGTGCCAGCGACTGTCCGGTGTACAAGGACGTCAGCGCCGGGCTGGCCCCGGCCGGGATCGAGTACTACCTGCCGCTCTTCTTCGACGCCACGGCCACGCTCTTCGACTACCTGCCGGAGGACTGCAACCTCGTGCTGGACACGGGTGTGCAGGCCGCTGGAGCGGCCTTCTTCGCCGCGGCCAGCGAGCGCTGGGAGCAGTATCGTCACGACACGGAGCGCCCGATCCTGCGCCCGCAGGAGCTCTTCCTGCGGGTGGATGAGTTCATGGCTGCGACGCGCCGCTGGCCGGCGGTGCGCATCGAGGAGGTTGCCGCGGCGGGCGAGGTGGCCGGGACTGATGGCCGCCCGCCTGAAGCCGATCAGCGATCGGGCGGGCTGCCGACGCTGGTGCTCGAACCGCGCGCACCCGATCCCGTCTGGCGTCTGCGTGCCTTCCTCGCGAGCCAGCCTGGCCGGGTGCTGCTGCTGGCGGAGTCCGCGGGGCGGCGCGAGGTGTTGCTCGATCTGCTGAAGGGGCAGGGGCTCAAGCCACGGCTACTCCCGGACTGGGCCGCCTTCCTCGCCAGCGATGAGCCCCTGGCGCTCGCCGTGGCCCCCCTCGAATCCGGTCTCTGGCTGCCGGCAGCGGGGATCGCCGTCATTGCCGAGCCGCTGCTCTACGGCGAGCGGGTCACCCAGCGCAAGGCGCGCAAACGCAGCGCGCGCGATCCGGAAAGCATCATCCGCGACCTCACCGAGCTCAGCATCGGTGCGCCCGTGGTGCACGAACAGCACGGTGTGGGGCGCTATCTCGGTCTGGTCACGCTCGAGGCCGGGGGCATTCGCGGCGAATTCCTGCACCTCGAATACGCCGAGGGCGACAAGCTCTACGTGCCGGTCAACCAGCTCGCGATGGTCTCGCGCTATGCCGGCATGGATCCGGAGCATGCACCACTGCACAAGCTCGGCAGCAGTGCCTGGTCGCGCGCACGTGAGCGTGCCGCCCAGCGCATCCGTGATGTGGCTGTGGAGTTGCTGGAACTGCATGCCCGGCGGGCGGCGCGGCAGGGGCGGGCGGTCGAGATCGATCGCGAGGCCTATCGGGCCTTCGCCGACGGCTTCCCCTTCGAGGAGACGCCCGATCAGCTTGCCGCCATCGAGGCGGTGCTGGCCGACATGCGCGCCACCCGGCCGATGGATCGGCTGGTCTGCGGCGATGTGGGCTTCGGCAAGACCGAGGTGGCCATGCGTGCCGCCTTCGTCGCCACGCACGCCGGCCAGCAGGTGGCGGTGCTCGTGCCCACCACACTGCTCGCCCAGCAGCACTACCAGAACTTCCGTGATCGCTTCGCCGACTGGCCGGTCCGGGTGGAGAGCCTCTCGCGCTTCCGCTCGAAGAAGGAGGAGGGCGGGATACTCGAGGGGCTGGCCGAGGGGCAGGTGGATATCGTCATCGGCACGCACAAGCTGCTCGCCGAGGGTGTGCAGTTCAAGCGCCTCGGCCTCGTCATCGTGGACGAGGAGCACCGCTTCGGCGTGCGTCAGAAGGAGCGTCTCAAGAGCCTGCGGGCGGAGGTGGACATCCTCACGCTGACGGCAACGCCCATTCCGCGCACCCTCAGCATGGCCTTGTCAGGCACCCGCGAGCTGTCGGTGATCGCCACCGCCCCGGCCCGCCGCCTCGCCATCCGGACCTTCGTGCGCGAGTGGAACAACGGCCTGTTGTCCGAGGCCCTGCTGCGTGAGATCGGCCGTGGCGGGCAGGTGTACTTCGTCAACAACGACATCGAGCACATCTTCGAACTGGCGGAGAAGGTCGCGGCCCTGGTACCGCAGGCGCGCGTGCGGGTGGCGCATGGGCAGATGCCGGAGCGTGAGCTCGAGCGCACCATGCTCGACTTCTACCATCAGCGCTTCAACGTGCTCGTCTGCACGACCATCATCGAGACCGGCATCGACATCCCGACCGCCAACACCATCGTCATCAACCGCGCCGATCGTTTTGGCCTCGCCCAGCTCTACCAGTTGCGTGGGCGGGTCGGCCGCTCCCACCACCGTGCCTACGCCTATCTACTGGTGCCTTCGGTGAAGAACCTGGCAGGCGATGCCAAGAAGCGGCTGGAGGCCATCGAATCGCTCGAGGAGCTCGGTGTGGGCTTCACCGTTGCCTCGCACGACCTCGAGATCCGCGGTGCCGGCGAGATCCTGGGCGACGGCCAGAGCGGGCACATCCAGGAGATCGGCTTCAGCCTCTACAGCGAACTGCTGGAACGCGCCGTGGCGGCGCTCAAGGCCGGTCGCATCCCGGACCTCGACCGCCCGCTGGACCACGGCCCGGAGGTGGATCTGCGCGTCCCCGCCCTGATCCCCGAGGATTACGTCGCGGATGTGCACACGCGACTCATGCTCTACAAGCGCGTCGCCGGCACTCAGGAGGCCGATTCGCTGGAGGAACTCCGCGCCGAGTTCATCGATCGCTTCGGCCCGCTGCCCGAGCCTGCCCGCAATCTGTTCACCATAGCGCGCATGAAGCTCGCGGCCGGCATGCTCGGCATCCGCAAGGTGGATATCGGGCCGCAGGGCGGGCGCATCCAGTTCGATGCGGAGCCCGCGGTGGATCTGCTGGCGCTGATGAAGTTTGTGCAGTCCAATCAGCCGCACTATCGCTTCGATGGCGCCGACAAGCTGCGTATCCTGCGCAACCTGCCCGAGCCGGCCGAGCGCCTGGCGCACCTGGAGCTACTGCTTGATGTGCTCGGCAAGCGCGTGGCCGCGGCCTGACGGCCTGCTTCTCCCAGCCGACGCTGAGCGCGCTCGACTGTCGGGTTCGTTCCCCGGCCTACCTATCACGCGAATGGCGCGCCACGTACCTGCGAAGCACGCTATCCATCAGCGCTTGCCAACCTTCGCCGGTGGACTTGAAGTAGGCAACAACCTCGGGGCTGTAGCGCACGGACACGAGCAGCTTTTTGTTCGCGGATCGCGGCCGGCCACGCAAGGCCTGCAGCGGGACCATGGTGTTCAATTGCCCTGGCGTAAGCGCCTGCGCATCAGGATCGCTTTTGGCTGCTGCGGTGATGGCTCTGTCTTCTTCCACGGTAGGCATGCGGACAGCAGGGCGCTTGGAGGCTCGTGGCATCGTGTTTCACCTCGCGTCGATTGGCACGGCGAAGGCTGATGATCCTGCGCACTTCGCCACGATCTGCAAACGCCACGTAGTACAGGATCCCGGTTTGCGGAGCGAGCGCAATCATTCGCGTCTCGTTGTACTCGAATCGGACATCAACCGCACACCAGTGCGGCTTCCCAGTCGAGTTCACTCGCCAAGGCCAGCGACAGGCCATGCTTCGTCTGGTTGGCCGCGTCCTTGGCCGGATCGAACGCGATGCACAATTTACCGTAGCTACACAAAATGCAACTGTCAATGGCACATAGCCGGCCAATCGCGCGCCCGCACCGAACGCGCAGCAGATTGACTCACGCCCACTCAGTCCGCATACCAGCAACGGGGCAGTACAGCCGTTGGCCGGCGCGTGTTGTCGCGATCGAGCGGATGGGGGAAGCGCGTGGCCGGTCGTGTGTCGCCGGTGCGATCACGCCGATGAAAGGTGAATTCCATGAAGGGGAAGAGCGTGATGCCTGCGCGGGTCACCGATGGCGAGTAGTTGTTCGGGTGCACGTGCAGGCAGCAGTGACTGCGCAGGAGCCGCTCGAAGACCGGTTGCACGAGTTCGAAGAAGTGCCGGTTCCATAACTCCGGCAGCAAGTGGAACTCGATGACGATGATGCGGAAGCGGTCGAGGATGGCGTCGGGCGTGGCGAGCAGGACCGGGTACTCGTGGGATTCGATGTCCATCTGCAGCAGCAGATCGCCAGGGTTGTCGCCGATCGACTCATGCAGCCAGTCCGGGAGGGTGACGAACTGTCCATGGGTGCTGGTGCCGAGGAAGCGACGGGTGAAATGGAAGGCCGGATGCTGCTCGGCGGGCCCTTCCACCGAGGCATCGGCCATGTAGACCTGCATGCCCCGCTCGGCGCAGTCGCGCTCGAAGCCCGAGATCCGGCTGACCCCCGGTGAGAAGCAGGCCGTGATCCCAGCCAGGTCATCAGGCACCAGGTAACCGCCGTCGCCGTCCGGTCCCAGACGGATGAGTGGCTGTTGCCCCTCGCGGGGCCTCAGTTGGCGAACGAGAGTGGCGACCGCATCATCGTCTGACCGGGGTGCGGGGACCTGCCCGCGCGGCAGCAATCGTTCGCCGAGCCAACTGCGGAGTTGATCGATGGAGGTGGTCATCCGGTGGCTTCCTTCGGAATGTGGTCCGGTGAACGCTGCAGCCGTCAGGTGCTTCAGGAAAATGTATCGGCCGGTGGTGGTAGGCGTTGCAGATCATCGATGGGTCGCTGCCGCAGCGGACCTCGGCCCCGATTTGAAGCCATCAGTCCCTGCGCAACAGTTGCGCCAGTAGCAGCGCTACCTGCTCGCGGCCGCGGGCGAGCACGGCGTCGATCTCGGCCATGCTGATGAGGGCGTCGCCGGCGCGCCCGGCGGCCCGGTTGGCGACGATGGCGCAGCAGGCGTAGGGCAGCTCGAGTTCCCGCGCCAGGGCGGCCTCCGGCATCCCGGTCATGCCCACCAGATCGCAGCCGTCGCAGGCCATGCGTTCGATTTCGGCGGCGGTTTCCAGACGCGGGCCCTGGGTGACGCCGTACACCGCCATGGGCAGCAGATCGAGACCGGCGTCGATGGCCGCGGCCAGCAGATCCTGGCGCAGCAATGGCGCGTAGGGCTCGGTGAAATCGATGTGCCCGACCGGGCCATCACTGCCGTCGAGGAAGCTCGTCTCGCGCCCGCTGGTGTAGTCGATGACCTGGTGCGGCAGCACGAGTCGCCCGGGTGTCATCGCCGCCGTGATGCCGCCCACGGCGGCGAAGGCGTAGATCCGTTCCGCACCGAGGGATTTCAGCGCCCAGAGGTTCGCCCGGTAGTTGATGCGATGGGGTGCCAGGTGGTGCGAGCGACCGTGGCGGGCGAGGAAGAGCACTCGCCTGCCCGCGAGGTCGCCTGCCAGCACGGCGTCGGAAGGGCGGCCCCAGCGGTCCTCGACCAGGTGCTCGGCGGTGATGGTCAGTCCGGGCAGTCGGTCGAGGCCGCTGCCGCCGATGAGGGCGATGGTCATGACGCGCGCTGCTCCCGAAGCCTGCCGTAAGCGGGGACTCAGTGTTCCAGTTCCGGCGGCAGCGCATAGATGCCCGGGGCATTGCGCAGCCAGCCGTGGTAATCCATGCCGCAACCCACCAGCCAGCGGTTGGGCGCGTGCAAGGCCGAGAAATCCGCCTCCTGCAGGCCAGGGCGGGCCGGGACATCCTTGGTCACCAGTACCGCGGTGTACACCCGGGCAGCACCCATGGCGTGCAGGCGGGTGCTCACGGCAGCCAGGGTATTCCCGGCATCCAGCAGATCATCCACCACCAGCACCGTGCGTCCGCTGAGATCGCTGCGCGGCAGGTGCAACCATTCCACTTCATGCCCGCGGGTCCCGCCGCGATACCGCGTGGCATGGATGTAGTCCACTTCGAGCGGGAAGTGCAGGCGCTCGAGCAGCATGCCGAGCGGCTGCGCGCCACCGACCATGCAGGCGACCAGCAGCGGACGGTCGGGGGCCACGGCGCGGGCGATGGCGTCGGCCCAGGCATCGACGGCCGATGCCACCTCGGTGGGGCTGAAAAGCCGCTCGCAGGTCGCCAGCACCGCGCCCGGGTCGATGGCCGAGGTGGGCATCATGGCTATCTGCCGGCGGCCTTGGCCAGTCCGCGGCGACCGGCCCAGTGCCAGGCGAACTGCCGCGCCGTACGACCGCTGCGGGAGCCGTGTTCCAGGGCAAAACGCAGGGCCTCCACGCGCCAGGCCGCATCCTCTGCCGGCTCGCCCAGTCGCGCGAGCCAGTGCCGCACGATCTCGAGATAGGCGGATTGATCGAAGGGATGGAAGGCCAGCCAGAGTCCGAAGCGTTCGGACAGAGAAAGCCGCTCTTCCACCCCCTCGGCGAAGTGGATCTCGGTCGCGGTGACCTGCACGCCCTGGTTGTCGCTGGCCGGCTCGGGGAGCAGGTGGCGCCGGTTCGAGGTGGCGTAGAGGATGGTATTGCCGGGCAGGCCGGAGACGGAGCCATCGAGGGTGGACTTCAGCGCCTTGTAGCCGGGGTCACCCAGTTCGAAGGCGAGGTCGTCGCAATAGAGCACGAAGCGACACTCCTCGCGGGCGAGCCGATCGAGGATCCCGGGCAAGGCGAAGAGCGTGTCACGCGGCACTTCGACGATGCGAAGGCCCTCACCGACGGCGGCCACCACCGCCCGCACCAGGGTGGATTTCCCGGTGCCGCGTGGCCCCCACAGCAGGGCGTGGTTGGCCGGCAGCCCGGCAGCGAATTGCCGTGTATTGGCCAGCAGCGCAGCCTTCGGCCGATCCTGGCCCAGCAGATCGTCGAGGGCGGGCGGGTTGTGCACCGCCACGGCGGCCAGATGCCCGCCACGCGCGTTTGCCTGCCAGCGGGCAGCCGCCGTATGCGACCAGTTGATCGGCGATTCGGGCTCGGGCAGCAGGGATTCGACCCGGGCGAGCACACGCTCCAGACGATCGACGAGGGCAGGCGGCAGCATGGTCTGGATTCTGCCACGAAGCGTTCCGATGCTGCATGCGCCCTGCGAGGCCCGGGATCTCCTCAAAGTCTGTCTGGACGTTGATGACGGGGCGCCCCCGCCCGACTTCCTGACCCGGCTGCGCCGCTGCCGCGGCCTCACAGCATGCGATTCAGATGTTCCTCGATGGTGCGCTTGTACTGCAGCAACTGGCCGATCGACAGGAGATCCTGATGCCCTTTGCCGCCGCCACGCAGCTCGACATCGGTGATGTAGAGCGGATAGCGGACGTGGGAGCGCCGCAGCTCGCGTACCCGGGCTGCGACTTCGAAGAACAGCCGGTTGCCGTGTTCGAGGCTGGAAAACTCCCGCTCGCCGCACACGATGGTGTACTCGCGGCGGCTGTGCGTGGATGGCTGGTGCAGCAGCACCTTGAGTTCGAGGTAGGGCTTGTCGGAATTGAAGTGCAGTTGCTCCAGGCGTGTCAGGCGGCGGCCATCCGGCTGCGCGGGCGGGCGCAGGGCATAGCATTCAACGGGCACGGGTGCCTGCCCGTCTGCGAGCGCCCGACGGCGGGTCACGGTACGAAAGAAGCGCTGCATGTGTTCGATCAGCGCATCGCGGTTGTCCGAGCGCAACTGCTGGTGGAACAGCCCGCCCAGCTCGTCGACCACGTAGACGTCGCACTCTTCGCCCTGACCACCCACGATCATCTGGATCACATCAGGCCGGTTCGCCTGCATGAGCAGGGAGAGCGGGTCACCGGGGATGGTCTGCGGATCGAAGATCGTGCGGCGAAAGCCATGCAGGGGACGCGCGAGCAGCCGCAGCAGGGCCAATCGATCTTCGGCGATCTCCCCCCTGACCTCGCCATCCTCGCAATGCAGCACATAGAAGCTGCCAGCCACCTCCACTACGAATCGGCGCTGTTCCGGTGCTTCGGCGAAGCTGCGGAAGAGCTCGAACACCACGGCCTGCATGCGCCGCTGGATGGTGGACGCGTAACTACCTCCCACCACATGCACGGTCGGCACAGCAGTCGGGCGCGTGCGTGTCATCCAGCGCACCAGCTCGGTCAAGCAGTCAAGCAGGGCCTTCGGTCCGTCGTAGCGATGGACGTAGGCCTCGCCCCAGGAAGTGGACAGCACGAGGTCGAAGGTGCGGGCCAGATTGATATGCAGGCCGCCAAACGAAAGCGCGTTGTTCCGATCACTGGCCAGACACTGCCCCTCGCGCAATTGGCCAGCGAGCGGGTCGAAGCCCACGTTGACGAACAGGGCGGCGGCGCGCAGTGTCTGGGGCGCTGCAAGCTCTGCGGCATCCGCTTCGTGCAACTGGCCGCCCGGGAAGATCTCTTCGGCCACCTCCAGGATCTGGCGGGCCTCGCGCGGGGTGGCCAGATTGCCGGCAGACAGCACGGTGAGCACGCTGTGCCGAGCCACCAGACCATTCACATGGCACCACACCAGGGCATCGACCAGGCCGGGGCTGCGGCGCACCGGGCTGACGCTGCCGAGGTCATCCGGTAGCACGCGCTCGAGGAAGCTGAGCCAGCGTTCCTCGCCGTCGGCCTGAAATTGCTGATGGAACGACAGCCGCTCCTCCACGATGCTGCGCGTGATGCCACGGTTCAGCACCTCGATTTTGCCCGGCCGGCGTTCGAAGGCAGCGTGGAGCTTGCGTCCCAGCGCCGTGAGATCGGTCTGCGTGATGCTGAGTGCCTCGCCTCGCTCGCGGGCGAAACCGGAGATCGCCCGGTAGCTGGTGGTGATCGCCGAAATGAGGGCGCGCGCCTCGTCCTGCACGTTGTGGAAGCGCCAGTTGGTCTGGTTGTCGAGCAGCAACACCTGTCCCGAATCCCAGCCCCACTCCTGTACCAGCCTTTGCATGGCACTGCGTCGCCAGTCGTCGCGGCGGCCTTCGGGGGGGCGGCTCAGGGCGACGCCCACCTTGAGATAGAAGCAGCGGCGTGCGAGTTCGATCCGACCCCGATCGCCGCGCGCCTGCAAGTACGCCTCCACCTTGCGGTACATGCGCAGGTAGGGATCCAGATCATCGAGATCGATCTGCCCGCCGAGTACGGCGCGCTTGAACTGTTGACAGAGCAGGTCGCAGTCGGGGAATTCCGCCGCGTAGGCCTCCATCAACAGTAGCTTGAGCACCGATTTGTAGGGTGCGCCGAGTGATTTGTAGATCTGCCAGATGGCGGCACCGAAGAATTCCCGGCCGGGTATGTCGGTGAGGTTGCCGAAATCGGCGAGGTCCGCGTTCTGCATGGGGGGAGTGCTGTGGAACACGCCATCGGCTCCGCAGCAGGCCCAGTACGGCAACTGCCCGGCCAGCAGCAGGCCCGAACGATAGAATTCGTCCAGCAGCAGGTAGTGCTGGGAGCTGCCCGAGCTCTCCTGGGAAAGCTCGCTGCCGCCCCCGTCGGCGAACTCCTGGGGGCAGAAGACGAAGCAATGCAGCTCCACGCCGAGGTCGGCGGCCCAGCGCTCGATGGCGGTCGCCTTGCTGGCGAGCAGGCGGCGTCGCTCCGGTGCAAGCCCCTTGGGGTGGCAGACCCAGACATCGAAATCGGACGCGGGTGTCTGCGCGATGCTGCCGATGGATCCCATCAGGTAGAGCCCGATGATGTCGTAGCTCTGCAGGGCGCGCCGCACGAAGCGGTGGTGGCGCGTCAGGCGATTCGCGGCCATCAGGGCGGTGCTGTCCGGGGTATAGCCCATGATGCCGAGCGGCACGGCACCCTCGGCATGGCCCGGCAACTGCGGGTGATTGGTATGGAAAAGGTAGGGCAGGACGTCCAGCACGTCGCGCTGGCGCCGTTCCAGGAGCTCACGAGCCCGCCGCAGACGCTCCCGGTTGATGAGCAGGAAGTGTTCGGCGGGGCGTAGATCGGTCTGAGGTGCCGGCATGGCACTCGGAATCTGGGCATGCATCAGCAGGGGCTATCGGCTTGAACGGAGGTGTCTGAAGCCGGGGCCAGGTCTGCCGGGCAGAGACCGGGATGCCTTTTCTCAAGGTTGCCCCGGGCGGTACGGGGAGGTGGGCCGCGCCCGCTGCCTGCCCTGGGTGCCGCGCCCGGGGGTGCCGCTTTGCGCCTTTCGCAGGGGTGCCCCCTTTTGCTACTTTTGAACATATTGTCCTGACCGGAGTTTGCCGGTTGCGTGGTTGGCCGTTCACCCCATCGGTGCGGCTGCCCGCAGGCCGCAGACTCCGTCGCTGCAACTGCATTTGCCGTCGGTCGGCCCCTTAACTCTCTGGTGCATGCCGGCAGACCCCGACCGGGGTCATCCGGGCGAAATCGGTATGCCCCTCCCGCGGGCAACTGCCGATTGCCCCGGTGCCGCCACCCGCGATCGGGCAGCGGTAGCGAAACTCCCCCGCGTCCGATGACCGCGCGTATCGGGTTCGGGGTCTGCGTCACCGATTCACGCTTCTTGCATCCATCCGCACATCCTCGAGGAGATACACGCGCCATGACCGACTCCACCCAGGGCTTCCCGTCCGGAATGACCATCGCAGGCTTCGATCCGGAGCTTGCCCAGGCCATCACCAACGAGCGCCAGCGCCAGGAGGAACACATCGAGCTGATTGCCTCGGAGAACTACACCAGCCCCCGCGTCCTCGAGGCCCAGGGCAGTGTGCTCACCAACAAGTACGCCGAGGGCTATCCGGGCAAGCGCTACTACGGCGGCTGTGAGTTCGTGGATGTCGCCGAGCAGCTTGCCATCGATCGGGCGAAGGCCCTGTTCGGTGCCGACTACGCCAACGTTCAGCCGCACTCCGGCTCGCAGGCCAACGGCGCCGTCTTCCTCGCGCTGCTGCAACCGGGCGATACCATCATGGGCATGAGCCTTGCCCACGGCGGTCATCTCACCCACGGTGCCCACGTGAACTTCTCCGGCAAGCAGTACAAGGCCGTGCAGTACGGGCTCGATACCGACACCGGCGAGATCGACTACGACGCCGCCGAGCAACTCGCCCTGGAGCACAAGCCGAAGCTTGTCATCACCGGCTTCTCGGCCTACTCGCGCGTGCTCGACTGGGCGCGCTTCCGCGCCATCGCCGACAAGGTGGGTGCCTACCTGCTCGCCGACATGGCCCACGTGGCCGGTCTGGTCGCCGCCGGCATCTATCCGAGCCCGGTGCAGATCGCCGACGTCACCACCACCACGACGCACAAGACGCTACGCGGCCCGCGCAGCGGCCTCATCCTCGCGAAGAAGAACGAGGAGATCGAGAAGAAGCTGCAGGGTGCCGTGTTCCCGGGTATCCAGGGCGGCCCGCTGATGCATGTCATTGCCGCCAAGGCCGTGGCCTTCAAGGAGGCCATGCAGCCGGAGTTCACCGCCTACCAGAAGCAGACGGTGGCCAATGCCCGAACCCTGGCCAGCACCCTCATCGGTCGCGGCTTCAAGATCGTCTCCGGTGGCACGGACAACCACCTCTTCCTGGTCGATCTGGTCGACAAGGGGGTTACCGGCAAGGCGGCCGACGCGGCGCTTGGCGAGGCCTATATCACGGTGAACAAGAACGCCGTGCCGAACGATCCCCAGTCGCCCTTCGTGACCAGTGGCATCCGCATCGGCTCTCCGGCCATCACCACCCGTGGTTTCGGCGAGGCCGAGTGTGTGCAACTCGCCAACTGGATCGCCGATGTCATCGAGAACATCGGCAACGAGGCAAAAATCCTGGCAGTGCGTGAGCAGGTGAAGGCCCTTTGCGCGCGCTTCCCGGTCTATCGCTGAGCGATTCCGGCACGTTGGTGGCGGTCCGGGTGTCCGGACCGCCTTCGGGCTGGCAGGGTCGAACAACCCGCGCTGACTGGGGAGCCAGCCATGTATTGCCCCTTCTGCAGTGCCGATGACACCCGTGTCATCGATTCACGACTGTTCGGCGAAGGTGAGCAGGTGCGGCGACGACGCGAGTGCACCGTCTGTCGCGAACGCTTCACCACCTTCGAAACGGCGGAACTCGCCTTCCCCCGCATCATCAAGCGCGATGGCCGGCGAGAGCCCTTCAACGAAGAGAAGCTGCTGGCGGGTATCCAGCGTGCCCTGGAAAAGCGCCCGGTGCAGACCGAACGCATCGACCAGGCCCTGCTGAACATCAAGCGCCGACTGCGCGCCACCGGCGAACGTGAGGTGGCTTCACGTCGCCTCGGCGACTGGGTCATGGAACAACTGCGGCTCCTCGACGAGGTCGCCTACGTGCGCTTCGCCTCGGTGTATCGATCCTTCGAGGACGTGCGCGCCTTCCTCGAGGAGATCGAACGACTCGAACGCGACTTGCCACCGGGTGAGCGCGAACGGCAGATGGAGCTGCTCGATTCGGGGCGAGACACGGACGCCAAGGGGCGCGAATGATGCGTTTGCCGCGTGACGACGCGGGTGGCAACTTCGACGCCACGGACGCCCGATACATGGCGCGCGCCCTGCGGTTGGCCGAGCGCGGTCGCTGCACCACCCGGCCGAACCCGCGTGTGGGTTGCGTGCTGGTGCGGGACGGCACACTGCTTGCGGAGGGCTGGCATGAGCGCGCCGGCGGGCCTCACGCCGAGGTGGTGGCCATCGCCGCCGCCGGTGGCCCGGCGCAGACGCAGGGTGCCACGGCCTATGTCACGCTCGAACCCTGCAACCACCACGGCCGCACGCCGCCCTGCGTCGATGCCCTGCTCGCGGCCGGCGTCACTCGCGTGGTCGCGGCGATGTTGGACCCCGATCCGCGCATGGCGGGGAGCGGGCTGGCCCGCCTCGCCGATCACGGCGTTGCGGTGGCAAGCGGCCTCATGGCCGCGGCGGCAGAGCGGCTCAACCGCGGTTATCTCGCGCGCCTGCGGCGCGGCCGGCCCTTTCTCACCCTCAAGCTCGCGCAGAGTCTCGATGGGCGCATCGCGCTCGGCAACGGCGCGAGCCGCTGGCTGACGGGGCCCGCGGCCCGGCGGGATGTGCACCGTCGGCGTGCCGAGTCGGATGTCATCCTTACCGGGATCGGCACCGTCCTGGCCGATGACCCTTCGCTCACGGTGCGCGAGGGCTTCGCATCCCGCCTCATCGAGCAACCCCTGCGTGTGGTGGTGGACAGCCAGGCCCGGCTGCCCGCGCAGTCGCGACTCGCCGCGGACGGCGGCCGCACCCTGCTCGTGCACGCCTTGCCCGCGGCGGCCGATGATGAACTGTCGCGCTGGTCAATGCCGGGCCCCGCTGGGCGGGTGGATCTCGCGGCATTGCTGCAGCGACTCGGCAGTGCCGGCTGCAACGAGGTCTTCGCCGAGTGCGGCGGCACACTGGCCGGTGCGCTCGTGGACGCCAGGCTGGTCGACGAACTGCTGCTCTACATCGCGCCGGTGCTGCTCGGTGCCGAGGGCCGGCCCGCCTTCGCCATCGGCACCCGTGCCGCGCTGTCCGACTGCCCACGCTGGCACTTGCGCGAGGAGCGCCGTTTTGGTGCGGATCTGTGTCTGGTCCTGGGCCCGGAGTCAGCACCGTGAACACAGGGGATCGGGCGCAGGCCGAGGCCTTTGCGCGCGCCGTGTACGTGGTGGATTGGGGTCGCCGGGGGCTTGGCCTCAGCCCCGGTGCCACCGTACCGCACTGGCGACTGCACTTCGGGGCGAAGCCGGCCGCCTTCATCACCGCCTGCAATCCCAGGGGTCGGATCGTGCCGGAGGCAGAGAATCGGGCTGCCATGGCGCAGTTGCGGCAGCGGGTGGCCCTGATGCGGCTGCGCTGGCTGGAGGGGGAAGGCAGGGCGCCGCTCGACGACTGGCCACCCGAGGCCTCCCTGCTCATTCTCGACATCGACGCCACGCGCGCCCTGGCCCTGGCGGCGGAGTTCCGTCAGAGCGCACTGCTGCTCGTGGATGTCGAGGGTCGCGTGACACTGGCCTTCACCCGCGGACCCTGAGGTCACGCGAGGTGGCCGTCCTTTCCGCACTTCGTCGAAGCGCACGCCCTCAGGCCTTGCCGTCGGCCGCAAGGTCTGACCCCGGCCGTGCGCCCAATCCCAGGGCCCGTCGTGCTGCCGCGGCCCCGGCGACCCACCCGGTGGCAATACCGGCGGTGAGCAGATAGCCGCCGGTCGGTGCCTCCCAGTCCAGCATCTCCCCGGCGCAGTACACGCCGGGGAGTGCATGCAGCATGCCCTCGGCATCGTGCGCAGCGCAGCTCACCCCGCCTGCGGTGGAGATGGCTGAATCGAGGGGTGCGAGGCCGGTCACGGACACCGTGAGTGCCTTGCAGCCGGCCGCCGTGAGCACCGGGTCGGCCCGGTTTGCCGTGGGCAGCAACCGGGTCGCCAGGGCCAGTCGTGCCCCGGAGAGCCGGCCGGCCCGCCGCAATCGCTCGCTGAAGGATCGGCTGGTCGGGGCTGCGGCCAGGCGCGCCGCGAGCACGTCCGCAGCCAGATCCGGCACGAGATCGAATTCCAGTCGGGCCCGGCCGTCGCGCGCCAGCACCGCACGAATGGCCTGGCCGAGCGCGTAAACGACGCCGCCCTCGAGGCCTTGCGTGGTCAGGATGCATTCGCCCCTCAACGGTCCGGCCGGGAGCCCCGGCGGTGTGCCCAATACCCGCAGCACCACCGGCTTCAGTGGCGCACCGGCCAGCGGCTCGGCGAGCCCTGGGGGCCAGTCGCAGCACAGACCCACGTTCACCGGGCTGAAGGGGACGAGAGGCACGCCGGCACCGGCCAGCCATTCAGTCCAGGCGCCGTCGCTGCCGAGGCGTGACCAGCTCGCACCGCCAAGGGCGAGCACCACGCTCGGGCTGGTGTCGCAGCGGCGGCGGTTGGTGGTCTGGCTGTGTACCCGCCAGGCACCGGCCGGGTCACGCTCGATGCCATCCACCCGGGTCCTCAAGCGCATCTCGACACCGCCCTGCGTGAGCCGCCCGAGCCAGGCGCGCAGCAGCGGCGAGGCCTTCATGCCCGTCGGGAAGATGCGCCCCGAGCTGCCCGTGAAGGTCGCTACACCAAGCCCGTGAACCCAGTCCACCAATGCCGCAGGCGGATGGCGCATGACGGCGTCCCGGGCCAGCGGATCGCCCGCATAGCGATCAAGGAAGCGGGGCAGCGCCTCACTGTGCGTCAGGTTGAGCCCCCCCCGCCCGGCCATCAGGAACTTGCGCCCGGCGCTGGGCATGG
>DBNU01000099.1 GCA_002299125.1 Proteobacteria bacterium UBA664
CGGCTTGACTCTCCCCCGGCGCCCCCTACAATCGCCGTCCTCTGGTCGCCGTGCGGGAATAGCTCAGTTGGTAGAGCACAACCTTGCCAAGGTTGGGGTCGCGAGTTCGAGTCTCGTTTCCCGCTCCAGACCTTAGCGCCTGCAACCCCGATTTCTCGGGGTTTGTTTTTTTTTGCCCCCAGGCTGGGTGGCAGAGTGGTTATGCAGCGGCCTGCAAAGCCGTGGACGCCGGTTCGATTCCGACCCCAGCCTCCAGCGCGAGCCCTCGTGCAGCGCACTCGTCGTGCCCCTCGGAGCAGGCTGCAGAAGCCGTCCCATGCATGGCGCACACACACATCGGTCGTGTCGGACTTACGGGATCTCCTGATGGCCCGCGGCCGTGATGCGCGTAGCTTTCCTGCTGCACCGGTGATTCACCGGGGACTGGGGGCGTGGTGTCCCGAGTCCATCACTGGAGGTGCCATCCGTGAACACGTCGCTGCGTCCGAACGCATTGCTGCTGGTGCTGTTTGCCACCTCGTCGGGAGGCGTGGCCGCAGAGCCCGTCGCGCCCATCCGGCCGCCCGAGCTGATCCACCTGGGCAAGGCGGAGCTCGGCAAGAAGCTCTACTTCGATCCCCGCCTGTCGCTCTCGGGTTTCATCTCCTGCAACTCCTGCCATAACCTGAGCATGGGTGGCACGGACAACCTCAAGACCTCCATCGGCCACAACTGGCAGCGTGGCCCCATCAATGCGCCGACAGTGCTGAACTCCGCCCTGAACGTCGCGCAATTCCGGGATGGTCGCGCCGCCGATCTCAAGGAACAGGCGGGTGGCCCGATCGCCAACCCGGGCGAGATGGCCTTCACCCATGAACTGGCAGTGGATGTGCTCGGCTCCATTCCGGAGTACGTCCGCGAGTTCCGACTGGTCTACGGCGCGAAAGGCATAGACATGGATCGCGTCACCGACGCCATCGCCGAGTTCGAAAAGACCCTGGCCACGCCCAACTCGCGCTTCGACAAGTGGCTGCTGGGTGATGCCGATGCCATCACGGCCGAGGAGAAGGCGGGTTACGAGGTCTTCAAGACGGCGGGTTGTGTTGCCTGCCACCATGGCGCTGCCCTGGGTGGCACCTCCTTCCAGAAGATGGGCGTGGTAGAGCCCTACCAATCGAAGAGCCCGGCCGAGGGACGCATCGCCGTGACCGGTGTGGATGCCGATCGCTTCAAGTTCAAGGTGCCGACCCTGCGCAACGTCGAACTCACCTATCCCTACTTCCACGACGGCGAGGCCGAGACGCTCACCGAGGCGGTGGACGTCATGGGCCGCCTGCAGTTGGGTCGTGATTTCACGCCGGAGGAGACCGGGCAAATCGTCGCCTTCCTGAAGACCCTGACTGGCGATCAACCCAGCTTCGCATTGCCCATCCTGCCGCCCTCGACCGACGCGACGCCACCGCCGCGGCCCTTCGACTGACGACCGGCTGGCCCTCCTGCCCCCACCCCGCTGCCTCGTCGCGCGGTGGGGGCCAGGAGCTTCATGCCTGGCCCTGGCGGCTTGCCCCCGCAGAGTTCGCCCCGCAAGATGCAACCAATGCGATGCGCGGCCCGGATGGCGAAACCGGTAGACGCAGGGGACTTAAAATCCCCCGGCCTTGGCCGTGCCAGTTCGACTCTGGCTCCGGGCATTCCGCCGCACCGCTCGCAGCCGTTGCAATGACCTCAGCCGCACATATCCTGGAGGAGCGATGATCGGCATCATCGGCTTCCACCGGGGTTTGCTCTCCGTGAAATTTTTTTCTCGCCTGTTGCTGCCCAGGCTGTTGCTGCTCTGCCTGGTCACCGCTTTCGGGGTGCAGGCGGAGGAACTCTGGGGCCGGGTGGTGCGGGTCAGTGATGGTGATTCCATCACCGTGATCGATGCCGGCCGCAAGGAGTTCAGGGTGCGGCTGGCGGGCATCGATGCCCCCGAGCGGGGTCAGCCCTTCAACCGGGTAGCGAGAACCAGCCTCTCACAACTGCTGTCGGGGGCGATCGTCGTGGTGCAGGTGGACAAGGTCGATCGCTTCGGGCGTCTGGTCGGTCGCGTGCAGGTGAGTGGGGCGGATGCGTCACTGGAACAACTGCGCGCGGGTATGGCCTGGTTCTACCGCCGCTACGAGGACGAGCTGCCGCCGGCACTCAGGTCGGCCTACGCCGCCGCCGAGAGCGAGGCCCGGGCGTCCCGGGTGGGCCTCTGGCGCGACGCCGAGCCCGTGCCGCCGTGGGTCTGGCGACGCCGCTGAGCGCGGCCAACCTCCCGGCCAACCGGACCGCCCGCAAGCTGCGCCTGCGGGTTCCCTCTGCGCCTCGCGCTCCGGCGGCCGGTTACCTCCAACGTCAGGTGCTGATCCGAGCAGTCAGGTGGATGGTCCGAAGAGCGCAGGCCGTGGGGCCCCTGCCAAGGCTGGCCCGCCCACTATTCTGTACGTACAATCCGCCGCGTGCGGATCACATTCGACCCTGCCAAGAACGAGCGCAACCTCAGGCTCCGCGGGTTGAGCTTCGAGACCGTTGCCGACTTCAACTTCGAGTCTGAAGTCTTCGCCATCGATGATCGGAAGGAGTACCCAGAGATGCGGTTTGTAGCCCTGGGCCTGCTCGGCGATCGAGTCCACGTTCTGTGCTTCGCGGAGATCAGTGACGGGATCAGGGTCATCAGCTTGCGCAAGGCCAACTCAAGAGAGGTGAGGCGTTATGCCCAAGCGCACTCCACTGACTCGCCCTGATGGCGAAGTCCGCGAGCTGAAAACCGAAGACATCAAGAGCTTCGGGTCCGCAGGTTCTCTGCCTCAGTCGCTGCAGCGCAAGCTTGGTGTTCGCGGCCCTCAGAAAGCGCCAACCAAGGAACGGATCACGATTCGCTTGTCCAGGGACGTAGTCGAGAGATTTCGGGCAACCGGGGATGGATGGCAGTCGCGCATCGACGCCGCCCTGCAAGACTGGCTTAAGAAGCAGAAGCGCGGCTCAATGCAATGAGGCTGAACCCCTCGCTCAAGCTGACCCGCTACGGCATGCGTTGCCAGCCCGGTCCGCGGGGTGGCCGTGCCAGTTCGACTCTGGCTCCGGGCATTCCGCCGCACCGCTCGCAGCCGTTGTAAAGTCGATTGCTTCGGGCGTCTGGTCGGTCGCGTGCAGGTGAGTGGGGCGGATGCGTCACTGGAACAACTGCGCGCGGGTATGGCCTGGTTCTACCGCCGCTACGAGGGCGAGCTGCCGCCGGCACTCAGGTCGGCCTACGCCGCCGCCGAGAGCGAGGCCCGGGCGTCCCGGGTGGGCCTCTGGCGCGACGCCGAGCCCGTTGCCGCCGTGGGTCTGGCGCCGCCGCTGAGCGCGACTCCGCGGGTGCGGCCTACACCACCGGGGGGCGAGTCGCTATCCTCCCGGCGAATCGGAATAACGCGGCCTTTACTCGGACTCCCCATGGACAACCCCTTCCTCGAGCGCGCCGTATCCGGCGTGCGTGCCCTCGCGCCTTATGTTCCCGGCAAGCCCGTGAGCGAGTTGCAGCGTGAACTCGGCATCAGCGACATCATCAAGCTGGCCTCCAACGAGAATCCGCTCGGTCCAGGGCCGCGGGCGCGCGAGGCGGCGACCCGGGCCTGTGGCGACCTCGGTCGCTATCCCGACAGCAACGGTCATGTACTGAAGGCGGCGCTCTCGCGCCGGCTGTGTATCGCAGAAGAGTGCATCACCCTCGGCAATGGCTCCAACGACGTGCTGGACTTCATCATTCGCACCTTCGCCGGGCCGGGGGATGAGGTTGTCTATTCGCAGTACGCCTTTGCCGTCTACGCGCTCTCGACCCAGGCCCAGGGGGCCACGGCATGCGTCGCGCCGGCGCAGAACTACGGCCACGACCTCATCGCCATGCGCGCGCTCGTGCAGCCGCACACGCGATTGGTGTTCATCGCCAACCCCAACAATCCGACCGGGACACTCGTCGATGCGGCCGCGCTCGAGGCCTTCATCGCCGATCTGCCGCCACAGGTGATCTGTGTGCTGGACGAGGCCTACACGGAGTATCTGCGGGATCCGTCGTTTCCCGACACCCTGCGCTGGCTGGCGCGTTTCCCGAATCTGATCCTGGTGCGCACCTTCTCGAAGATCCATGGCCTTGCGGCCCTGCGCGTGGGCTATGCGGCGTCCTCACCGCTCATCGCGCAGTTGCTGAATCGCGTGCGACAGCCCTTCAACGTGAACACCCCGGCGCTCGTTATCGCGGCGGCTGCGGTGGACGACGACGCCCATGTGGCGGCGAGTGCGCTCTGCAACGTGCGGGGTCTCACCGAGCTGCGGGCCGGCGTCAGCGCCCTCGGCCTCGACTACATCCCCACGTGGGGAAACTTCCTCACCATCGATCTCGGCCGTGAGGCTCAGCCGGTCAATCGCGCGCTGCTCGAACGCGGCGTGATCATTCGGCCACTGCTGAATTACGGGCTGCCCAATCATGTGCGGGTCACGGCCGGATTGCAGCCGGAAAACGCCCGCTTTCTCGGCACGCTGGCTGCGGTGCTGGGGCAGGCCGAGGTTGCCGTCGCCAACACGGTCAGAGCGGCCGGTTGATGCCGCCGGGCGGCTGTCTGGCCGTCATCGGTCCCGGCCTCATCGGTGGCTCGGCGGCGCTCGCGGCGCGGGCCGCTGGTCTATTCGCACACTTCGTGGCCTACACACCGGATCGAGCGGAAGGGCGGCTCGCGCTTTCGCGCGGTATTGCCGATCGGCTCGCTGACAACGCCGCCGCCGCTGTGGCCGGTGCCGATTTCATCCTGCTCGCGGTGCCGCCCGCGGCCATGGGGGATACGCTGGCTGCCATCGCCCCGACGGTCGGATCGGGGGCGCTCATCACCGACGTCGGCAGCGTGAAGGTCCCGATTGTGGAGGCTGCCCGGGCGGCGCTGGGCGAGCGCTTCCCCGACTTCGTACCCGGTCATCCGCTGGCCGGTGCCGAACGCCATGGGGCCGTGTCGGCGCGGGCGGATCTGTTCCGCGACCATCGTGTCCTGCTCACGCCCCTGGCCGAGACCGATCCGGCCCGCACTGCGCGCGTCGCGGAATTCTGGACGGCGCTCGGGGCCGCGGTGGAGTTCCTCGATCCGCTGCGGCACGATGACGTGCTCGCGCTGACGAGTCATCTGCCGCACCTGCTTGCCTTCAGCCTGGTCGACCACCTGCTTGCGGAGCTCGGCGAGCAGGATGCCTTCCGCTATGCCGCCGGCGGCTTTCGCGATTTCACGCGCATCGCCGCCTCGGACGCCGACCTCTGGGCCGACATCGGCTGTGCCAACCGGGTGGCGCTGCTGGCTGCTTTGTCCGGGTACCGTGAGCGGCTCGGGGAATTGGCAGAGGCGCTGGCTCGCGCCGATCGAGCGGCCCTGGCCGAGTGCTTCGGGCGCGCCAGTGCCGCGCGCCGGTCGGTGCTTTCAACGCGAACTGCGGAGGGTCAATCGTGAGTGGCAGTCAGCGTCGGTTTTTCGTCGAGCCGGGTGGCCGGCTCAGCGGTCGGCTCAAAGTCCCGGGCGACAAGTCCATCTCGCATCGCGCCATCATGCTCGGTGCCCTCGCCGAGGGCGTCACGCGCGTCACGGGCTTCCTCGAGGGCGCGGATACCCTGGCGACGCTGGCCGCCTTCCAGGCACTCGGGGTGCCGGTCGTCCACCACGGTGCCGGTGCCGTGACCCTGCATGGCGTCGGGCTCGATGGTCTGCGTGCACCATCAGCACCCTTGGATCTGGGCAACTCCGGCACCTCGATGCGGCTGCTCTGTGGCCTGCTTGCTGGTCAGCCCTTCGCCAGTGTGCTCACAGGGGACGCCTCGCTCACGCGGCGCCCGATGCGCCGGGTGACCGAGCCGCTCGCCCGCATGGGTGCGCGGATCGACACCACGCCTGCCGGCACGGCACCGCTCTTGATCCACGCCGCGACCAGGCCACTCACCGCCATCCACTACGCCATGCCGGTGGCCAGTGCTCAGGTGAAATCCTGTCTGCTGCTCGCCGGCCTCGCTGCCGACGGCACGACCCGCATCGAGGAGCCGGGACCATCGCGCGATCACACCGAGGTGATGCTGGCCGGCTGCGGGTGGCCGCTTCGCCGTGGCCCGGGCTGGGTGGAACTGGACGGCCGCTCGGGGACCCTCCTGGCCCGCGACATCGAGGTGCCGGCCGACATCTCCTCGGCGGCCTTTTTCCTGGTCGGGGCGGCCATCAGCGCGGGCTCGGATCTGCTGCTGTGCGATGTGGGGATCAACCCCACCCGCACGGGTGTGATCGACATCCTGCGTGCCATGGGGGCCGACATCACCGTGCGCGATCCGCGCACGGTGGGTGGCGAGCCAGTGGCCGATCTGCACGTACGCCATGCCGGTCGCCTGCGCGGCATCACCATCGATCCGGCCCTGGTGCCGCTCGCCATCGACGAATTCCCGGCGATCTTCATCGCTGCCGCCTGCGCCGAGGGCAGTACGCTCCTGCGTGGCGCGGAGGAACTGCGGGTGAAGGAATCGGACCGCATCCAGTCCATGGCGGATGGGCTCACGGCCTGTGGTGTGCGCGTCGAGACGCTGCCGGACGGGATCCGCATCGAGGGCGGGACGCTCACCGGTGGGCGGGTCGACTCCCGCGGTGATCATCGCATCGCCATGAGCTTCGCGCTGGCGGCGCTGGCGGCTGCGGGGCCGATCACCATCGAGGACTGCGCCAACGTCGATACCTCGTTCCCCGGCTTCGCCGCCCTGGCCAGCACTGCCGGGCTCGGGCTCAGGGTGGTGGAGGGGGCATGAAGATCCCGGTCTGCAGCCGAAGCTGCCGAGTCGCCATTCAGGGCACGGGCATCCCGGCTTGCCGATGACATCCGCGATCCCGGTCATCACCATCGACGGCCCGAGCGGTACCGGCAAGGGCACGCTGGCGGCGGCGGTCGCCGAGCGCCTTGGCTACCAGCTCCTTGATTCCGGTGCCCTGTACCGGGCCGTCGCCCTGGCAGCCCTGGATACCGGCGTCGCGCTCGAAGACGCGCCCGCGCTGGCGCGTCTGGCGACCGGCCTCGATATCCGCTTCGCTCGCGCCCCCGGCCCGCCGGGGCCGCCCCTCACCCTGCTCGACGGCGCGGACGTCACCACCCGTCTGCGCGGCGAGGCCTGTGGCGAGGCGGCCTCGCGGGTGGCGGCGGTGCCGGAGGTGCGTGCGGCGCTCTTGGCACGCCAGCATGCCTTTTGCCTCCCACCCGGCCTGGTGGCCGATGGGCGCGACATGGGGACGGTCGTTTTCCCGCAGGCGGGCCTGAAGGTCTACCTCACCGCGAGCGTCGATGCGCGCGCCCTCAGGCGACATAAGCAGTTGAGGGAACAAGGGTCTGATGTTACCCTCGCCGACCTCGTCGCGACCATCGCCGAACGGGACCGGCGTGACAGCACCCGCAAGGTGGCACCACTCCGTCCCGCAGCGGATGCCGTCACGATCGACTCCACCGGGCTCGATGCCCGCGGGGTCCTCGAACGGACGATGCAACTCGTCGAGGCACACCGGGACCAGGCCCCGTCCTGATCGGTGTGCCGGCGCGGAGCGCGTGCCCCTCCCGGGGCCCTCTCCGCTTTCATTCCACCCCTGCGCCACTCGTTGGGCGAAAGCCCGTCCGCGTGGTCGACACGACAACCCAGGAGCCCCGGTGACCTGTCCGCCGGCGGCATGGCAAACCAAAGATGTCTGAAAGCTTCGCGCAACTGTTCGAACAGAGTCAGGTCGAGGCCCGCATGCGGCCCGGCACCATCGTCACCGGCGTCATCGTCGAGATCGGCCCGGAAATGGTGGTCGTCAACTGCGGCCTCAAGTCCGAGGGCATGATCCCGCTCGAGCAGTTCTACGACGAGAACCGCGAGATCCATCTGCAGATCGGCGATACCGTCGATGTCGCGCTCGATGCCGTCGAGGACGGTTACGGCTTCACCCGCCTGTCCCGCGACAAGGCCAAGCGCGC
>DBNU01000013.1 GCA_002299125.1 Proteobacteria bacterium UBA664
GGAAGCCTTGTTCCTTACCTTTCGCAATCAACTGCTTGAGCCGTGACTGCTGGTCGTTCTGTTCGATCTCTTCGCTGGGTTCCATAGATTTCCTGATGCACAGTCCCGGCACTGTTCCGCCGCGCTGAGGACCTCTGCAGGGCGGGGGGGTGGCAATCGATCCGGCTGGAGGCCTGGCCGCGCGGGGCGGCTTCCAGCGGAAAAGCTAAGCAAAATAGTCGGTGAAGGCGCAGAGTTCCAGTTGTTGCGGTGCGGCGAGCGAGAATGCTGCGCTTCCCGGCGAGACGGGAAGGTCAGCGCCAGGCCTCAGTTGTCATCCGGCGTCGCTGCCGCACCTGGGCCAACCGCCGGCCGAAGCGAGGAGTCATCCCGTCGGGCGCGGGCCTGTTGCCTGGCGAGCCGGGCGCGCAGACGGGCAAGACCGGCACGAAATTCGGTCTCGAGTCCCTCTCCCGGTACGACGACCTCCTCTTCCAGCAGTTGGACGAGGGCGTTCCGGTGCGCGGGGTCGGGCAGACGAGCGAGCAGGGCCGGGATGTCGATGGCCGTCTCCTCGGCCCCCAGACGCTCCACCACCTCGGCCAGCAGATCGGCCCATGGGTCGTCAAGCCCGACGCACTCACCGGGACCGTCCAGCTCGAGTGCGAGTGCAGGTTGCGCCAGGATGAACTTGGTGAGCCGTCGGCAGAGGCTCGGTGGACCGCGCAACGGTGCGGGTCGGCCATCTCCAGACGCGGCGCGGGTGGGTAGTCGCACATCGCCCGCGTCCGGTGTCGCAGCGCGCGCCTCGGGGAGCTCCAACCGCGTGATGGTCGCGAGGCGCTCATACAGCACGCGCCGGTAGGGGCCGGCGGAGATCCGTTGCAGCAGCGGTCGGGCGAGATCCACCAGCCGAGCCCGATGTTCATCGATATGCGCCGGATCGAGGCCGATACCCAGGTGCTCGAACAGGAACTGGGACAGGGGCACACGCTTCCGGGCATCGGTGAAGGCCTGCGCACCTTCACGCCGCACCAGCGAGTCGGGGTCCTCCCCCTGGGGCAGGAAGAGGAAGGAGAGGTAGCGGCGCTCACCCAGGAGCGGCAGCGCGTTTTCCAGCGCGCGCCAGGCGGCCCGGCGCCCGGCGTTATCGCCGTCGAAGCAGCAGACGACCTCATCGCCCTGCCGGAACAGCCGTTCCAGTTGCTCGGTCGTGCAGGCCGTACCAAGAGTTGCCACCACATGCCGCACGCCGTGCTGGGCCAGGGCGATCACGTCCATGTAGCCCTCCACCAGGAGCCAGGTGTCGCTGGCACCGGCCTGACGCGCCTCGCAGAGGCCGTAGAGTTCTCGCCCCTTGTGGAAGATCGGCGTCTCGGGAGAGTTCAGGTATTTCGGTTCACCCGCGCCCAGCACCCGGCCGCCGAAGCCGGTCACGCGCCCGCGCGGGTCGCGAATGGGGAACATCACGCGCTCGCGGAAGCGGTCGTAGTGGCCGCCGTCCTCACGTTCCATCAGCAGCCCGGCCTGGGTGAGCTCGGCGCGCGCCTCGGCCGTGGTGCCAAGGCTGCGGCTGAGCTGCTCCCAGCCGGGCGGGGCGAAGCCGAGGGCGAAGTCTCGGGCGATGAGCCCGGTCAGTCCGCGCCCCTTGAGGTAATCCACCGCGAGTCGCGCCTCCTGGTGCGTGCGCAGACAACGGCAGAAGTACTCCATGGCCTCGTGGTTGCGGGCATACAGGCGTTGCGCCAGCCCGGCCGAGGCCTCGCTTTCGGCGCTCCGCTCGTGTTCCCGCGGCACGGTGAGGCCAACCCGCGAGGCGAGATCGGCGATCGCCTCCGGGAAATCCAGGCGCTCGTGTTCCATCAGGAAGGTGATGGCCGTGCCGGAGGCATGGCAACCGAAGCAGTAGTAGAAGCCGCGCTCGGGGTTGACGCTGAACGATGGCGTCTTTTCGTTGTGGAAGGGGCAGAGGCCGAGGTAGCCACGCCCGCTCTTCTTGAGGCGCACTCCCTCGGCCACGACCGCCATGAGGTCGGTGCGGGCGAGCACCTCATCGATGAATGACTGCGGGATGCGGCCGGCCATGCGCGGGCCCTCGCTCCTTCGGTGGTCGGAATCGCGCGGGGCGGACTCTAGAGCACGCAAGGCTGACACAAAGCGCTGCCCTGCGCCGAGGTGGTGTTGTTCGGGATCCGGTCCCGCCTGAGTCCACACGCGCACTCTACCGGCCACAGGGCCGCTGCGGTGCATCCCGGCCCGCCCGGCCTTCGGCATACAATCGGGGCCATGCATGAGACCCGGGTGGAGGCCTTGAAGCGCCAGGCGGCCGCTGCCCTCGCCGCCGGCAGGACACTCGCCGTCCGCGGGGCGGGGACGCGAGGCATTCGCCCGCTGCCCGAGCAGTTGCCCGAGCCGCTGGAGATCACCGCACTCAGCGGGGTCATCGACTGGCAACCCGATGAGCTGGTGGTCAGTGTTGCTGCCGGAACGCCACTCGCTGAACTCGAGGCCATCCTGGCCGGGCAGCGTCAACGCCTGCTTGGTGAGCCGTGGTTGCCGATGGCTTCATCCACCGTCGGCGGTGCCGTGGCGACAGGCTTCTCGGGCCCGGGGCGGCCGTGGCTGGGTTCAGTCAGCGATGGCGTGCTCGGCGTACGTCTGCTCACTGCCCCCGGCGGGCGGCTGATCGATGGGCGCTTTGGCGGGCGTGTCATCAAGAACGTGGCCGGCTTCGATGTCTCGCGTCTGCAGGTCGGGGCCTGCGGGACCTTCGGTGCGCTGCTCGAAATCAACCTGCGGGTGGCACCGCTCCCCGCCAGTTCGCGCTGGCTGTGCGCGGTGATCGATCCCGAAGAGGGATTTCGTCGGTTGCTGGAACTGGAGCCGCCTGACTGGCCCGTCACGGGTGCGGCCCTCGCCGGTGACCATCTGCACCTGCGTCTGGAGGGCGAGCCGTCGGTGGTCGAGGCCGCGGTTCGTGCCCTCGGCCCTGACTTCAGCGAAGTCGCGCCCGATTTCTGGCAGGCCTTGCGGGCCGGCCACCTGCCGCTGGCATCGCTCGCCTCGGGGCAGGTTGGCGGCATGCCGCAAGCCGGTACCCACACGGTCGGCGACCTGCCGGAGCCGGCTTCCCCCGCTGTGGATCGCCATCCGGGGCGCGGTGCAGGTCCCGCTGCGGTCGCGGGACATTGGCGGGTCTTCGTCCCCCGCGGCACGCCACCCCTCACCCTGCCCGGTACGTGGGTGATCGACTGGGGTGGTGCCCTGCAGTGGTGGCGCACGCCCGCGGATCTGCCCGCTGCGACCGTGCTTGCAGCCGCCCGGGCCGCAGGTGGGCGGGCCCTGCCGGTTGCCGCGCCCCCCTTTGCCTGGCTGCCTGAGGACGAGTTCAAGCTGCACCGCGCGCTGGCCCGCGAACTGGACCCGGCTGGCTTGTTCAATATCGGCCTGCTTGGGCTGCCATACCCCCAAAGGCCAGGATGACGGACATGAGTGATTCGACACCACCCTGTCACGCCGCCGCCCCGGAGGCCTCGTCCCCTTGGCTCATCCAGGCAGAGGAATTGGCGAGTCGCTGCGTGCATTGCGGATTCTGCAACGCCGTCTGCCCGACTTACGGCCTGACCGGTGATGAGCGCGAGGGGCCACGGGGGCGCATCTGGCAGGTGCGACTGCTGGCGCGTGGGCAGGCCGCCCCCGAGGCGGTCCGTCCACGACTGGATCACTGTCTCGGCTGTCGCGCCTGCGAGTCGATCTGTCCCTCCGGTGTGCCCTATCACCGCATCGCGGGCCTCGGTCGGCAGGCGGTGGCCGAGGCGGTCGCACGGCCTTGGTATGCACGTCTCACCCGGGCCGTGCTGGTGTCGGTGTTGCTCAATCGCCGGCTGTTTGCTGGGCTGGTGGGTATTCATCGCATGCTACGCCCTTGGCTACCCCGGTCGCTGGCGCGGCTGCTCCCGCCGGTGCGGTCAGCGCCGGTAGCCGTGACAGCGCCCGATCCGATCTCCCACCCAGCGGCAGAGGCCCCGCTGAAGCCACCTGCGGACCCCGGGGATCTGCCTCCGGATCTGCCCTGTATCGCGCTGTTGTCGGGCTGCGTGCAGCCCGCCCTGCTGCCGTCGATCGACGCCTGCTTCACGGCGCTCGTGAATGGCGCGGGTGGCTCGGTGATGGGCGTTTCCGGGGCGGGCTGCTGTGGTGCCCTGCCCGAGCATCTGGATGAGCGCACGCGCGCGCGGCGACTCATCCAGGGCCAGATCGTGGCCCTGGAAGCGGCCTTCGCCGCCGGTGCGGATCAGTTCACCCTGACGGCCAGCGGTTGCGCCGCCTTCGTGCACGATTGGCCGGATCTTCTGGCAGATGTGCCGGATTGGCAGGCGCGAGCGGTTGCGGTCGTGGCGCGCTTTGTCGATCCGGTCGCCATCCTGGCAGCGCTGCCGAGCGGCCGACTCAGAGCGCGCGATCTCTACCGCAACGTGGCCTTGCAGGCACCTTGCTCCCTGCAACACGGCGGGGTTGGTGCCGCAGCGCTCGAGTCCTTGCTGCGCGGTCTTGGGGTGCGTCTGGTAACTGGGGGCGGCGGGCCCTGTTGTGGTTCGGCCGGGGCCTATTCACTGCTGTACCCGGACACCGCCGAGAGCCTGCGCGAGGCGCGGCTCGATGGCCTGCTGGCGAGCGGCGCGGACTGCATCGCCAGCGCGAATGTCGGCTGCATCGCGCACCTGCAGGCCGGCACGGAACTGCCGGTACTGCACTGGCTGGAACTGCTGACGGTCGTGGCTCCCGCCGCCGGGGCTGGGCACTACGCCTGAATCCGGATGCCGGCTGGTCGTGTGACCGACTCGCCAGTCACCAGGCCTTGAGGAGTCTCGGACCGCCTCCCACCCCCGCTGCCTGCGGGGGTGGGAGACTTACGACTCTGGGCTGAACCACTCCTGGGCAGGGCGTCTCTTACTGCTGAGCGACCCAGCTCCCGTCCGCCTGCCGGCAGGCGGTGCTCA
>DBNU01000144.1 GCA_002299125.1 Proteobacteria bacterium UBA664
CGGGCAACGACTTCCTGGATGGTGGGGACGGCGATGACGTTCTTCTAGGCGGTGCCGGTGACGACGAACTCCATGGTGGCAATGGTAACGACCGCCTTCTGGGTGGTGCCGGCAATGATCGTCTGTTCGGTGGGGACGGCGATGACGTCCTCGACGGGGGCGCGGGCAACGATCTGCTCGAGGGTGGTGCCGGCAATGACCGCCTTCTGGGTGGTGCCGGCAATGATCGTCTGTTCGGCGGGGCGGGCAACGACGTCCTCGACGGAGGCGCGGGCAACGACTTCCTGGATGGCGGGGACGGCGATGACGTTCTTATCGGCGGTGCCGGTAGAGATATTCTTCACGGCGGGACTGGGAATGACACGTTGTGGGGCGGGGCTGGCGATGGTGACTTCGCCTACGGCGGTGCCGGTGATGACCTCTTCCTCTTCCGTCACGGCGATGGTCGCGGTGATCACTACGTCGGTGGTGAAGGCCGCGACGTGCTGCGCCTCGAGGGTGCCGACGGTGGGGCCGTGGGTGCCGGCTGGACCTTCTCCCTCGCCAGCGGCAGCGTCAGCGCCTCGGGCGAGAATTTCCTCGAGCTGAGCGCAGACGCACAGGGGACGCTGACCCTCGCCGATGGCTCCTCGCTCAACTTCGAGCAGATCGAGCGCATCGTGTGGTGATGACGCATCCACGAGGTGACCTATATGCCCGGTGGCAGAGGACCCCAGCCTGTTGAACTGGATCCCCGCCTGCGCGGGGATTACGGGTGGCGCGCGGGGATGACGGGTGGCGCGCGGGGATGACGGTCGAGTTCTCGTCATTCCCGCGCGGGCGGGAATCGTGGCGTCGGCCGGTGGCCCGCGTCGGCATCAAGCGTAGAGGGTCGCGCACGGCTCACCCGCATCAAGCCGCCTGCCTGCACGGTCGCTAACCGGAAGGGATGGCAGGAAGCAGCCCTGAGACGGCGGCGTCCTGGCCAATGGGGCAACCGCCGGAGCCGGGGAAGGAACGATGTCAGGTCAGGGACGACATCACGCGCGCGCGCCGGCGGCATGGCGACGCAGCGATGTGCTTGCGGCATCGCTCGCCAGCAATCTGCTGGCACTCGCCCTGCCATTGGTCACCCTGCAGGTCTACGACCGCATCGTGCCGAACGCCTCCTTCCCGACGCTTGCGGTGCTGGTCTCGGCGCTCGTGGTGGTGGCCTTTGTCGATGCGCTGCTCAGTCATGCGCGCGCAGCCATCCTTGCCCGTCGTGGCGCCCACTACGAATACCACAGCGGCATACAGGCCATGGAGGCCGTGCTGCACGCCGACCTCGCCGCCTTTGACAGCGATGCGCGCGGGGCCTGGCTCGAGCGCTTCCAGGCCATCGAAGGCCTGCGCGACTTCCACCACGGCGGCTCGGCCCTGCTGGTGGTCGAATTGCCCTTTGTCTTCTTGTTTCTCGCCCTCATCTGGCAGTTCGCGGGCACGCTGGTGCTGGTGCCGCTGGTGATGATCGCCGTCTTCCTGCTCTTTTCCTACATCGCCGGCCGGGCGCTGCGGCGGGCCATCGGAACCAAGGCGGACCACCATGAGCGGCGCCTGAACTTCATCATCGAATGCCTGCGCGGGATCCACACCGTGAAGGCGCTGGCACTCGAGGCGCAGATGCAAAGGCGCTACGAGCGTCTGCAACGGAGTTCTGCCGTCGCCGTGCATGAGTTCGTCTGGGTGAACGCCCTGATCCAGGGCCTGGCCACTACGTTCTCGCAGGCGGTCATGGTGGCCTTTGTCGCCATCGGCAGCCTGAACGTGATCGAAGGCAGCCTCACCATCGGCGCGCTCGCCGCGGGCACGATGCTGGCCGGCCGGGTCCTGCAACCGGCGCTCAGGGCGCTTGCCTTCTGGACCCAGCGTGAGGGCATGGCGGATCGTGAGCAGAAGCTCCGCGAATTGCTGAACCTGCCACCCGAAGCAGCGGATGGCCAGCAGGACCCGGGTCGCTTGCGGGGCCGAATAGACATCGAAGGCGTCAGCTTCTGTTATCCCGGTGCGACCACGCCCCTCCTGAGCGGAATCGACCTCACGGTGGAAGCCGGCAGCTCGGTGTCGATCTCCGGGCCGAACGGGGCAGGCAAGAGCACGCTACTCAATCTCATCATGGGATTTGTCGTGCCTGACGAGGGCCGCATCCTGCTGGATGGTGCGGACATCGCAGACCTCGATCGCGCGCGCGTGCGCCCGCAGATCGCGCTCATCCCACAGGAGGGTGTGCTCTTCACTGGCGACATGCTCGAGAACATGACCCTCGGGCGCGGCGGCGATGCAATGGACGACGCCATGCGTCTGTGCGGCGAGCTTGGCCTCGAGACCACACTGCGTAGCCTCCCGTCGGGCCTCGACACCACAATCAACGGCGACGTGGCGCACTCCATGGCGCAGGGCTTCGCCCAGCGGCTTGTCACCGTGCGTGCGCTCGTCGGCACGCCTTCCATCATCCTGTTCGATGATGCCAATACCGGCCTCGATGACGACAATGACCGGCGCCTGCGCGAGTTGCTGGTTGCCCTTTCCCGCAAGCACACACTTATCGTTGTCTCCCACCGGCCGTCGTTGCAGCGGATCTGCCAGCAGCACTACGAGCTGCGCGACGGGCGCCTGCTGCCCCAAACCGGGCCCCAGAGTGGGCCGCGCCAGGATCCGGCCCGGCTGCGGCTCCTGCGCAATCTGGCCGCACCCGCATGAACGCCGCCCTGAATCTGCCGATCCTGACCGAGGATGTTGCCCAGGCGATCCGTCGTGGTGACCTCGATGAGGTGGCGCGGCTGTCCCCGCTGCTCGGCTGCCTTGTTGTCTTCATCCATGACCAGAGTTTGCGCGACTGGCAAGCGCCGCTCATCGAGTCCCTGCCGCACCACGCAGCGACCTTCGATCTCGTGGACCTGCGCAACCTGCTGGTGCACCTGGGATATGTGACACACGAATCCCGTGCAACGCCTGGCCGGCCACCAGAGCCGCGCCTGCTGCCGGCACTCTTCGTGGGCGATGGGGGCGAGCTGCTCCTGCTGCGGCAGCGGAATGGTGATCGATTCCGCTGGTTCGACGGCAATGCCCGCGCCGAGGGCGAAGGGATCTTGCCGTGCTCGGGTCGCCTGTTCGTCTTCGATCAGACCCAAGCCCTCGCGGGCGCACCGGAGCGCAGCGGCGAGCCCTGGTTCACGCGCCTGACCGGTCGCTTCGGTGGCCTCTTCCTGCACCTGATGGCGATGACCTTCTGGTTGAACGTCACCACCATCGCGGTGCCCATCTTCATCATGGCGGTCTACGATCAGGTCATCGGCATCCGTGCCTTGACCTCCTTGCCGTGGCTGGTCGGCGGCATCGCCTTCGTGCTCGTGCTGGAGCTCTGTCTGCGGATGCTGCGCGCCTGGACGCTGGGCACGCTCGCCGGCCGCGTGGACTACCTGCTCAGCACCGGCACCTTCCGGCAGCTTCTGCATCTGTCACCGGTGATGACAGAGCGTTCGCCGCTCGCGGCGCAGCTTGGCAAGATCCGTCAGTTCGACAATCTGCGGGACTTTTTCGCCGGTGGCGCGCTGGTGTCACTCATCGAACTCCCCGCGCTGCCCATCTTCTTCGCAACCCTCGCATGGCTGGGCGGCTGGCTGGCGATCATTCCGGTGGTGGCGGGTGCCTGCTATGCCCTGGTCGCCTGGCTTTGCATCGGGCGCATTCGGCGCGGCCTCCGGGCGGCGGCCGTCGCGCGCACGCAGCGCGAGCAGATGCTGATGGAGACCTTCGCCGGCCTGCGGGAGCTGAAGGCACTGAGCGCCGAGCCCCTGTGGCGGGAGCGTTTTGCGGCCGCCACCGCCGAGCAGGCAGAGGCAACCCGGGTGACCGTCATGGATCAGGCCCTGCTCAATGGCATCACCAATCTGGTCACGGCTCTGGCGGCCGTGGCGATGCTCGGCTTCGGTACCCTGGCCGTGCTCGCAGGCAACCTCTCGGTGGGCGCGCTCATCGCCAGCATGACCCTCATGTGGCGGGTCCAGGCACCCTTGCAGGGGCTCTTCGTGGCAGCCTTCCGCTTCGACGCCATCTCTGCCGCGATCCGCGACGTCAATCAGTTGATGACCTTGCCGGTGGAGCGACGCGGGCGCAAATCCATGCTGCTCGCACAGGAGATCAAGGGGCATCTCAGCTTCGATCGGGTGAGCTTCCGCTACGGTGCCGATGCCGATCCGGCCTTGCTCGGCGTCAGCTTCCAGGTGCCGGCGCGGGGCTTCGTGGCGATCACCGGCAGCAACGGGGCCGGCAAGTCCACGCTGCTGAAGCTGGTGAACGCCATGTACCCCATCGCCTCGGGGACGGTGGCCATCGACGGCATCGATACCCGGCAGTTCGATGTCGCGGATCTGCGCCGACTGGTGAGCTACGTGCCGCAGCAGCCTTCGCTGTTCCGCGGCACCATCGCGCAGAACCTGCGGCTGCGCCACCCGCTGGCAACCGACGACGACCTTCGCCGCGCCTGCTTCCGCGCCGGCATCCTCAAGGCCATCGAGGCACTGCCGGAGGGCTTCAGGACTCAGGTTGGCGATCATTGCACCGTCCGCCTGCCCGTGAGCCTCATCCGCGGCATCTGCATTGCCCGCGCGCTGGTGGTGGATTCGCCCATTCTGCTGCTGGATGAACCGGCCTCCGGTCTGGACAACGATGGTGACGAGGCGTTGATGCTCGCGCTCCAGGCCATCAAGGGTCATGCCACCATCCTGATGGTCACGCACCGCCCGAGCCATGTGCGGCTGGCGGATCGTGTGGTGGTCATCGAGCGCGGCATGCTTAAGGCTGTGCAGACACCCGACGAGTATTTCGCGCCGAAACAGCCGGCCGTGCGCCGGGAGGGATGATCGATGCTGGCCAGCGTGAGCCCAACGTCCAACGGTGAAGGTGCGCACCATCTGCGTGGACGCGTCCTGTCGCAGGTCATCGAGCTGGAGGAGGGGCGGCTACCGACCGTGCTCGTATTCGGCACCTTGCTCACGGCGGCGCTGGTGCTGGGATCCATCGTCTGGTCCGGCTTTGCGCCACTGGTGGAGGTGGCCAGGACGGAAGGCAGCGTCAGGCCGGCCGAGCGCATTCATCGGATCCAGCATCTCGAGGGTGGGATCGTGCATGCCGTGCATGTGCGCGAAGGTGACCATGTGCGCGCGGGCGACCTGCTCATTGAGCTCAGCCGGCATGCGAGCGCCAGTGAGGTGCAGCAGATCGAGGCCCGTGCCGGGGCCCTGGAGGCACGTCTCGGCAGATTGGAGGCCTTGCTCACGGGTGCCGACGAACTACAGGGAATGGTGGCGGAGGATCCGTTGCAGCAGCGCCTGTTCACCGAACAGCGGGCGGCGCTGGCAGAGCAGCTTGCGGTGATCGAGGCCGAGCGCCGGCGGCTCGCACAGGAGGTCAGTTCCAAGGGCGCGCAGGTCAAGGCCCTCCAGCAGTCGGTGGACATGCTGCGCGAGCGCCAGCGGTTGCAGAGCGAGGGTCATCGCCGCGGTGCCATCGCCCGGGTGGATACGCTCACCGCGGAAGCCAACCTGGCGCAGAACGTGAGCCAGTTGCACGCCGTGCAGGCCGAGATCTCCATTGCCCGCGCGGGTATCGCGGCCACCGACGAGAAGATGGCCGAGGTCCGAGGCCGCTGGCGACAGGATCTGCGGCTGGAGGCAGAGCAAGCGGCGGCTGAGCTTGCCGAGGCGCGGGCGCAACGCCTGCGCCTGACTGATCGCCTCGACCGTACGGCGATCACCGCACCGGTCGGCGGCCTCATTCAGGCACTCAACGTGCACACACTGTCGTCGGTGGTGGAACCGGGCGCCGTGGTGCTGGAGCTTGTGCCCACTGATGGCGAACTGCTCGCCGAGACCCGTGTGGAACCCAAGGACATCGGATACCTGCGCCCGGGGCAGCGGGTGGATGTCACCGTCGCAGGCTTCGAGTCACAGCGCTTCGGCAACCTCGAGGGTAGTCTGCGCAGCGTTTCGCCAAGCACCTATCTCGACAGCGAGGGGCGCCCCTACTACCGGGCGGAGATCGTGCTCGAGCAGGGCTACCTTGGATCGGATCCAGGCCGCAACCGACTCGTCCCCGGCATGACCGTGCAGGCGGCCATCCGGACTGGCGAGAAGACGGTGCTCGAGTACCTGCTCAAGCCCGTCTATCGCGGGCTGGGAGAGGCCATGCGCGAACGCTGAGGATGCGCGCGGCGGGCGCGCCGAGTGCGGTGTGCCGCGGGGATGACGGTGTGCGCCTGCAAATCCTCGTGGAACGGTCTTTGAAGAGATGCTGTTGATCAGTGCCGCGCCAGCCTCACGCGCACAAGCATTCGCCTCAGCCGGTGCGCCGATGTGCGGGCGCGGCCACCGCGGTACCGGCGTGGCCGACCGCGAAGCCGCGCACGAAGGCGGCCAGGGCCTCCGCTGTAAGCGGATGGCTGAGGTGATAGCCCTGGCCATGGGTGCAACCCAGTGTGCACAGGGCCTCGACCTGCTCTTCGCTCTCCACCCCCTCGGCGACCACGTCCAGCGACAGCCGCCGACACAACTCGACCACGCTCGCGACGACTGCGCGGTGACGTTCCTGACTGCCGATGGCCTGCACGAAGCTGCGGTCGATCTTCACCGCGTCCACCGTGAAGTGCTGCACCCAGGAGAGTGAGGAATAGCCGGTGCCGAAGTCGTCCAGAGCAAAGCGCACGCCGGCCTCGCGCAACGCGATGAGGTTGCGTACGGCGACTGCACGATGACGGAAGACGGCCGTCTCGGTCAGCTCGAACTCGATTTCCTGAGGCGCAACCTCCATGCGGCTGAGCAGCGACAGCACGCGGTCGGCCAGGCCCTCGGCCTCCACCTGATGTGTCGAGAGGTTGATCGAGAGTCGTCCGGCATCGAGGCCGGCGCGCTTCCAGTCGCGAAGCTGCGTGAGGGCCTCGATCAGCACCCAGTTGCCGAGTTCGTGGATGAGCCCGCAGGCCTCGGCCACCGGGATGAACTCTGCCGGGCTCAAGGTCCCGAGTATCGGGTCCTGCCAGCGCACCAGCACCTCCGCACCGCGGAAGTGCCGATCCGGCAGGCTGAACAGTGGCTGGAAGCACAGACTCAGACCCTGACCGGTGAGCGCCTGCCGGAGGGCGTTCTCGATCTCCAGGGTGCGCCGTGCAAAGCGCTCCATGCTCGCCTCATAGAAGCGGAACTGGTTCTTGCCCGCACCCTTGGCCGCGTACATGGCGACGTCTGCGTTCTTGATGAGCTGCTCGGCGGTATCCCCGCTGCCCGGGTGCAGCACGATGCCGATGCTCATGCCCACATGGACCTGCAGCGTATCGATGCCGACGGGTTCATCGAAGGCCGCGTAGAGGCGCTGAGCGATGCGTGCGGCATCCTCGGGCTGCTTGAGGTCGTTGAGGATGAGCAGGAATTCATCACCGCCGAGGCGCGCGACCAGGGAGGTGGATGTATCGCTCTCCGTCTGATCGAGATCGGGCGGCACGACACTGTCATAGGCGCGGATCGCCTGCACCAGCCGCTGCGCCACCTTGACCACCAGCCGGTCACCGGCCTTGTGGCCCATGCTGTCGTTGATGCCCTTGAAGTTGTCCAGATCGATGAACATCAGGGCGAAGCAACCTTCGGCCCGGCGCTCGAGTCGGGCAATCTCGGCCGCGAGGCGCTGCATGATGTAGCGCCGGTTGGGCAGGCCGGTGAGCGCATCCGCATTGATGAGGCGATGCGCCTCGGCACTGGATTCGCGCAGATGGCGGCGCACATCCTCGAGCGTCCTCGCCAGCGCCGCGATCTCGTCCGACTGGTGGGACACGGGCAGCCCCGGGCCCGCATCGTTGCGCACGAAGGCCCGGGCCGCTTCGGTCAGGTCTTCGATGGGGCGCACCAGCAGGCGCTGCGCGAGCAGGCCGTGGAGGAACCACAGCAAGAGACCGGCCCCGAAGGCCCCGCCAAGACCGGCGAGCAGCCAGCGGCTCGCGGCGAACACCTCTGCGCGCGGGATGAGCACCACGGCCGTGAGGCCGCCCGGGAGTGGCCGGGCGAGGCCGCCGAGGTCGAGCGCGCCCACGCGCTGACGATGGACCTGGCCCGCTGCACCGGCAGCCAGCAGGGCGTCCAGTTCCGCCGGTGCCAGGAACCAGGGCACGTGCCCGGGATGGCTGGCCGCGAGGATGCGACGTTCGCCGTCGAGCAACCACAGCAGAGGCTGGGCAAGTGACGGCGGTGCCTCGATGCGATCTTCTGCCAGCGGCAGCACCACCGGTACGGCCGCGAGCAACCACGGTCCCCGCACGCCGATCCGATGGGCAAGCACGGGACCTGCGGCCGCAGGGGTGAACACACCGGCCGGCAGTAGTTGCGAGGGACGCGACGCATCCAGATCCAGCATCCACGCGGGTTGCTCGCGCGGACTGACAGGACCTTGGTTCGGGAGCGCCGCTGGCGGCGCAACGCGGAGTGCCCCATAGGCCGGCCAGGCGCGCCCCAGACGCATGAGCAGCGCATCGAGCGCGGCTGCGGCAGGCGACCCTTGGGTGGCCAGGTCTGCGAGCGCGGGCTCGCTCGCGACCATCCGGTCGAGGTCTTCCTCCGCGCGCGCGAGTGCTGTGCTCACCCCCTGGGCCAGCGCGCGCGTCTGCACGAGGGCCAGCCGCACGGCGGCCGTTTCATCGGCCGACCATTGCAGCCACAGCGCCGAGGCCGCCAGACCAGCGAGCGGAACGACGAGCCCGGGCAGGCCCATCAGGAGGAATCGTTGCCGGATCTGCATCGGGTGGCTGGCGTCCCTGCCGTTTGCACGCCGCACGTTGAGCTTTCAGCGCAACGTGTCTGGGCGTGCTATCGGCACCCGCCTGCGAGTGCTTGAAGCAGCGCCCTGCACGCGCCGACCGCGCAGCACCTGGCGGCCCGGCTGCGCGGGGCATGGCCCTGCCATTCCCGCCCCGATGGTGGGCCGTGATGGATTCGAACCATCGACCAACGGATTAAAAGTCCGCTGCTCTACCGGCTGAGCTAACGGCCCGTTCTGCCGGGCTACGGGGGCGGGAGCATAGCCGATGCCGCGTGCAGTCGAGAGGCCGACGCGCTGCTCACACGACCGGTGCCTGGATTATCCTTCCGCGCCTGAGTTGTCCGTGACCGCATGCTCAGGCGGAGCGGGCTCACCCCCAGGAGACGACAAGGTGCCGATCTACGAATACCAGTGCGATGGCTGTGGCCATCAGATGGAAGTGATGCAGTCGATGAAGGATGCAGC
>DBNU01000223.1 GCA_002299125.1 Proteobacteria bacterium UBA664
GCACAAAGATCCCGGGATCGGCACCATGCGCGCGCTGGAAGCAATCACGGTGGACCAACCAGGCCATGCGCACCCGTCCGCGGCGCTCGAGGAGCGTGGCCAGCGGACGCTCCGAGACCTCAAGGCCCGGATCGACCGGGAACGGCCCGAGGGCCTCGCCGGCCGGCAGGTCGGCTACCCGCTTGACCCGCGCGTGCAGGGCATCGAGGGCGTGGGCGCAGGCCAGCCGGTACATTCCGGCGAATGCGCCGCGACGCAGGATGGCGTCGGCGTCAAGGAGCAACAGCCATTCGCCCCGTGCCGCGGCAGCTCCCTCGTTCAAACGGGCGCTGGGCCCGCGGTTATCGCCATCGTGCAGGATCCGGAGCGCCGGCCAACCCGAAGCGTAGCCTGCCAGCAGCGCACGGGAGGCATCGGTGGAGCCGTCGTCCACGGCCACCACTTCCCTGAGCAACGGGCCACCCTCGGTCCGTAGCCGGTCAAGCACGGACTCAAGCACATCAGCCTTGTTGAAAACCGTCAGGACGGCAGAAACCGGGGCATGCTGCATTGCCGGGGAAGTTTACCTCGCATCCATCCGCCACGGTTGCCCAAGATGCCTCCCGGGCTGCGGAAAGTTGCCCCGCAGAACGATGCGCAGCGGAACAATGGTTGACCATAATAGTCAGGAATGGCACCCTGCGTCGCCCTTCGCACCGAGGGGTCAATCTCACAACACCCGCCAGCGGCAATCCGATGCGACTCACCACCCGAGGCCGATACGCCGTTACCGCCATCCTCGACCTGGCCCTGCACGCCGAGGCGGGCCCGGTCACGCTCGCAGACATCGCGGCACGGCAGGACATCTCCCTGGCATACCTCGAGCAACTCTTCGCCAAGCTGCGCAAGACCGGCCTCGTCTGCAGTGTGCGTGGCCCTGGCGGCGGCTACTTCCTCGCGCGTGCGCCCGAAGCCATGTCCGTTGCGGCGATCATCGCCGCCGTGGATGAGAGTGTGGATGCCACCCGTTGCGGTGGTGCGCGCAACTGCCACGGTGAGGCCCGCTGTCTCACCCACGACCTCTGGGAAGACCTCTCGGGCGCCATCGCGGAGTTCCTGGGGCGTGTCACGCTGGCCGATCTCATCGAGCGACGCCGACGCGAACGCAGCCCCCTCGGTGCCACCAGCCCCATCCTGCGCCGTGGTTCAACCGGGGGGCCACGCGCCACGCAACCCACCCCCGTGATACCAGCGATTGAAACATGAACACGTTTGACGACCCTGATGTTGTCGGCATCACCCTGACACCACGCGCCGCCGCACATGTGCGGCGCTGGCTGGGCGGTGCCGAAGTGCGCCTGCGCGTGAAGCCAACCGGTTGTTCTGGCTACGCCTATGTGATCGAAGCGAATGCCGGGACCAACGCCGCAGATCGCCGCCTCGAGAGCGAGGGGATCTGCATCGTGGTGGATCCAACGAGCCTGAATCTCGTGCGTGGAACGCAGGTGGACTATGTGCGCGAGGGGCTCAACGCCGCCTTCCAGTTCCATAACCCCAACGTGACCGCGACCTGCGGTTGCGGTGAATCCTTCACCGTGGCCGCGAGCCCCGATTCGGCGAGCCAAAGCCATGGCCAGTGATAACCAGCACATCGAAGATCTCGTCCGCAAGGACTACGCCGCCGGCTTCTTCACGGAGCTGGAAACCGACACCGTGGCACCGGGGCTGTCGGAGGAAGTGATCCGCTTCATCTCGGCCAAGAAGCAGGAACCCGAGTGGCTGCTCGAATGGCGGCTGGCCGCGTACCGGGAGTGGCTGCGGATGACTCCGCCCAATTGGGCCCGGGTCAAGCACGCACCCATCGATTTTCAGGCCATCAGCTACTACTCCGCGCCGAAGTCCCGCAAGGATGCACCCAAGAGCCTGGATGAGGTGGATCCCAAACTGCTGGAGACTTACGCGAAACTCGGCATCCCGCTGCGCGAGCAGGAGATGCTGGCCGGAGTAGCGGTGGATGCGGTGTTCGACAGCGTTTCAGTGGCCACCACCTTCAAGGATCGGCTGGCGAAGGCGGGCGTGATCTTCTGCTCGTTCTCCGAGGCCGTGCGCGAATACCCGGAGCTCGTGCGACAGTATCTCGGCACCGTGGTGCCGGTCGGCGACAACTACTACGCCGCGCTGAACTCCGCGGTGTTCACCGACGGCTCCTTCTGCTTCGTGCCGAAGGGCGTGCGCTGCCCAATGGAGCTCTCCACCTACTTCCGCATCAATGCGGCCAATACCGGACAGTTCGAGCGTACCCTCATCATCGCCGAGGCCGGCAGCCACGTGAGTTATCTCGAGGGCTGCACCGCGCCGCGGCGGGACGAGAACCAACTGCATGCAGCGGTGGTGGAGCTGGTGGCGCTGGACGATGCGCGCATCAAGTACTCCACCGTGCAGAACTGGTATCCCGGCGACGCCGAGGGCCGGGGCGGGATCTACAACTTCGTCACCAAACGGGGCGAATGTCGCGGCGCACGTTCTTCGATCTCCTGGACTCAGGTCGAGACCGGCTCCGCCATCACCTGGAAATATCCAAGCTGCGTGCTGCGCGGGGACGACTCGGTCGGTGAGTTCTATTCCGTCGCGCTGACCAATCACCGCCAACAGGCGGACACCGGCACCAAGATGATCCACCTCGGGCGCAACACCCGCAGCACCATCATCTCCAAGGGGATCTCGGCCGGCCACGGCCAGAACGCCTATCGCGGGCTGGTGCGCATCGCCGCGACCGCCGCCGGGGCCCGCAATCACACCCAGTGCGATTCCCTGCTGCTCGGCAGTCGTTGTGGTGCCCACACCCTGCCCTGCATCGAAGTGCGCAATCCCAGCGCCAAGGTTGAGCACGAGGCCACCACCTCGCGCATCAGCGAAGACCAACTCTTCTACTGTCAGAGCCGCGGCATCGGTACCGAGGACGCGGTGAACATGATCGTCAACGGCTTCTGTCGCGAGGTGTTCCGCGAGTTGCCCATGGAGTTCGCCGTCGAGGCACAGAAGCTGCTCGGCGTGAGCCTCGAAGGCGCGGTCGGTTGAGCACGCGGCCGGCTCCTCGTGGCGGACAACTCACCGAATTCCTTCGACTGACTCTGCGGACGCGCGCGTCGCGGCCCGGACGGGAGTAACACATGCTCGACATAAACGACCTGCAGGTGTGTGTCGGTGATCGTCAGATCCTCCGCGGACTCACGCTCACCATTGGCGAAGGCGAGGTACACGCCATCATGGGCCCGAATGGCTCCGGCAAGAGCACGCTCGCGCATGTTCTGGCTGGCCGTCCCGGCTATGAGGTCACCGGCGGAAGCATCCGTTTCAAGGGCGAGGATCTGCTCGTGCTGGCCCCCGAGGAGCGCGCGCGCCAAGGCGTGTTCCTGGCCTTCCAATACCCAGTGGAAGTGCCCGGCGTGAACAACACCTACATGCTCAAGGCGGCGCTGAATGCGGTGCGCAAGCATCGCGGTGAGCAGGAACTCGACGCGATGGAGTTCCTTCAGTTCGTGAAGAAGCGGCTCGAGATTGTGCAGATGAATGAATCCTTTCTGTCACGCGGGGTGAACGAAGGCTTCTCGGGCGGCGAGAAGAAGCGCAATGAGATCCTGCAGATGGCCGTGCTGGAGCCGGTGCTTGCCGTGCTGGACGAGACCGACTCAGGGCTCGACATCGATGCCCTGCGTATCGTCGCCGATGGTGTCAACCAGCTCCGCAGCGCCGCACGTTCCTTCCTGCTGGTGACGCATTACCAGCGTCTGCTCGAATACATCGTTCCCGATCAGGTCCATGTGCTTGCCGACGGCCGTATCGTCAAGTCCGGAGGGCCGGAACTGGCGCTCGAGCTCGAAATGCGCGGCTACGACTGGCTGCGTGGACAGGATGCCGCCTGATGTCCGCGTCCGCCGTCACTGAACATTTCCTCGCGGCATTCGAGCGGGTCGCGCCGCTGCTCCCGGGTGCCGCTGCCCCGGCGGTGCTAGAGGCGAGACGGGTGGCCCTTGCCCGCTTCGCGCGCCTTGGCATGCCCACGGCGCGAACCGAGGCCTGGCGCTACAGCAACCATGGCAACTGGCTGCGGCAGCCCCTCGATCCAGCACCGGTGGTGGCCACAACGGCTGCCCTGCCCGGCGAGCTGGATCCCGGGAACTTGGCCGTGACAGATCTGGGCGCGCACGCGCGCATCCTGTTCGTGGATGGCCGACGCGTTGACGAACGAGGGACGCGAGCACTGCCGCCCGGGCTAAGGCTGCACCCCCTGTCACGCCTGCTCGAGGAAGATACTGAGCTCGCCCGCCCTTGGCTCGCCACTGCCGTGGAGGCAGCGAATGACGGCCCGGCCGCCCTCAATCTGGCCTTCTTCAGTGAAGGTGCGCTCATCGAGGTGGAGCGCGAGGCCGGGGCCGTGACCATCGAGATCATCTTCTTGAGCACTGACTCGGGCGTCGGACACACGGCACATACGCACCTCTGCGTGGAGATCGCCGACGGCGCGCACGCCACGGTGGTAGAGCGGCATGTCTCACTGGGTAGCGTTGAATCTGCGGCAGGGGCCGATGTGTCGCGGCAGCTCCGTGTCGGCAGTCGCGCACGGCTCTCGCACGCAGTCCTGCAGGATGCCCATCCCCGGCTCTATCACCTCCAGCGCACCTCAGCCAGGGTAGGGGCTGACGCCGAACTCTCTCTCTGGTCGCTCGCCCTGGGCGGCAACCTCGCCCGCTATGAGGCGACGGTGGACTTGAGCGGGCGCGGTGCTTCCGTGGACCTCGCCGGGGTGTACGCGCTCAAGGGACGGCAAGCCGCCGACCATCACCTCACTGTGCGACACCTCGCGCCCGATACGCGCTCGCAGATGCGCTTCCGGGGGCTGCTGGACGGCCATTCACGCGGTGCCTTCACCGGCTGTGTGCAGGTTGCGCCCGGGGCGGACGGAGCCAGCGCGCGGCAGGCGAACGACAACCTGCTGCTCTCGCCGCATGCCGAGGCCGTCTCGCGTCCGGAGCTCGGCATCGAGACCGACGACGTGCAGTGCTCGCACGGCAGCACAGTGGGTCAGCAGGACGAATCCGCTGTGTTCTATCTGCGCTCACGCGGGATTGACGAGGCCACGGCCCGCAGCCTGCTCTCCAGCGCCTTCGCCATCGCGATCCTGCGGACCATGCCGCATGACGGTGCGCGGGCACTTGCCCTGGCGATGCTCACCCTGCACCTGCCGCAGCGCCTTGCCCTGGAGGAGATGCTGTGAGCACTCCACTGCTGCGCCAGCCTGTTTTCAACGTGGAATCCCTGCGCGGGCAGTTCCCCATCCTCGCCACGCGCGTACATGGTCAACCGCTCGTCTATCTGGACAATGCGGCCACCACCCAGAAGCCCGACTGCGTGATCGACGCCCTCGCGCACTATTACCGCCACCAGAACGCCAACGTGCACCGGGGCGTGCATCACCTGAGCGAAGTGGCCACCTCTGCCTACGAGGCCGTGCGCGAGAAGCTGCGTCGCTGCCTCAATGCGCGCGAGACCCGAGAAGTAATCTTCACCCGCGGCACCACCGAGGCCATCAATCTGGTGGCGCAGAGCCTCTCGGGACACTGGCTGCGGCCGGGTGACGAGGTGCTCATAAGCTGGATGGAACACCACTCGAATATCGTGCCCTGGCAGATGGCTTGCGCGCGTACCGGTGCCGTGCTCAAGGTCATCCCGATGACCGATGCCGGAGAGCTCGATCTGGACGCCGCACGCCGACTCATCAGCGAGCGCACGCGCGTGCTCGGTATCGTGCATGTGTCCAATGCGCTCGGCACCGTGAATCCGGTGACGGAGCTCACACGTCTCGCCCATGACGCCGGCGCACTGGTTCTGGTGGACGGCGCCCAGGCCGTCGCACACCTGCCGGTGGATGTCCAGGCCATCGATTGCGACTTCTACGTGTGTTCCGGCCACAAGCAGTACGGCCCCACCGGTGTAGGCGCTCTGATCGGTCGGGCATCGGTGCTGGAACGCATGCCGCCGTGGCAGGGTGGGGGCGACATGATCCGCGCCGTGCGCTTCGAGGGCACCGAGTACACCGATCTCCCCTACCGCTTCGAGGCCGGCACTCCGAGCATCGCCGAGGTGATCGGCTGGGGCGCGGCAATCGACTGGTTCGAAGGTCTCGACCACGATGCCCTGCGCACGCACGAGGATGCCGTGCTGCGTTACGCCGAGGAACGAGCGACCGAAGTGCCGGGGCTGCGTCTGGTGGGTACCGCACCGTGGAAAGTGGGCGTGATGTCTTTCGTGATCGACGGCGTGCATCCGCACGACCTCGGCACCATCGTGGATCACCATGGAGTCGCCATCCGTACAGGACATCATTGCGCCATGCCGGTGATGGAACGCCTGGGCCTGCCGGCCACGGCCCGCGCCTCTTTCGCCATCTACAACACGCGGCAGGAGGTCGATACCCTCATCACTGCACTCCTGGCCGCCCGCGAGGTACTTGTCTGATGTTCGCGCTGAAAGACCTCTACCAGGAGGTCATCGTCGATCACAATCGCGCCCCTCGAAATTTCGGGCATCTGGCAGCTCCGACTCACAGGGCCGAGGGCTTCAATCCGCTCTGTGGCGACCGCCTCACCATCGAGCTCGCGGTGGATGCGGATGGTGTCATTCGGGAACTGGCCTTCGATGGTCAGGGCTGTGCCATCTCGGTCGCCTCTGCCTCACTCATGACCGAGGCCATCAAGGGCCGCACCTTGGCCGAGGCCGAGCCACTCTTCGAACGCTTCCACACCATGCTCACCACGGCAGTGGAGTCCGATCTGCTGAATGGAGATGACTCCCTGGGCAAGCTGGAGGCCCTCGCCGGTGTACGCGCTTTCCCCTCCCGCGTGAAGTGCGCCACCCTCTGCTGGCATGCGCTACGTTCCGCGCTGCACGGCGAGACCGTGGCCACCACCGAGTGAACGCCATGCAGCCCAGTCGTCATCAAGCGGTGTCCCTCAGTCGGGACTGCCCGGCCGTACTCATTCCCGAGGGCAGCCCCATTACGCTGACCGAGGGGACCGAGGTACACATCACCCAGGCCCTGGGTGGCTCGGTCACCGTGCTGGTGCACGGCAACCTTGCGCGCATCGCGCCGGGTGACGCCGATGCCGTCGGTCTCAGTCCCGGTGCCGGTGCCGCGCGCATCGACGGGCTCAATCTGCAGGAGGCCGTGTGGGAAGTGCTGCGCACCTGCTATGACCCCGAGATCCCCATCAACATCGTCGAACTCGGGCTCGTCTATGGTGTGCAGCTCAAGCGCCTCGGTCAGGCCGCCCATGCGGCCCACGTCGCCGGTGCAGATGTATCGACACCGAGCGAACCCACCGCGGGCGCGGCTGAACACCCGGGCGACATGCGTGCCGAGGTGGTCATGACCCTCACCGCGCCGGGTTGTGGCATGGGCGATGTGCTCGTGGACGATGTGCGTCAGAAGCTGCTGAGTTTGCCCGGCGTCGTCGAGGCCGCGGTGGAACTCACCTTCGATCCGCCGTGGCATCAGGGGATGATGTCGGAGGCGGCGCGCCTGCAGACCGGGCTCTACTGACCTCACGAAGGTCCCGTCCCGGCCGCACCAAGCGGCCGAGATTGACAGTCATTGTACAGGGATCCCCATGACCGACTGGCAGGACGTGTGCGGTATCGAGGAACTCAAGGACGGCGAGCGGCGCTTGGTCGACCTGAACGGCGTGGTGGTGGTGGTACTGCGCGTGGACGGTCAGTGGTTCGCCATCGAGGACGTGTGCAGCCACGATGGGGACTCTCTGGGTGATGGCCCGCTGGAGGGCGATCGGATTGTCTGTCCGCGGCACGGGGCCCGCTTTTGCCTGCGTACAGGCGCGGCGCTCACACCGCCCGCCTACGAGCCGGTCGCCGTATTCGCCCTGCGCCTCGCCGATGGTCGGGTGCAGGTGCGAGATGATCGCTGGTGAAACGCCCGCCGCTCTCCCCTAACTGAACCGGGCCGCGGAACCGGGCCGCTGTCCAGCCCTCAGGGCGAGGGCATGCGACGCATCTGTGTCGCGGCACGGGTGGCGGCCTGGATGCTCTCCAGCAGGTTTTCGATGGTGCGCAACCGCATGCGCTCAGGCGCACTCGGTGGGCTGCGGGCGTCGGGGATACGCGTACCATAACCGGGCTGGTCGATGGCCACTTCGCCGAAGTCGTTGAAGACATCGATGGCCGTTCCGGCCTGACCGTCCTCGGGGTCGAGCAGCACCACGACCGCTGAATCGCCGACCACTTCACCGCCTACCGTCGTGCCGCGCACACCCACGGTAGCCACGGCGCCGAGTCGTACGCTCATCGATGCACGCCGCTGCTTGGCGACAAGGCCGCTGACGAATCGAAAGGTACCACTCACTACGCGAGCGATGAGTCGATCCTCGTCGCGCGACTTGCCATGGACGAACTCGTCCAGCGCGAGGCGTGACTCCGCCCCCACCAGGAACTTCGTACCGTCTTCAAGCCGCAACTGCGCGACACTCCGCTTGCCGGTGACGATCTGATCCCCGGCCAGCACGGCGCCATCCTGCTCCAGAATTCTGCTGCTGCCGTCGCTGGCCAGGGCGTTGGCCGTGCCGCGCAACAGTGCGACCTTACCGATGGGTGTCGCCGCCAGGGCCGGAGTGGCCGCCATCAGGGCACACAGCAGTAGCGCCGGAATTGCAGACCAATACCAGTTGGTCCCTAAGCGGACTCGGGCGACCTCGAAACCCTGCATGCGTGCTCTCCTGGTTGGCAGTCATCGCAGAGTGTAGCGGCCGGCAGTAACGCGACCTGAGCACTCGCGCACGGATCCGACAAGTCGCCGTGGAGTGCGTGCCCACAACGCAGCACAAAATGGGAATACTGCACGCATGTCCTTACGCAGATTTATTCGTCCGGCGGCCCTGCTGGCCGCACTGCTCATGACCGGCTGTCTGCCGTCCAGCCGGCATGCCGATCAGGCCTGGAGCGAATTGTTGGCCCAGCGCTTCGAACGCGTGGAGTTCGCGGCACCGGCCTTCGTGCTCACGGCCGCCCTGCGGGACGAAGATCCGACACACCCGCTGCACATCTACATCGAAGGCGATGGCCATGCCTGGCAGAGCCGCGACCGCCCTTCGCCCGACCCGACCCCACGGCGTCCCATCTCCCTGCTGCTGGCCGCACGCGATCCCGCGCCGGCCGTGCTCTACCTGGCGCGGCCCTGTCAGTGGCGACCGGAGACTCGCAAGGGGGGCTGTTCCGAAGAACTCTGGACCAGTCATCGCTACTCGGGAGCGGTCGTCGATGGTTATGTCGCGATCATCGAGCAGCTCGTGCAAACCCGGGCCAACCCGCACGTGGCCCTCATCGGGCACTCCGGCGGCGGGGCGCTTGCCGCGCTGCTGGCGGCGCGCCTGGCCGACGTGGAATGGTTGCTGACGGTGGCCGCCAATCTCGACACCGCCCTCTGGACCGCCCATCACCGAGTCGATCCGCTCACCGCCTCGCAGAATCCTGCCGATGTCGCAGAGCGGCTGCGGGCCTTGCCCCAGTTGCATCTGGTCGGGGCCGAAGATCCCATCGTGCCCGAGATCGTTGCCCGTTCCTGGGTCGCGCGGGGTGGCATCGATGCGCGGAGCATCGAGGTCGTGGCCGGGGCCGATCACCATTGCTGCTGGAGTAAGGAGTGGTCGCGGGTGCTCGCGGAGATCGCCGGGAGGGCTGCGGCTCGGCGGGGGCTGTGATTGCAGTCCATCGACCGCAGGCGTCCGGGCACTGAGGCCCGGTGGCACTAGCCAAAGCCATCGAGGGCGATCTTGCCCACCGTGTGACCTCCCTCGACCCGCCGGTGCCCTTCTCGCAGGCTCTCCACCGAAAGCCCACCCAGATGGACCCTGAGCGGTGAGACGATTCGGCCCACCTCCACGGCTGCGGCCAGACGCGACAGGATGCTCCCGTGGGCATCCTGGTCGGCGGTGCCGTAAAGCGGACGCGTGAACATGAACTCCCAGACGAAGCGCGCGCTCTTGCGCTTCAGCAGATTGAGGTCCACCGGGCCGGCAAAATCGACCAGGGCGCAGAGGGTCCCGCGCGGTGCGATGTAGTCCGCCATGCGTTCCCAGTGCGCTGAGGGCTCGCCGCAGCAGAGGATCCAGTCCGCACGCTGCAGGCCGGCCGCGCGCGCCTCGGCCACCCAGTCGCCCCCGTGATCGATTACCCGACCAGCACCCA
>DBNU01000115.1 GCA_002299125.1 Proteobacteria bacterium UBA664
CGGCGACGCGGAGCAGCCCGCCCGCCATGGCCAGTCCCTGCATGTGTTCGGTGACCAGGGCCGCAAAGCGCGGTGCTGCGGCTTGACGGGCCACCGAGAGGGCCACCGCCGCTTCGGTGACGGCCCTTTCGGTCATCTCCACGCGCTCTGCGAGCACGCGCGCCTTGGCCTCGACCGTGGCGAGGCGCTCGCGCTCAGCCGCGAGCCTCGCCAGCACCCCCGGTAAGTCCGCGGCCTCACAGCGATGCCGGCGGGCCGCTGCGTGGACTGCCGCCAGACGGGATTCCAGCCGCGCCAACTCGGCGGGGTCGTGTTCGACTGACTCGGCCTGGTCGCGAAGCTCCGCGATGGCTTCGGTCACCAGGACCGCAGCATCCTGCAACTGCTGGGCAGTGACGCCAAGGCGCGCATCGTAGCGACTGAGATCCCGGAGCCGACGCTCTGCCCGACCGATGAGGGCGTGAGCGCTGGGTTCGGCCTCATCCAGCCAGGCGAGGGATTCCGCCATGCCGTCCCGCAGGGACTCGGCATGGGCCGAGCGAGAGTGCGCGTGCTCGAGCAAGGACAGTGCCTCTGCGGTGCAGTCGAGCGCCTGCAGGGCCTCGATCTCGTGCGTCAGCAGTGCCAGTTCGCGCTCGCGCAGAGCCGGATCAAGCGAGGCTCCCAGCGCGGTGGCCTCGGCGCGGGCCGCCTCATGCTCTGTCCATGCTGCCGCCATCACTGCGAGCAGGCCGGCATGACCGGCCCAGGCATCGAGCAGCCGGCGCTGTTCCTCCGGTCGCACCAAGGACTGATGCGCGTTCTGCCCGTGAATGTCGACCAGGCACTCGGCGAGTTCGCGCATCTGGGCGAGTGTCACGGCCTGCCCGTTCACCTGACAGCGAGAGCGGCCATCGGCGCTCAGTTGCCGCCGCAGGATGGCAATCCCCTCACTCGCTTCGATGCCCTGCTCACCCAGCCAGCTACGCGCCTCGGGCGCATCGAGGAGTTCGAAGACGGCGCTGATGACGGTGCGTTCGGCCCCGGGACGCACCACGCCACCGTCTGCGCGTGCGCCGAGTGCAAGGCCCAGGGCGTCGAGCAGAATGGATTTGCCGGCACCCGTCTCGCCCGTCAGCACCACCAGCCCGCCGTCGAGGTGCAGCCGGATGCGCTGCACCAGCGCGAAGTCCTCGATGAGGAGTTCACTCAGCAAGGGCTTTGCCCCCAGTGCAACTTGGCCCGGAGGGTGGCGTAGTACTCGTAGCCCACGGGATGGATGAGCCGCACGGCATGCGCTGCCCGGGCGACGTGTACGCGGTCGTTAGGCCCGAGCGTGAGTTGGTCTCGGCCATCGCAGGTCACCCGTGCCTGGCTTTCGCCTCCCCCCTCGACTCGCAGGCTGATGCGCGCAGAGCTGTCGATCACGATCGGCCGGTTGCTCAGGTTGTGCGGACAGATCGGCACGATGGAGAGCACCCCCAGTCCCGCCTCGAGGATGGGCCCCCCGCCGGAGAGGGCGTAGGCCGTCGAGCCGGTAGGCGTTGCAACGATGAGGCCGTCACAGCGCTGTTCGTTGACGAAGACGCCATCGATGGTGAGTTCCACCGTGATGAGGCGCGGGGAGTTCCACTTTTCCACCACCACGTCGTTGAGCGCCCGGCCCTCCGCCACGGTGTCGTCACCACGGCGGACGCTCCAGGCCAGACGGATGCGCCGGTCCTCCACGAAGCGCCCGGCGAGGATCCCGGGAAGCTGTTGTTCGAGCTCGCCCGGGGCGAGGTCGGCGAGGAAGCCCAGGCGACCGAGATTGATGCCCAGCACGGGCGTATCGCTCGCGGTGATGCACTCCGTGGCGCGCAACAGGGTCCCGTCGCCGCCGAGTGCGACGAGGAGTTCGCCCGGGCGCCCGTCGAGCGCGAGCGGTGGGGGGCAGTCGGGCGTGTCGAGCAGCAGTTCACGGGCAACGGGATCGGCGCTGACGGCCACACCGCGCTCGCGCAGCAAGGCAAGCAACCGACGCAGGGTGTCTGCCACCCGCGGGTCATCCCGCCTGGCGAAGATGCCGACACGCTCGAACATGGCCGTTTCTCCCGAATCCGGTCGCCGGCTGCTCCCGTGCCCGGACCGGGCTCGCGACCGACCGGACCCTGCGGACTGCGGCACCGTGAATCGGCGGCACGTTAACACTTCGGCACGCCTATCGGGACTCCCTGCTTTTGCACTCACAGGGTGCGAGTGCTAGCCTTCGGCGATGGTCGATAAAGCCCTGCCGTTCCAGTGGGTTGGCGTCGGGATGTGGCGGTGCGTCGGGGGTCTCCCCGGTCGCTGCATCGAGCGGGTGGCGCGGCAGCTCCAAAGGCCGGACCATCGCCCCCAATCCATCCCCATCTCGGTCCGTGATCGCAAGTGCCCATGACACCCAGCAAGCAAGTCATCGCCCTCAGTGACCGCTCCGCCCTCCTGTTCCGCGCACTGGTGGAACGCTACATCGAGGGCGGTGAGCCGGTCGGATCCCGCACGCTCGCTCGCGAGACCCGCCTCGACCTCTCCGCCGCGACCATCCGCAACGTCATGGCGGACCTCGAGGATCTCGGCCTCATCAAGTCGCCGCATACCTCGGCAGGGCGTGTGCCCACGGTCAAGGGTTATCGCTTCTTCGTGGACTCCATGATGCGGGCGCGGCGCCTGTCGCCCGACGACGAGAACGTCATCACGGCAGGCCTCCGTGGCGTGGAGGAGGTCCCGGCCCTCATCGCGCGGGCGAGCGCGATGCTCTCGGAGATCTCCCGGCTGGCGAGCATCGTGATGGTGCCGCGGCAGGATGCCAACGCGCTTCGGCACGTCGATTTCGTTGCCTTGGGTGGCAACCGGGTACTGGTGATCCTGGTGCTGAACGGGGCCGAGGTACAGAACCGCGTCATCCACACCGAACGCGATTACAGTCAGCCGGAGCTCGAACAGGCAGCCAATTACGTCAACGCCGAGTGCGCGGGTCTGGAACTCGGCGAACTGCGTGCGCAGGTGCTGAAGGACATCCACCGCACCCGAGAGCAGCTTGACCGCGGCATGCAGGCGGTGGTGGAACTCGCCGACAAGGGCATGGCACCCGCGCCTGCCGCGCGCGATTTCCTGGTCGCTGGGCAGACCAACCTCATGGGCGTGAACGAACTGGCGGATATCGATAAACTCCGCGCGCTGTTCGAGGCCTTCCATCGCAAGCGCGATTTCCTCCGTCTGCTCGACCTCGCCCTCGAGGCTCAGGGGGTGCAGATCTTCATCGGTGAGGAATCCGGCTATCAGGTGCTCGACGACTGCTCCCTGGTTACCGCCACCTACACGGCCGAGGGTCGGGTATTGGGCGTGCTCGGGGTTATCGGTCCCACCCGCATGCCCTACGATCGCCTCGTCTCGGTGGTGGATGTCACCGCGCGAGCGCTCGGTTCGGCCTTGAAAGCTCAGCACTAGCACCCCATCCATGACGCGGGGCCGGCGCGGTCGTTCGCCACGAGGCCGTTGCTTCCCCTGACTCACAGGTAGACGTATTTCTCCGGTCACGGGCCCGCCCGGACGTCGGGCGGCGACCGGCAGCAGCGAGGAATTTCCAATGAACGAAGCCGAACGCACGTCCGCTGGGGGCGAGGCACAGGGCCAGGCCCCGCAGCAACCTCCGATCATGGAGACCGCCACAGCCGATCCGGGCGAGTTGCTCGAGCGCGAACTGATGGAGGCCCGATCACAACTCGAGACGGCCTTCGCCGACGTACTTCGGGCGCGGGCCGAGGTAGACAACATCCGCAAGCGTGCCCAGCGCGACGTCGAGCAGGCCCACCGTTACGCCCTGGAGCGCTACGTGACCGAGCTGTTGCCCGTGTGCGACGGCATGGAGCTCGGCGTCCAGGCGGCAGCGGTCACCACGGATATTCAAGCGCTGCGCGAGGGCATGGAACTGACCTTCAGAATGTTCACCGAGGCCGTCGGGCGAACCGGGGTGGAAACGATTGCCCCCGCCGCCGGCGAGCGTTTCGATCCGGAGCTGCATCAGGCCATGGGCATGGAGGAGGCCAGCGACTGCCCGCCCGGCAGCGTGGTCCGGGTGCTGCAGAAGGGCTACCGCCTGAATGATCGCCTGTTGCGCCCGGCACTCGTGGTGGTAGCGCGAGCTGGCTGATCCCGCGGGGCCGGCCCGCTTGCACGGCACCACCCCCACCATCCCCCGCAGCTTCTTCGGTCCCGGGGTCTTGAATAGCCCACGATTCGGCCCCACATCCCCACATCATCCCGGCTACGGATGGCTCCCGCAGTATTCCGCAAGCGCCCCGTGGTCACCTACGAACGAAGCATCCGCCCCCTTCTGGAGCAGCAACACATGGCAAAAATCATCGGCATCGACCTCGGCACCACCAACTCCTGTGTGGCCGTGCTTGAAGGTGGCCAACCCCGGGTCATCGAGAACAGCGAAGGCTCGCGTACCACGCCTTCCGTGGTGGCCTACACCAGTGATGGCGAGGTGCTGGTCGGCCAGTCGGCCAAGCGCCAGGCCGTCACCAACCCGCACAACACCCTGTTCGCGGTGAAGCGCCTCATCGGTCGGAAGTTCAAGGACGAAGTGGTGCAGAAGGATGCCTCCATCGTCCCCTACAAGGTGGTCGAGGCCGACAACGGCGATGCCTGGGTGGAGGCCGGTGGCCGGCGCATGGCCCCGCCGGAGGTCTCCGCGCGCGTACTGATGAAGATGAAGAAGACGGCGGAGGATTACCTCGGCGAGAAGGTCACGGAGGCCGTGATCACCGTGCCCGCCTACTTCAACGACTCGCAGCGTCAGGCCACCAAGGACGCAGGCCGCATCGCCGGTCTCGAGGTCAAGCGCATCATCAACGAGCCCACCGCCGCCGCGCTCGCCTTCGGCATGGACAAGCGCAGCGGTGATTCCCGCATCGCGGTCTACGACCTGGGCGGTGGCACCTTCGACATCTCCATCATCGAGATCGCCGAGGTGGACGGGGAGCAGCAGTTCGAGGTGCTGTCCACCAACGGCGATACCTTCCTCGGTGGCGAGGACTTCGACAACCGCATCATCGATTTCCTGGTGGAGGAGTTCCAGCGCGATCAGGGCATCAATCTGCGCAACGATCCGCTGGCCCTGCAGCGTCTGAAGGAAGCCGCGGAAAAGGCCAAGGTCGAGCTGTCCTCCAGCCAGCAGACCGATGTGAATCTCCCCTACATCACGGCCGACAACACCGGCCCCAAGCATCTCAACGTGAAGCTCACGCGGGCGAAGCTCGAGGCGCTGGTCGAGGAACTCGTCAAGCGCACCATCGAGCCCTGCCGGGTGGCACTGAAGGACGCCGGGCTCACATCCTCCGACATCCAGGACGTCATCCTCGTCGGTGGCCAGAGCCGCATGCCGCGGGTGCAGGAGGCGGTCAAGGCCTTCTTTGGCCGTGAGCCGCGGCGTGACGTCAACCCGGACGAGGCTGTCGCCGCCGGTGCCGCCATCCAGGCCGGTGTGCTCGGCGGGGATGTCAAGGATGTCCTTCTGCTCGACGTGACCCCGCTGTCTCTCGGCATCGAGACGCTGGGTGGCGTGATGACCAAGCTCATCGAGAAGAACACCACCATCCCGACCAAGGCGCAGCAGGTGTTTTCCACCGCCGACGACAACCAGACGGCGGTCACGGTGCACGTGCTGCAGGGCGAGCGCGAGATGGCGAGCGCCAACAAGTCCCTCGGTCGTTTTGATCTCGCCGATATCCCGCCGGCACGGCGTGGCATGCCGCAGATCGAGGTCACCTTCGATATCGACGCCAACGGCATCCTGAACGTGTCCGCTCGTGACAAGGCGACGGGCAAGTCGCAATCCATCGTCATCAAGGCATCGAGCGGTCTGTCAGAGGCCGAGATTCAGCGCATGGTGCGGGATGCCGAACTACACGCCGAAGAGGACCGCCGCTTCCACGAGCTGGTCAACGCCCGCAATCAGGCCGATGGGCTGGCCCACAGCGTGCGCGCACAGTTGGATGAGCTGGGCAGCGCGCTGCCGGAATCGGAGCGTGCGGAAATCACGGCCGCCGTCGCGGCCGTGGAGGCCGCAGTGAAGGGCGACGACCGTGCCGCCATCGAATCCGCGCAGGAGCGCCTGAGCGGTTTCGCCGAAAGGCTGGCAGCCGCTCAGCAGGCGAAGTCCGCGGGCGGGGACGGTGACGGCCCGGCGGGTGGCAGCTCCTCCGGCGCCGCCTCCGGTCGTCGGGATGACGACGTCATCGACGCCGACTTCGAGGAGGTCGGCAAGTAAGGCCGGACTGCCCGCAATTGCCCCTCTCCCGGCCCCTCTTCCTCTGGGAGAGGGATCGCGGTAAGGGTCCGGAAAGGCCGCGATACCCGCCTGCCCGCAAGCGCTCTCCCACAGTCCCTGTCCTGCCGACGAACCGAGAACAAGAAACCGCACGATGGCAAAGCGTGACTACTACGAAGTGCTGGGTGTCGCGCGAGACGCCGACGAGGCCACCCTGAAGAAGGCCTACCGACGCCTCGCCATGAAACACCATCCGGATCGCAACCCGGATGATGCAACGGCCGAGGCCGCCTTCAAGGAGGCCAAGGAGGCCTGGGAAGTCCTCTCCGATGCACGCCGCCGGGCGGCCTACGACCGCTTTGGCCATGCCGGTGTCGAGGGTGCCGGCGCTGGTGCCGGCGGTCCGGGCTTCGAGGGCGCGGATCTCGGTGACATCTTCGAGAGCGTCTTTGGCGACATCTTCGGTGGTGGCCGGGCCGGGGGACGCAACGGGCGCGGCTCGGATTTGCGCTACAACCTGGAACTCACCCTTGAGGAGGCCGTGCGCGGCGTCACCCGCAGCCTCGAAATCCCCACCGCCGAATCCTGCAATACCTGCAATGGCTCGGGTGCGAAGCCGGGTACCCAGCCTGTCACCTGCACCACCTGCGGCGGTCATGGCCAGGTGCGGATCTCGCAGGGCTTCTTTTCGGTACAGCAGACCTGCCCGCAGTGTCGGGGCAGCGGACGCATCGTGCGCGAGCCCTGCGGGAGCTGCGCGGGGGCGGGGCGAGTGCGCACGACGCGCACCCTGGAGGTACGCATCCCCGCGGGCGTGGATACGGGTGATCGCGTGCGCCTGTCGGGCGAGGGCGAGGCGGGCGCCCGTGGCGGTGGCACTGGCGACCTCTACGTCGTCATCCAGGTCGCCGAGCATCCCATCTTCCGTCGCGATGGCACCGATCTCTTCTGCGAGGTGCCGATCGGCTTTGCCACGGCCGCACTTGGCGGTGAACTCGAGGTACCGACCCTCGATGGCCGGGTGATGCTGAAGATCCCGGCCGAGACGCAGACCGGCGCGCTGTTCCGGCTGCGCGGCAAGGGCGTCGCATCGGTGCATGGCGGCAGTGCCGGGGACCTCATCGTGCGCGCCGTGATCGAGACGCCGGTGAAGCTCAACCCGGAGCAGCGCGAACTGCTGCGCCGGTTCGCGGACAGCCTCAAGTCCGGGGAGGACAGCGCCCAGCAGCCGCGCGAGACGAGCTGGCTCGATGGCGTGCGCAAGTTCTTCGAGGAGAACTTCGGTTGAGGCGCAGGCAGTCCCACACACTGATCTCACGAAGGTCGACATGACCAATCCTGGCAGGAAGCTCCGCATCGGCATGCACGGCGCGAGCGGGCGCATGGGGCAGGCGGTGCTTGCGCTGGTCGCCGCCGCAGAGGATCTGACTGCCACCGCCGCCTGGGTGGCACCGGATGACCCGCTCATCGGGCAGCCGGCGATCACGGCTGCGGCTGCGCCGGTCTACCTCCCGGCCAGCACGCTCGGTGAGGCGATCAGGGGTTGCGACGTGGTGATCGACTTCTCGCGTCCTGACCCTGCACTCAGGTTGCTCGAGGTCGCGAGCCGAGCCGGCGTGCCCGTGGTCACGGGCACCACCGGCTTCGACGCCGCCGGCCTCGCGGCGCTGGCTGCGGCGGCACGGGCGGTGGCGGTCATGCACGCCCCGAACATGAGCGTGGGCATCAATCTGGTCATCGGCCTGCTCGAACGCGCGGCGCGCGCCCTCGGTCCTGAGTTCGACGTCGAGGTCCTGGAGATGCATCACCGGCACAAGGTGGATGCACCCTCCGGCACGGCGCTGGCGCTGGGCGAGGCCGTGGCCCGTGGTCGCGGGCGGCCACTCGCAGCGCTTGCGCGCTATGAGCGCGTAGGCCAGACGGGCGCCCGTCCCGCAGGGGAGATCGGTTTCGCCACCCTGCGCGGCGGCGACGTGGTGGGCGATCACAGCGTGATCTTCGCCGGCGATGGCGAGCGCATCGAGATTGGCCACCGCGCCAGCCAGCGCGGCATCTTCGCCAGTGGCGCGCTGCGCGCCGCACGCTGGATCGTGGGGCGGCCAGCGGGCCGCTACGGCATGGCCGACGTGCTCGGGCTTGGCTGAAGGCGCGCGCTGACGGTGCCCTGGCCACGGCCACGGTCCCGGCAGTAGATCAAGGCACCGGCGTTACCAGGGCAATCCAGTGTGCCGCGCGCGATTTTCATGGTGTTTTTCTGGCCGTGAGCGGCCCGTGGCCCGAGCCGCGAACGCCCGGCATCAGCGGCGGCGCGCAGCGCCGTCCGCAGCATGCTGTGTACGCCCAGTTCGCGCTTCCGCGCCTTGCATCAGGATGTCCCGAATCTCGCCCGGGATCTTCGCCACGGCCCATCGCCAACGGCCAAAGCCGCCGTGCGCATTCATCGCCTGCGTCCACTCGTCGAGATAGCGGCGCTTCACCTTGTCCTGCTCCGTATCCTGGCCTTTGGTTTCCAGCACCAGAAATTCGCCATTCCTCAGACGCACCAGGAAGTCGGGCCGGTACTTGCGCACGACGCCGCGATAGACGTACAGCACCTCGAACCCCAGGTGGTCGTTCTTGACCCACGCGATCACCGCATCGCTGTCGTCGAGCGCAAAGGCATCCGAGGCCTCCCAGGTGCTGTCGTAAACGCAGACGTTGATGTGCGACTTGCGGGTGCGCTCGCAGGGCTTGCCGGTGTACCAGTTCCGCATGTCGCCCGTGGCGCGGATGGGGTGATCGCGGTCGAAGACGGGGGTGAGGCGCTCGGTGTTCGCCTGCCGCACCGCCTCCCACACATCCTGCACTCCCTTGCCGCCCCCGGATCTCAAATCCCCATCAACAAACAGACACGACAACTACGCTGACACAGGGGGCCTTCGAGGTCAGTAACTCCAAACTCTGCGAGATCACCAACAAAGTCTCCAATTCCGCCAATGAGCCTTGAGCTATTCCAAGAAACTGCTGGAATTCCCCCTTGCTGTTTCTGGCCTGTCCTTCCGCGATATTTGCCGGAATGGAAATCCCAGTCCGCCTGGTCTGCCATGCCCTCCTTTTCCAGCAGCGAGTTCATCACCAGCAGGCTGTCGCCCGCCGCCATGCGGTTGCTCCAGCAGTGGACATGCAGCGACACCGTCGGCACGTCGAACGAAGTGTGCTCGGCCTTGCCCGCCCAGACCAGTTGCGGGTCCAGGTGCGGGTCGTAGGCGTAGGTCTTCTTCACCCCCGCGTCCGGGTCGGTGTCGGGCGTCACCAGCCCCACTGGCGGGTTGTTGACGCGCTGCTTGTCCCGGTGCTCGTAGGATTCGATCGGGCGCCTGGTGTCTGTCTTCTTGCGTGCCATCACATCCTGCCTGTCGGTTGCGTCATGCGCTGGTTGGGCAGGCTAACGCGATTTCGCAGGGTGATGTGCTTGCTCGTTCGCGGCTGCGCTGCAATGCCCCCCCCGCCTATGCTCCGGAGCGTCCGTTTCATGGCCCGTTCTGCCGTTGCCCAGGAGGTCTCTCCCGTGACCGATGGCATCACCGAGGCCCGCGCACGGCCCCCGGCGGGTCGGGCCACCTACGCCGATCTCGAGGCCCTGCCGGGGCGTTACGTGGGCGAGCTCATCGATCGCAGGCTCTACACTCAGGCACGACCGGCGAGTCCGCACGCGCGGGCGATGAATGCCATCAACGGCCCCATCGACACCCACTTCGATGACGCGGTGGTCGGCATCGAGCCCTTCGCCGCCTTGCCACTCGCGCTCGCGGATCTCTGGCTCGATTGACGGGGTGACAGTCCCCGCCGCGCGGACGAGCACGCCCCCGACCCGGGCGCACGCCCTGCCGGGCGCGGCTTCCATCGCGGCCGGCAGCGCTTGTCATCAAGTGCAGGGCGGACCTACGCGCGCCTGGCGCGCTCCCCGGAAAGGCAGACATGAGCACCCACCGGGTGCCGACATCCTGCTGGTCGTGGAGGTGGCCGACACGAGCCTCTGCTATGACCGCGACGTCAAGATCCCCCTCCATGCCCGCCTCGTCATCCCCGCGCCTCGTCATCCCCGCGCCCCGTCATCCCCGCCGCAGCCTGCCCCCGAGTGTCTTTGTCGGCGTCGGGAATGACGATGAACCCGAGTGCGGCCGGC
>DBNU01000047.1 GCA_002299125.1 Proteobacteria bacterium UBA664
TCGAGGTGGAGGACGCGCACAACGACGCGCGCTTCCGCGACAATCCGCTGGTAACCGGGGCCCCCCATATCCGCTTCTACGCCGGTGCACCGCTGGTGGTCGGCGACGGGCTTCGCATCGGAACACTCTGCACCATCGACACCACGCCACGGCGTCTCGAACCATGGCAACGCAGCACGCTCGTCGCGCTGGGGCGCCTGACCGTCGCTGCACTGAGGCAGCGCCGCCGCAACCTCGAGGACGCACTGCAGGCGCGGAGTTGGCTCGAGCGCGAACTCGAGGCCAGCAACACCGAACTCAATGGCATCCTCGACCAGATGCCAATCGAGGTCAGTCACGTCGATCGCAATCTTTCTGTGCGCTATATGAATCGCCCGCTCATGCGCACACAGGGCGAGGATGCGCAGCGTCTCATCGGTGCCCCGCTCGAGCGCCTGATCGGCACCCCTGCGGCCAAGGCGGAGGCACCACACCACGTGGCCGTCTTGGCGGGCGAGGCGCAGAGGTATGAGCGCAAACTCTGTCTGCCGAATGGGCAGCAGCGTCATCTGACGGTCCATCTGGTTCCTGACCGACGCGGCGGAGAGGTCACGGGCTTCTACAGCTTCGAGCTGGACGAAACTGCCCAGACAAAGGCAGAGCGCCAGATTGCGCGCGCAGCGCAGCGCTTTCAGCGCCTGTATGAGCGATCCCCGGCCCTGCTCTGTGCCGTGGGCGCGGATGGTCGCGTGATGAACGCCAGCCAGTGTCTGCTGGATTGGCTGGGATTCAGCCGGGAGCAGATGCTGGGCCGACGCTGGCAGGATTTCCTGCGTCCGTCGGGCGTCACCGACAGCAGTGTCGTCGAGGACATCACCGGCCACACGCTGGAGCGCAGCCCATTTCTGGCGCGATCAGCCAATGGCGGTCTGCTGAATGTCGAAGTGAGCTCAGCCCAGGAGTACGACGAGAACGACCGGCCTCACGTACTGCTGGTACTGACCGATGTGACTGACCGGGATCGCTTCGCCCACGAACTCGCTGCCCAGAGTGAGCGCCTCGAGGTCACACTCACCTGCATCGCCGATGCGGTCATCACTACTGACTTGCGCGGCTGCATCCTGTTCGCCAATCAGGCGGCAGAGACATGGCTGGGGCTTGATACAACGCAGATGAGCGGCTTGCGGGCCAGCCAGTTGCTGCGACTGACCTGCGCCGACGAGCCGGTGGAACCCTGGTGTCTGGATGCCGCATTGAAGTCCTGCCTGCGCATGGGCAGGGAACACACCCAGTCCGGTCTGGCGCTCACGTCTCCCAATTGCCGGGACACGCGCACCGTGCGGCTGGCAATCGCCCCGATGCGCCGCCCGGGCGGCGATCCGCTTGGTTGTGTGATGGTGCTCAGCGACATGAGCGAACAGCATCGACTCACGCGCGAACTGGCCTATCGCGCGAGCCACGATTCCCTGACTGGACTGCTGAACCGGGGCGAGTTCGAACAGCACCTGGCTGCCGTGTTGGGTGAGCTGGTCGGTGCCGGCCGGGAGCACGTGATGCTCTATGTGGACTTGGACCAGTTCAAGGTGGTCAACGATCTGAGTGGCCACAGCGTCGGTGACCGCCTGCTGGTGGAGGTTGCGGCGGCGTTCCGCAACTGGTTGCGTGCCGGCGACATCGCCGCCCGTCTGGGTGGGGACGAGTTTGGCGTGGTGCTTCGCAACTGTGGCCGCGACATGGCCTGTGCGATGGCCGAATCACTGTGCCAGCAGCTTAACGACCTCCGCTTTGCACAGGACGGGCGTCGTTTCCGTATTGGCGCAAGTATTGGTCTGGTGCTGTTGGAGCCCGGTCGCTGGGGCGGTACAGCCGAGGTACTCAAGGCGGCGGACGTGAGCTGCTTCGGGGCGAAAGAGGCCGGACGCAACCGGGTCCACGTCTACCGCGATGAGGATGTCTGCCTGCAGCAGCGTTGCTCGGATATGGACTGGGTCACCCGCATCGAGCACGCGATCGAAGAAGATCGTCTGCTGCTCTATTACCAGGAGATCCGTGGCCTCGCCGACCCGGGCAGTCAACACGCCGAGATCCTGGTCCGCATGCTGAGTGAAACCCGGAGCGTGCTGTTGCCTGGTGCTTTCATGGGCGCGGCCGAGCGCTTCCGTGTCGCCACGCGTATCGACCGCTGGGTGATAAACAACGTGCTGCGCACAATGCGGGAGCATCCGCAGGCCCTTGCACGCTTCAGCCGCATTGCCATCAATCTTTCCGGTCAATCGCTGGACGACTACGAGTTTCATGGCTTCTTGCGTGAAATCCTCGCGGAGAATCACCTGTTGTGTGGCCGGCTCTGCTTCGAGGTCACCGAGACATCAGTGGTGAACAACATCCAGGAGGCCTCGCGGCTGCTTGCCGATCTGCGTGGGCTTGGCTGTGCCATGGCATTGGACGACTTCGGCAGTGGGGCCTCTTCTTTCGGTTACCTCAGAACGCTTGCAGTCGATTATCTCAAGATCGATCAACAATTCGTGCGCGGTCTGGCGACCGATGCCGTGGCCCTGGCAACGGTGCGCTGCATTCAGGATGTGGCTGGCATCGTGGGCATGCGCACGATTGCGGAAGGCATCGAAACGGACTCGATCGGGGAAATGGTGCGTGCACTTGGCGTGCACTATGCCCAGGGCTACCACTTCCATCGTCCCGAGCCCGTGAGCCACTTACTCGCGCGCCATGCGCAGGCCGTTCTGGCGGAGCGAGATCCCGCCTTCCAGGCCCCGCTTGCGAACGCCGCGGGGTAAGGACGTGGCAACCGTCGGGCTGACAGTCCGGGACGGCTGACTTCAGTCCTCGAACTCTGACATCAGCGACGCTGCGCGCGGGAGAGGCTCGGCCGAATCAGCCTCCTCTTCGTTCATACCGGGCACCGGAACCAGCCAGCCGGCGGCCGGCGTCGCCCGCGCACCGAGGCCCCGGAAATCGTGCAGGGCCGAATCCATCAGGTGACTGGGCTTCACGTTTCCGATCGCGTTGAAGAGGTTCTCGATGCGCTTGGGAGACTCCCGCTGCCAGGCATCGAGCATCTCGCGAATGCGCCGGCGTTCCTGGTGTTCCTGACTGCCGCAGAGCGTGCAGGGGATGATCGGGAAGGCCCGCGCCTCGGCGTAGCGGGCGATGTCGATTTCGCGACACAGGGCGAGTGGCCGGATCACCACGTGACGCCCGTCGTCCGACAGGAGCTTCGGTGGCATGGCCTTCAGACTGCCACCGTGAAAGAGATTGAGGAACAGCGTAGCGAGGATGTCATCGCGGTGATGGCCCAGTGCAATGCGCGTCATGCCGTGTTCGGCTGCGTAGCGATAGAGGATGCCGCGCCGCAGACGTGAGCAAAGGCCGCAGGTGGTGCGCCCCTCGGGAATGACCCGCTTGACGATGCTGTAGGTGTCCTGCTCGATGATGTCGTACTCGACGCCCCGCGACCGCAGATACTCGGGGAGCACGTGGGCCGGGAAGCCGGGTTGCTTCTGGTCGAGGTTGACGGCTCGGATGTGGAAGGACACCGGAGCCTTGCGCTGTAGCTCGAGCAGGATGTCGAGGAGGGTGTAGGAGTCCTTGCCGCCGGAGAGGCAGACCATCACCCGGTCGCCCGCCTCGATGAGGTTGTACTCCTCGATCGCGCGGCCAACGTTGCGACGCAGGCGCTTCGCCAGTTTTGCGAACTCGGTGTCCTGCTCGCGGCGGGAGGGAATCATTTCAGCCTGCTCCTGCGGCCATCGCCCACACCGTGGCCATTTCCGGAAGGTGCGGATTGCGAGCCGGGAATCATCGCTCGACCGGCCAGGCGCGCGGACTACCCGCGACCCGTGCGCGGGGCGGCGTCATCGTCATCCGGACTGCGTGGGTGATACTCGAAGTGCAAAAATGCCGAGGCCCCACGTCACCGCAGGGCCTCGGCTTTGAGCCGCTTGACTCGTACTCGTGTCAAGACGTGTGGATGAACCTTACACACGCCCCGAAAGCCTTGGCCGGCACCTACCCCCCTCCCTGGCTTATCGACAGGGTTGTTGGCTGCAGGCCGCTGGCCTGACCCTCGCGCTGCTCGCTCTGACTGCTCTACGCGCGATCAGCCTACCGGCACGACCCTGGACGCCTGCAGGCCCTTCGGACCACGCTCGACGTCGTAGGTGACAGCCTGGCCCTCGGCGAGGGTCCGGAAACCCTGGGACTGGATCGCGGAGAAATGGACGAAGATGTCCTCACCGCCACCCTCGGGGGTGATGAATCCGAAACCCTTGGTTTCGTTGAACCACTTGACGGTACCTGTAGCCATTAAAAACAACCTCTGGATGATGTAGACGAAGGCTCG
>DBNU01000022.1 GCA_002299125.1 Proteobacteria bacterium UBA664
AGGGCCGGACGGCCTGGACGCGTTGAGAGAGTTTCACTTCCAACCTGCACCTCTGGGCTATGGTTCGGGCGCCCATGAACGGACGCCGGTCTGGTGTTGATGGGGCGTGGGGCGTTCGCATTACGAGGCCTCGGGAACGCAGTCGCGGCCAAGCGGGCGTGACTGTGAGCGGGCGGCACCGCCGCAGGCACGCGACCGGGGCGGCACGGGGCCACATGCCTTGCGAGCGGCTACTATACGCAAGCGTGCTGCGGTGCAGGTAGCGTCTGCTGTGTCGACCCGCCCTCGTGGTCTACCTGCGGGTGGTCCCCCCAGAGTGGGCAGACGCGCCGTCGGGCCCGGGGGGATGTTTCCAGCCCCGCGTCCGCCCGCTGGCCGATGGCCGGCCCCCATGCCTACCCTGAACGGGCTCCGACCGAAACCGATGAGCAATCAGTTCGAACTGAAATCGGATTTTGCCCCGGCCGGCGACCAGCCCGTTGCGATCGAGCGCTTGGTCGAGGGTCTCCGTGCCGGCTTGTTGCATCAGACCCTGCTTGGCGTCACAGGCTCGGGCAAGACCTTCACCATCGCGAACACCATCGCGGCTCTCAAGCGGCCCACCCTCATCCTGGCACCGAACAAGACCCTGGCCGCGCAGCTTTACGGTGAGATGCGGGAGTTCTTTCCGGACAACGCCGTCGAGTACTTCGTGTCGTATTACGACTACTACCAGCCAGAGGCCTACGTACCGGCCTCCGACACCTACATCGAGAAAGACGCGTCCATCAACGAGCACATCGAGCAGATGCGCCTGTCCGCGACCAAGGCCCTGCTCGAGCGGCGCGATACCGTGCTCGTCGCCACCGTCTCTGCCATCTATGGCCTGGGCGATCCGTCCGCCTATCACCGCATGGTGCTGCATCTGGTGCGCGGCTCGCAGATCGAGCAGCGCCAGTTGCTGCGGCGTCTGGCCGAGCTTCAGTACGAACGCAACGAGATCGAGCTTGCTCGCGGCAATTACCGCGTACGCGGCGAGATCGTCGATATCTTCCCGGCGGAGTCGGAGCGCGAGGCCGTGCGGGTGGAGCTCTTTGATGACACCATCGAGTCTCTGGCGTGGTTCGATCCGCTGACGGGCGAGATCCTCCGTCGAGTGCCGCGGCTCACCGTCTATCCGACCAGTCACTATGTCACCTCGCGCGATGTGCTGGTGAATGCGCTGGATGACATCCGCGCCGAATTGCGGGAGCGGCTGGCGCAACTGCGTGCAGACAATCGGCTGGTCGAGGCACAGCGACTCGAACAGCGCACGCGCTTCGATATCGAGATGATCGCCGAGGTCGGCTACTGTTCCGGCATCGAGAACTACTCGCGCTACCTGTCGGGCCGTGCGCCGGGAGAGCCCCCGCCCACGCTGTTCGATTACCTGCCGGAAGATGCGCTGCTGGTGGTGGATGAGTCCCACGTGACCATTCCGCAGGTGGGCGGAATGTATCGGGGAGATCGGGCACGCAAGGAGAACCTCGTCGAGTACGGCTTCCGCTTGCCATCGGCCCTCGACAACCGGCCGCTGCGCTTCGAGGAGTTCGAGCGTATCGCCCCGCAGACGATCCACGTATCCGCCACGCCGGGCCCCTACGAGCTGGAACGTTCGGGACAGATCGTCGAGCAGGTCGTGCGGCCCACCGGCCTGGTGGATCCGGCGGTGGAGATCCGGCCAGTGACCAGTCAGGTGGAGGACTTGCTGGGCGAGATCCGCAAGCGCGCCGAGCGCGACGAACGGGTGCTCGTCACCACACTGACCAAACGCATGGCCGAGGACCTCACCGAGTATCTGGGTGAGCACGGCGTGCGTGTGCGCTATTTGCATTCCGACATCGATACCGTCGAACGCATGGAGATCATCCGCGATCTGCGCTTGGGGGCCTTCGATGTCCTGGTCGGGATCAACCTGCTGCGGGAAGGTCTTGACCTGCCCGAGGTCTCGCTGGTCGCCATCTTGGATGCGGACAAGGAGGGCTTCCTGCGCTCCGAGCGCTCGCTCATTCAGACGGTGGGACGCGCGGCCCGCAACGTCGCGGGCCGCGCCATCCTCTACGCCGATTCCGTCACCAATTCCATGCACAGGGCGCTCGCCGAGATGGACCGGCGCCGGGAAAAGCAACTGGCGCACAATCAGGCCCATGGCATCGTGCCCCGGGGGGTGCAAAAGGCGGTGCTGGACATCATGGAAGGCGCTCGCGTGGCGGGCCCGGGCGAGTCGCGGCGCGGCGCGCGTCGTCGTGGTGAGGTTGAAGCGGTGGAGCCGGCACCCGTGGACGCGACCAAGGCCGCCCGTCACATCCGCCAACTCGAGGAACGGATGTATCGCCATGCGCGCGATCTCGAGTTCGAGCAGGCGGCACGGCTGCGCGACGAGATCGAGGCCCTGCGCGCTCGCTGGCTGCGTACCGGCTGAGGGTGCATCGGGAAGGCGGCCGCGCGTCCCGATAGCCGCGCTGTGCTCGCTCCTCGCTCACGTTCTCATCCCCGCAGAGACCACTTCGTCATCCCCGCGCAGGCGGGGATCCAGTGTTCACGCGGTGACCACGCTGGATTGCCGCCGCAGCCTGCCCCCGAGTGTCCTTGTCCGGGGCGGGAATGGGTGCGGGAAATGACAAGGGGATGGCGCGGCAATGACACGACCGGTTTGCTGCGGCGCGCGGGCCTGAACCTGACCGGCCGGCGGCGGCCCGCCCTGCCGCTGGCCGATCCCGTCACCTGTACCCGTCTGGCGAGGTTGTCTCCCCGCCGCCATCGTGTATGCTTCGTGGCCTTCCAAGATGCGCGTAGCTCAGCTGGTTAGAGCAATACCTT
>DBNU01000055.1 GCA_002299125.1 Proteobacteria bacterium UBA664
CACTGGGCGGCTCACGCTGGACACCGGGGGTATCGTGCGCAACCACCCTGCCTGGGCGGTGTTCAGGGGCGGGCGTCCCCGTCCGCTTGATGAGGCATCCAGCCCCTGACACGCAGAGTACCTGTCCGCAAGCGGGGTGCCGCCGGGCGCAGCGCGGCCGTGCGTCGCGGTCGGCTCGCCGAGGCGCGTGCCGAGGCGTGGCTCGTGGAGCAGGGGCTGCAGGTGCTGGGGCGGCGGGTAAGGAGCGCCGACGGAGAACTCGATCTCATCCTGCTGGATGCCGTGGGTTGCCTGGTCTTCGTGGAGGTGCGACAACGCGGGGACGGTGCGCGGATGGCCGCCGTCGAGACCCTCACGCAGGGGAAGCAGGAACGCCTGCGACGCGCAGCGACGGCTTGGTTGCAGGCCCATCCAGCCCATCAGGAACGCAGTTGCCGCTGCGACGTCATCGTCCTGGGTGGTTCGCGGGTCGGTACTGCGAGCGTCGAGTGGCTGCAGGCAGTGTGGTAGACCGAGAGCAAACTTCGGCAGCGCGAATGGTGGATGTTGACGGCAGCCGCACAGTGACGGACAAAGGGGTGATGGAAAGCAACGAGCGGGTGAGTGATACCTTTCTGGCCACGGCCCGACTTGCCGAGGAGTGTGCGCGAACGCTGCCCCCGGCAGTGACGCAGGCAGCGACCCGCATGGCCCAAGCGATCCTGCAAGGAAACCGGATCCTGACCTGTGGCAACGGCGGCTCGGCGGCGGAGGCCCTGCATTTCTCGAGCGAGCTGCTGAACCGTTTCGAGCGCGAGCGACCGCCTTTGCCGGCCATCGCCCTGTGCGCGGATTCGGCTACCCTGACGTGCATTGGCAACGACTACGACTTCAATGAAATCTTCGCCAAGCAGGTGCGGGCGCTGGCACAACCCGGGGACATCCTGCTGGCCCTGACCACCAGTGGGCGTTCACCCAACATCGTCGCGGCCATCGACGCCGCGCATGCCCGGGAGGCACATGTGGTGCTGCTGTCGGGTCGTGACGGCGGCGACTGTGGCCGGCGTCTAGGGGTGGACGACACGGAGATCCGCGTCCCCGCCAGCAACACGGCGCGCATTCAGGAGGTGCACCTGATGGTCATCCACCACCTCTGCGACGCCATCGATCATCACTTGTTCGCTCAGGACTGAAATCCCATGATGCAACTGCGCCAACCCATTCTCATCGTGGCCTGTGCGGGTCTTGCGCTCGGTCTGTCCGGCTGTGCCGCTGTGCTCCTCGGCGGGGCCGCGGGCGGTGCGCGGGTGGCGGCCGACGCCCGCACCACCGGCTCCTTCGTCGAGGATCAGGCCATCGAAATGAAGGCCGGCAGTGCGCTCAACAGGGAGCCCGGCCTCGCCCAAGGCACCCGCATCAACGTCTACAGCTTCAACCAGCAGGTGCTGCTCACCGGTCAGGCGCATAGCGAGGCCGATCATGCGCGCGTGCTTGAACTCGTGCGGGGCATCGAACGTGTGCGCCTCGTGCGCGATTACATCACCGTGGGCCCGGCCACCGGCCTCGGTCAGCGCGGGCGCGACACCCTGATGGAGGCTCAGGTGCGCACCGAGCTGGTTCGGCTGGAGGATTTCGATTTCACCCGCGTGGAGATCATTGGCGAGCGAGGGGTCATCTACCTGATGGGCCTCCTCGATGAGGCCACCGGTCGCCGCGCTGCGGAGGCGGCCTCTCGCGTGCGGGGGGTGAGTCGTGTGGTCAGCCTCTTCGAGCACCCTGGCGCTGCGCAGCCCCCAGTGAAATCGCAGACGCCGCCGGTCGAGAGCATCCCGGAACCGGCGATGGAAGAGGCCGTGACTTCACCGGCACCCATGCTCTGAGGCCGGGGGACGACCTCCCAGTTCACGCCGTCGTCCCGGCGCAGGACAAGGACACCCGGAGGCAGGCTGGCTGCGGCGGGGATCCCGTGTCGTCACCGCGCAGGCACAGGATCTCCGCCTACGCGGGGATGACGGCGGGGCGGGGATGACGAGGGGGCCCGCTACCCACCCGTCATTTCACCACGCGTAACCGCGGGCGCGCTGCATCGGCCTCACCCTGGCCTTCGGCCGGCGGCGGTGGGTCGTCCTCGTCATCCTGGGGGAAGACCATCCCGCGGCCGTTTTCCTGGGCATAGATGGCCAGCACCGCATGAATGGGCACGTGCACCTGCCGGGCAACGCCGCCAAAGCGTGCGCTGAAGTCGACACCCTCGACACCGATCTGGAGTTCCCGCACGGCAACCGGTGAGATGTTGAGCACGATCCGGCCATCGCGGATGAGGGCGCCGGGCACCTGCGTGCCGGGAAATTCGGCGTTGACCAACAAGTAGGGAGTGCAGCCGTTGTCCGTGATCCACTCCTGAAAGGCCCGCAGGAGGTAGGGACGCGCGGAGGTCATTCGCTTGCTCAACGGGTAATCCTCAATGACTCTCGAAAAGTCGCGATGCCGAGGGGGCAAGGGCGTCGCGGTGGTCAGTTTCGTTGCGATGACGCGCCGGGTTTTTGTCCGGCCAGGGGCTGAGAAGTCGCGGACGATGTCCTCAATCACCGGCGAAGGTACGCCCGCTCTGCTGCTGCTGGCACAGGTGGAAGGCCTTGCGACCGTGCGTGCGCTTGGCATAGGCGCGAAGGCCTGACGCGCTCTCGGGCAAGTGGACCCCGAGCTCCACCAGCCGCCACAGGATGGACGAGAACACGCAGTCGGCCAGAGTGAAGTCGTTGCCGAGGAGGTGCCCGTCGCGTCGTCCCACGAGGGATCCCTGCATGGCCGTCAGGTACTCCCGGAGCAGGCTGCGCGCCCGCTCTGCGTCGTCATCTTCCTCGAGGCGGCGGATGAGTGGGTGCAGCTCGCGCTGGATCCGCGATCGCAACTGCCGGTCATCGGCGCGGCCACGTGGCTCCGTGGGCATCAGCGGCGGATGCGGGAAGCGCTCATCGAGGTACTCCAGCATCACCTGAGGCTCGAACAGGGCGATGTCGCGGTCGACCAGCGTGAGCACATCGCCGTAGGGGTTGAGCAGCAGCAGATCTTCGCTTTGCTGCCCAGGCTCGACCAGCACGAGGTTGAGGGCGATCTGCTTCTCCGCGACCACCAGTCGGACACTGTGACCGATGACGCAGCGAGGCTTGCAATAAAGCGTGATGGCAGAGCGATAGGCCAAGCAGGACCTCGGGTCCTCGAGAAGCAGGCGAGGAGGCAGTGTCGCCGCAGAAGGACCTGCCGGGGTCGCGCCGTGAGGCGACCGACCCCGGCAGAGGTGGGCCTCAGTGGATGTCGCGCCAGAATTCCTTCTTCAGCAGATAAGCCAGCCAGGTGAAGAACACGAGGAAGGCCAGGACCCAGAGGCCGATGCGCTGACGATCCAGCCGCGCTGGTTCGGCCATGTACACCATGAACGAGACCAGATCGTTGACGAGTCGCTGGTACTCCTCGGGGGCGAGTTCACCAGCCCGGGTGACTTCGAGGCTCTGGTGACCGTTGTCCGAGTTAAGCCGCTGCATGCCCTGGAGCTCCCACAGCACATGCGGCATCGCCGTCGCGGGGTATGCGAGGTTATTGACCCCGGTCGCCTGCTTCGGGTCCACGTAATAGGACGTGAGGAAAGTGAAGAGGTAGTCCGGGCCTTTGGCGCGGGCGATGACCGAGAGGTCGGGTGGCGCAACGCCGAACCACTGTGCTGCATCGGCCGGACGCATGGCCACCTTCATCATTTCCGTAGGCTTGTCGGCGGCGAAGAGGAGATTCGCCTCCAGCACGCCCGCAGGCAGGCCGATGTCTTGCGCCGCCCGACTGTAGCGCATGAAAGAGGCCGAATGACATGACAGGCAGTAGTTCACGAAGACCCGCGCCCCGCGCTGCAGGGTGTTGTGGTCGGTGAGATTGACGTTTGCCTGAGCCAGTGGCGCATGACCAGAGGCGGCCATGACGGGGGTGGTCAGGGTGAGTAACAGGGTGGCTATGAGGCGCATCACGCGGTGACCCTCTCCGGCACGGGCTTGGTGCGGTCCATGCTCGTGTATATGGGCATGAACAGGAAGAACGCGAAGTAGAGCACGGTGCAGATCTGGGCGAGCAGCGTGCGTTCGGGCGTTGGTGCCAGCACGCCGAGGTAGCCCAGGATCAGGAAGGACACCACGAAAATGCCGAGCGCCGCCCGCGTGACGGTGCCCCGGTAGCGCATGGAGCGCACCGGACTGCGGTCGAGCCAGGGCAGGAAGAAGAACAGCATCACCGACAGGCCCATGAAGATGACCCCCCACAGCTTGGCGTCGATCCAGAAGAAATTGACGGTGTTCGCCCGCAGGATCGAATAGTAGGGGGTGAAGTACCAGACCGGCGCGATGTGCTCCGGGGTCTTCATCGGGTCAGCCGGCAGGAAGTTGTTGTACT
>DBNU01000148.1 GCA_002299125.1 Proteobacteria bacterium UBA664
ACCAGAATGAACGCCTGCGCGAGCGGGTGGAGGGCCTTGCCGCCGACCTCGACAGCGAGATCTGCATCCCCTGCGACGTTGAAAGCGACGCGCAGATCGCCGCCGTCTTCGAGCTGCTGGACAACTACTGGGATCACTTTGACATCCTCGTGCACTCGGTGGCTTACGCCCCGAAGGAACAGCTCGAGGGCAACTACCTTGAGACGGTCACCCGCGAAGGGTTCCGCATCGCCCACGAAGTCAGCTCCTACAGCTTCGCCGCCCTGGCCGACCGTGCCCGCGCGAAGATGAGTGGCCGGCAGGGCGCGCTGCTGACGCTCTCCTACCTGGGCGCCGTGCGCGCCATGCCGAGCTACAACGTGATGGGCCTGGCCAAGGCCAGCCTGGAGGCCAACGTACGCTACATGGCGCAGAGCCTCGGCCCCGAGGGGATCCGCGTCAACGCCATCTCCGCCGGCCCCATCCGCACCCTCGCCGCCTCCGGCGTGAAGGATCTCCGCCGCTTCATGGACCACGTCGAGAAGACGGCACCGCTGCGCCGCAACGTCACCATCGAGGAAGTCGGCAATGTCGGGGCCTTCCTCTGCAGCGACTACGCCTCCGCCATCACCGGCGAGATCACCTACGCGGACTGCGGCTTCAACGTCGTGGGAATGGGCGAACTGCCCTGAGTAGCCCCCTGCTTGCGCCGTCATCTCCGCCCCCGTCAAGAACACTCGGGGGACCGGGATGATGGCCTTCCGCAGCCACGGCTTGACGACACTGGATTCCCGCTTGCGCGGGAATTGACGAACGAGGGGCGGGAATGACGATGAGCTCCGCCACCGAAGGTCGCCGCGCACCCCGTCATCCCCGTCCCCTGAGCCCGGTGTGAGTGTGACCGCCGCCCCGCGCCTCGGAGCCATGGCCCTGGGGATCACAGCGGGAGCCGCCCTTGGCCTCTTTGCGCAGCCCTTCGCCCTCGCGCTCGAACCGATCGGGCTCGCCTTCCTCGATCTGCTGAAGCTTCTGGTGCTCCCGCTCACCTTCTGCGCGATGGTGAGCGGGGTGACCGGCATCGGCGCTGGTCTGCGGCTTGGTCGTGCCGCCGCCCTCACGCTCGTCTTCTTCGTCGGCACCACGCTACTCGCCGCCGGCCTGGGTCTTGCGCTGGTGAATCTGCTGCAACCCGGCGTGGGTTACCCGGTTGTCGCCGGTGGCTCAACACCGTTACTCACAGAGCGTGCCCCGCTCGGGCCAGGCGAACTGCTCGGGCTTTTCATCCAGCCCAATCTGGTCAAGGCAGCGGCGGAGATGCAGCTCCTGCCCCTCCTGCTCTTCGCCCTGGCGCTGGGTGCGAGCCTCAGGAGTCTCGGTACCGAGGGGCGAGCCGCCGCCGGTTTCTTCGAGTCGATGAACGCCGCACTCGCGCGCATGGTTGGCTGGCTGATCAGCATTGCCCCGTTGGGCCTCGGCGCCCTCGTGGCCTTTCAGCTCGCAAGTGCCGGGGGTTGGGATGGCCTGTCCGCACTGGTCACGAGTCTGCTCGGGTGGCTGGGCGTCGTGCTGCTCGGGCTCGGCCTGCACGCACTGCTGCTGCTGGCCCTGCTGCGGATCCTGGCGCCGGTGCACGCTCGTGAACTGCCCCGGCAGATGCTGGCCGCGCTCATCACCGCCTTCTCGACCGCGAGTTCCACCGCCACCCTGCCCGTCACCCTGATGGCGGTGGAGAGCGCCGGCGTGCGGCCACACACGGCCCGGCTGGTCGTCCCCCTGGGGGCGACCCTGAACATGAACGGCACCGCCCTCTACGAGGCCATGGCGGCCCTGTTCATCGCCCAAGCCTATGGGATCGCCCTCGATCCGGCGACGCAGTTCATCGTCGTGCTGCTGGCCGCACTGGCCGCGATCGGCGCGGCCGGGATCCCCGAGGCAGGGCTCGTCACCATGGTGATGGTGCTCACCACCGTCGGCCTGCCGGTGGAGGGGATCGGGCTCCTGCTTGCGGTCGACTGGCTGCTTGATCGCTTCCGCACCGCGGTCAACGTCTGGGGCGATGGCGCGGCGGCGGCCGTGGTGGATGCGCGGCTTAATGCCCGGAGAGCGGGCGGCGGGGACGACTCCACCGACCATCAGGCACCGCCAGTCGACGCCGCCGATCAGAAAGCGCCTAACGGCTGATCGGGACGATCGGGAGCTGCGGCCTTTCCCTCCGCGAGTCCCGGGCTTCCCTCAGAAGACGTAGATGAGACGCCCTGTCACCAGCGGCTCGGGCCGGCGCTTACCCTCAATCCAGGATGGGCCGGCCCCGAGTTGCAGGGTCATGTGCCGATGCAGATCGTGATGGATCTGGGGCAGGACCCGTGCGCGGGTGGTGAAGCGCTCCTCGATCTCCAGATTGACCTCGAGGCCGACGGTCGAGTGCGCCGAAAGCGCGTGGAACAGGCTGCTGTTGACCAGACCCACGGTGCGCGTGCCGCCGCGGACATCACGGCGCACCCCGAACATGTGCAGTGTCGGCAATGAGCCGTTGGTTCCGACCAGATAGAGCAGGTCCACCGAATCCGACACGCCGCCCCGCCCAAGGCGCCCAATCGTCTGCCACCCATGGACGGCACGTTCCCCGGCGAAGGTACCGAGGGTGCCCTGGAGAGCGAACTTGTACTCCTCGAGGTGACTGCCCTCGAAAGGGAGTTCGAACTCCACTGCCAGCCCATCCCGAAAGGCATACTCGATCTCCGGTGCCCAGCCGAAATGCCCCGAGCTGAGTTCACGATGCGCCAGCGTGTTGACTTCCAGCTCGCCCTGGCGTGCGCCCAGCGGGCGGACGAGATCGAAGAACATGGGCTCGGGTATGTGGGGGCGTACGCGATGGGCCAGGGCACCGTTGCCTCCTGCCAGCTCCAGATCCTCTGTCTCCGGCGCGACACCCTGCGCCGGCACCGCGACCGGCAGCAGACAAGAGAGGACGCACCCCATCAACACCCGAGACAGCCGACGACAGCCATACATGACCTGTTTCTCCCGGACGAAGAGCCCCGGTTACGACCGACCGCAAAGGGACACGGCGGGTGTGAGGCGATGGACTGGAGGTCACGTTAGTGGCTTGGCACTTGCGGCGAGGCTTCGGCAATGTTTCGGTTCCGAAAGGTCAGCAGCCTCCTCAAGGCTCGCAAGGCACAGACAGTCCGCGCCGCGGCAGAATGAGCTCTGCCTCGAAACCCGGATAAAGGTTCCGGAGTTCGAGTCGCCCACCGTGCAAGGTGGCGATGGCCTCCACGATGGAGAGGCCGAGTCCGTTGCCTGGCAGGCTGCGACTGGGATCCACGCGATAGAAGCGCTGCGTGACCAGCGGCAGGGCCTCTGGCGGTATACCCGGCCCGTCGTCCTTGACGCTGAGGCTGACCGTATCGCGACAAGTGTGGGCAGCGATCTCCACACGGGCACCGCTGCCGGCGTACTTCATCGCATTGTCGATGAGATTTGCCAATGCGCTCGCGATCAGATTGTGATCGCCCAGCGTCGTCTGACCCTGGCGGGAGGACAGATTGAGCACGACACCCTGCTCCTCGGCGCTCGCGTCGTAAAGCTCCACCATGTCCTCAGCGATACGGTTCACGTCGATCAGGGTGAAATTGCGGGCATTGACCCCGGACTCGGTCTCCGCGATCTGCAGCAGCCGATTGAACAGCACGATGAGGTCATCGATCCCGGCAATGGCATCGGCCATCGCTCCACGCGCCTCCTCCGCACCACCATCCTCGCCCAGCGCGAGCTCGAGTCGACTGCGGATCCGCGTCAGCGGGGTACGCAGGTCGTGAGCGATGGAGTTCGACACGTGTCGCACACCGTTCATCAGTTGCTCGATTCGGTCGAGCATGCGATTGATGTCCGTCGCCAGACGTCCGAACTCATCGTCGCCCAGGGGCGGCATACGCCGACCCAGATCGCCGCTCTCGATCTCGTTGGCTGCGCGCCGGATTGCGCCGATGGGACGCTCGAGTTGCCGACGAAAATATACCGTGCCGCCCACGACCAAACCCAGCGTAACCAGAGCCCCAACGATGAGGGCACGCAGGACCAGCTCGCGCATGGCCTGCTGCTCGCGCATGTCGCGTCCGACCAGCAGGCGGTTGCCATCACCGAGATCACGCAACAGGAATCGCACCGGAGTGTGCTGCCCGCGCCGCTTCAGCCACGTACTCTGCAGCACACCGGCGGGCGCATCGAGCAGTGTCCAGGCGAGGAGATTGCCACTGAGCACGTGACCGTCCGCGGCAATGAGCATGAGGATCTCTTCGTCGCTGTCCGCGCCGTCCGCGAGTTCCCGGGCGAGGGCATCCGGCAAGGACCCCGGTGTGGTTACCCGGTATTGATCGACCAGGCGACGCGAGATCGTTTCGATCTCACGATCGATACTCCGCTCGAGCAGGCCGATGGTCGCCCCGTAGAACACACCCGCCACACCGGCCACGGTGCCCATCACGAGCAAGCCATAGCTGGCGGCAAGCCGTGCCGCGATGGAGAGCTTCAAATCAGGCTTCCGGTCCGAAGCGATAGCCGGCCCCGCGTATCGTGTGGATCAATGCCGGGTTGAAGTCCTTGTCGATCTTGCTGCGCAGGCGGCTAACTTGCACGTTGATGACGTTCGTCTGCGGATCGAAATGACAATCCCAGACGGCCTCGAGCAGCATCGTCCGCGTGATGAGTTCACCGGTATTGCGCATCAGATATTCGAGCAGCCGGAACTCCCGCGGCAGCAGCGGAATGGGGGTCTCGCCACGCCGGACGCGCCGACTGCGCAGGTCGAGCACCAGATCGGCCACCTGCAGGTACTGCTGCGGCGGCGCGCCCCGGGTCGTGGCGCGTCGGACCAGAACCTCCACTCGCGCCAGCAACTCCTGAAAGGCAAAGGGCTTGGGGAGATAGTCATCGGCACCGGAACGCAGTCCGAGCACGCGCTCATCGATGGCATCCAGTGTACTCAGCACGAGTACCGGCGTTGCCTTCTCCAGCTCCCGCAAACGCCTCACGATGGACAGACCTTCGACCCCTCCAGGCAACAACCGATCCAGGATGACGATGTCCCATTCCTCGTTGACGGCGTGGTGCAGGCCATCGAGCCCACTGCGGCACAGGAAGGGAAGATGACCCGCCTCGCGCAAACCCTTCAGGATGTAATCGGCGGTGATGGGATCGTCTTCGATGACGAGGCATTTCATGCGGGCCGGCCTGCTGGATACGGAGGTGAAATTGCGGATCCCCACGGATTGGAAGCTGCACGTCCTCGAACGACCAGTTCCTCCCGGATCTCGCGGACACCTCGACGAGGGGGAAGAAGGCTTGCGGCTTCCCGGCATGCAGCCCCTCACCGGGGTCGCGCCCGGCAAGCGTCTCCAGCGCGGACTCCGAGAGACACAGCGTGAGAAGGAGTTCCCCGTCGCCCTGGAGCAACGAGAGATCTTGGCTCCGGCTGACACCTGTGGACCGGCGAAGCGCGCGCGCAGGGCCCACAGCATGCGCAAGGTACCCGGCCCCGTCCACCCCTGATGGCAAGCGATGGATCCGCTCCAGTCGCCGCGAGAGCGCCGTCACCAACCGTGCGACCACATGCACGACTGCGTTCAATGCAGGATGAGGCCGGCCTGCTGACTGGGCGCGATGCCGGCGCCCTGGAGGAGACGCGCGGCACGCGGGCTGCCGGTGCGGACCCAGATCTCGTAGGTACGCAGCCAGTCACGCCGCTCCGGCGGCAGCAGGGACTCCGCCACCTCGTGCAACACATCCACGAAGCGGGTGAACTTGCGCCCGAGTTCCTCGAAGACCTGCGCCAATGCGCGTGAGCGCAGCCCGGCAGCACGCTCATCGGAAAGTGCCGCGTAGGCCTGACGGCCCATGGCGATGTAGTAGTCGATATCCACCAGCCGCCGTTGCAGGCTGTCGGCGTACAGACCAGCGACGAAGAGCGCCAGATCACCCAGCCGCTGCAAAGCGAAGGAGCGTTCGCGCTCGGTCGGGGCATGGACGGCCTCGGCGTAGTAATCGACCAGCACGGGAAGTCTTGCCCCATCCGGGTTCACGGGAAACACCTGATCGGTGCGCAAGTAGGCACACAGGAGGTTGACCAGGTACCAGAGGGTGGCGTCATCCGCCTCGAGTCCGGTACGCCGGACCGCCGTGCGCACACAGTCCCCGAACCAAGCGTGCAGCGTGTCCGGGATGATGAGCCCGCTCGCAGCGGGGTCGTACTCTCCGTTCGACATGATGCCTCCTGTGACCGGTCGTTCGCGGGTGACCGGCACCGATCGGGTCAGCGGCAATCCACCGGCCTGGCTTCAGCCATGAACAAAGTGTGCCAGCAGCGCGCCTGACGGCCCCAAGCTCAACGCACGCCTTCACCCCTGCGGGCCTCAGGCGTCAGCCGCGGTAGAGTGCGCGGGCGGTGCAGCAACAGCCGGGCGGCTGTCTGGCGGCTGTCCGCCACGGACTGTAGTGGTGCCATTGGATCGCGTCTCTGACGCGACCCAGCGGAGTGCAGGTTCGCCTCCTGCTGCACGAACAGGAGGCAGCGGTTGCTGAACACGGAAGGGCGCGTGCAGGTTCAATGGCATGCATGGCACCCATCCAGCCTGCCTGCACACTGGTGGCGCTGAGACTACACCGCAGATCCGACGGATACAGCAAGTCATGCCCAGCGCCCCCTGTGTCGCCGTGCTACGGGGGCGCGAGACGGCCCGCGGGCAGGGGATCGGACGCCACCGTCACGACCGGAGGCCCCGGCCCGCCTATCCGGCGCATGGATCAGAGGCTCCCTGGACGTAGGAGGAGGGCAATCATGTTCCGGCCTGTGAAACTGCCGACCGGTGTTCCCGGGTGCCTCCTGCTCCATAACATGCCGGGACGTTGGGAAGACCTGGACGCCGCCTGGCGTCAGATGACGAAGGACGACGTGCAGTTGATCGTCTGTCTTGCGCCGACGTCAGAGATCCGCGCGAAGTCGCCCGCGTACGGAGGCGCGATCGAGTCTGGCACCGTCCCCCGTCAGCTTCTTGCGTTCGCGATCCCGGACTACGAAGTACCCGCTGATCGCGCAGCGTTCTGGAACCTTGCACGTGAGGTGGCCGGGAGACTTCGGGCGGGCGCAACGGTACTGATTCACTGCGGTGCCGGGATTGGGCGGACGGGCATGCTCGCGGCTTCCGTCCTTCTCGCGCTCGGGGAAACAGCGAGTTCCGCCCAACAAGCGGTGTCTGATGCGGGCTCGGATGCCGAGACAGACCCGCAACGGGAACTCGTCAAATGGTGCGCCGAACAGGCGCGCCAGACCACGTGACGCCGAACAAGCGTTCCACCCGGCAGACTCCGATGGGCTACACACCAGAGAACCGGGAGCGCTTGCGCGAAGATCTGCTCGCTCTTGCCTGCACTGGCCAAGGAAGCCCCAGTCGGCCAGGTCCTTACCGGCAGATGTAGGAGGTGAGTGGAGTGGCATCCTGACCGGGCCTTCTGGGCGTACGGCTCGGTTTGTTGCGGTCTGGTTGATGTATCCGGACTCGGGGCGGCCTACGCTTGTCACGGCATTCCCGGGGTGATCTGATGTGCAACGGGGGAGAGGGTGGGCAACTCGCCGATTTCGCCCTCACCCTGCCCCATTCCCGGGGAGAGAGGGGACGCATACCCTGGCCCAGGTCGGTTGTTCAGAGGTTCGCCAGTCCCTCGTTCGAGCGGACCCTCACCGGCGGGGTGTCCGGATCGCTCGGCCCAAACGTCAGGTGCCATTCGCGGGTGGCGCAGGGTTGTGACAGGATTCAGAGCCAACGCGGAGGGCTGGCCATGTCCACGGCAAAGGAAGAACTGACGCGCCTGATCCAAGGGCAGCCCGAAGACAGCTCGCGCGAGGAAATCGTGCGCGAACTTGCCTTTCACGTCATGGTTGAGCGTGGGCTCGTTGCCTCGGACGCGAAGCGTACGATCTCGAATCAGGAGATGGCGCGGCGCATCCGTTCATGGCAGAAATAACGTGGACCGAAGAGGCCCAGCGCTGGCTCGAGGACATCTTCGAATACATCGCAGCAGATAATCCCGCCGCCGCTGCCCGGACGGTCCAAGGGATCTACGAACGGGCGCAGATCCTCAGCACCTATCCAGAAGTCGGCCACCGATACCTTGCCTCCTCGCGCAACGTACGAATCCTGCTCCATGGGCATTACCGAATCGCGTACCTCGTGAAGGACGACGGAAACGTGGACGTCCTCGGCGTCTTTCACGGTGCACTGGACATCACGCGGTATCAGGTCTGAGTGGTACATGACCCGTCGCTCCAGTGGCTGGGTTGGCGGCTCCTGAGTCA
>DBNU01000088.1 GCA_002299125.1 Proteobacteria bacterium UBA664
GCGGGCCCTCGGGATCACCACCCGGCGCGGGGATGTCACGCAGGATGCGCTCGAGCAACTCGCGTACACCAAGACCGAGCTTCGCGCTGACGCGCTGGGCATCCGTGGCATCGATGCCGATGATCTCCTCGATCTCGGTGCAGACGCGTTCGGGATCGGCCGCCGGCAGGTCGATCTTGTTCAGCACCGGCAACACGGTCAGCCCCTGATCGACCGCGGTGTGGCAGTTGGCGACCGATTGCGCCTCGACGCCCTGGGCCGCATCCACCACCAGCAGGGCACCTTCACAGGCCGCGAGGGAGCGGGACACCTCGTAGGTGAAATCCACGTGTCCCGGCGTGTCGATGATGTTGAACTGGAAACGACGACCGTCATCGGCGAGGTAGTCGAGCGACACACTCTGTGCCTTGATGGTGATGCCGCGTTCGCGCTCGAGGTCCATGGAGTCCAGGACCTGGGATTCCATCTCCCGCTCCGAGAGCCCGCCGCAGAGCTGGATGAAACGATCCGCCAGCGTGGACTTGCCGTGGTCGATGTGAGCGATGATCGAAAAGTTGCGAATGTGCTTCATGGGGTTCCAGCGAAGACCGGCGACGGACGCGCGACAGGCGCAAAGGTAAGTCTCGCCGGCTCCGCGTACCGGCAACCGAGCACCCGGGATTGGATGTCCGCGCTGGGGACACGGCGAGCCGCGATGGTAGCGGCTCGGACACCGAGCCGGAATAGCGCGGGCGGGGACGAATGGCCCCGCCCGCCTGCCGTCAGGAAGCGGGCGGCTTGATCGCCAGGAAGATCGGACCGCCGCGACGTTGCACCAGCACCGGCACCGACTTGTTCGCCGGGAGCTTCGCCACCAACTCGGCGAAGGCCGCGGCAGTGAGGATCTTCTGGTTGTCGACCAGCAGGATGATGTCACCGGGCGTAATGCCCGCCGCCAGCGCCGCACCCTCCGCGACCTCGGTCACGAGCACACCGTGGTCATCGATCCCTGCATCCTTGCGCTGCTCGGGCGAGAGATCCGCTACCGTGAGCCCGAGCCGGGTGTTGCGGGCGTCGTCGGTCGCCGCTGGCGGCGGGCCGGCCAGGGTGACCTCGTCCGGCGGTGGCAATTCGCCAATCGGCACTTGCAACGTCAGGCGACGCCCTGCGCGGAGGATCTCGACCGGGGCGTCCTTGCCCACGGTCGCGGTACCTACGAGCGGCGGCAATTCCGAGGACACATCGACTGGCTTGCCATCGAAGCGGGTGACGATGTCTCCGGGCTGCAGGCCGGCCTTCTCGGCCGGGCTGCCGGGCAGCACCTTCGAGACAAGGGCACCGGCCGGTTTACTCATACCGAAGGATTCGGCGAGTTCGCGCGTGACGTCCTGGATGAGCACTCCAAGCCAGCCCCGTCGCACGGTACCGCCCGTCTTGATCTGCTCGTAGACACTCATGACGACATCCACCGGCACGGCGAAAGAGAGCCCCATGAAACCACCGGTGCGGCTGTAGATCTGCGAGTTGACGCCCACCACCTCACCATCGAGGTTGAAAAGGGGCCCGCCGCTGTTGCCCGGGTTGATGGCGACGTCGGTCTGGATGAAGGGGATGTAGCTCTCGTTCGGCAGCGCACGCCCCTTGGCACTGACAATCCCGGCCGTCGCGGAGTGTTCGAAGCCAAAGGGGGAGCCGATGGCCAGTACCCACTCACCGACCTCGAGATCGGCGGAACGACCCATGCGCAGAGTGGGCAGACCGGTGGCCTCAATCTTGAGCACGGCGATGTCGGAACGTTCGTCCGTGCCGACGATGCGCGCAGTGAACTCACGACGGTCGGACAGCTTGACCGTCACCTCCTCCGCATCCTTGACCACGTGGAAGTTGCTGATCACGTAACCATCCGCAGAGACGATGAACCCCGAGCCGAGACTGCTCGTGGGGTCACCCCGACCGCCACCACCCGGCGGGATCTCGCCGAAGAAGCGGCGGAAGAACTCGTGGAAGGGGTTGTCCTCGGGTACGTCCGGTAGGTTGAAGGGCATGGGTGGCGGGGCCGCCCCGCCACCTCGGGCCTTGGTGCTGATGTTCACCACCGCTGGCGCATTGCCCTTGACCAGATCAGTGAAGTCAGGCAACCCACGTGCAGCGAAGGTCGGGGTGGCCAGGGCAACGCAGCCAACGAAGATCAGACCGACGAGGGATTTGGCGTACATGCGACTACTCCGAGGCTGCAGCGTGGGCGATGGACTGGGGGTGGAGTGGTAGTTGTCGGATCTGCGGGCGGGACCGGACCCTGAACCGGCCTGCCGCGCAGGATCAGGGTTTGCGCTCAATGCCCTCCGCCACACGGCGGACGGTCAATGGGGGCGCCTCACCTACCACAGTGATCGTGTGACCGTCGTTTTCGGTGGAGAAAGATACGGCTGCTCCGAGCACGGAGAAGCCCGTCGCCCCTGAAGGTGCATGACCTGAAGCCTCCACGAAGACCGACAGGACGGTGAGTCCATCCGAGTAAGCCAGGTGTTCGAAATCTGGCCCGGACTTGCCATGTGACAGCCGCTGAACGTGCTCGAGCTTGAATCCAGCCGGCAGCCACGCTGCCCGCCAGCTCGCGCCGCGTGATTTGGCACCCTCGCCGGGCTTTCCGGGCTGGCGATCCGTGAGCGACTGGACGGAACCTGCGTCCGCTGCGGCAGCCGGGGCGGGGCGGAGGAGTTCATCGGGGATCCGCTCGGGGAACTCCAGGCTGAGGAACTCCACCTGCTCGAGCACGATACCTTCGCCGTTTATCAGATCGGAGCGCAGCAGAAGACCACTCTCGACATCCAGCCAGAGACGGTAGCCATAGCGATCGGCCGTCCTTGGGGTGATGGCGACGACTCGGGCCGAGCGCCCGGCGACGCGGTCCGTACCCTCCAGATTGAAGGTATAGAACTCGCCAATCTGGGCCCACGGCCGTGTGATCTCGGTCGGCATAAGGGGGCGGGGGGAGCTGCGCAGCAGCACCACCTCACCCGTATTGGCCAGGAAACAGCGGGTGCCCTCGGCGTCGCGGACGACCTCGCGCGACTGCCCGGAAAGCGTCATCAGACGCTCTGTGCCACCCTCCGCAGAAGCACGGTGGATGATCCGCATGCTGTCGCTGGCACCTGCCCGACGGTAGACGAAGACGCCGTCGTAGTTGAGGAGATGGGAGGACTCTGCCATGCGCTCGAGCAGGGCAACCGGGTCGTGGGCCAGGACTTCGGGAGGGACCCCGAGGAAGACCAGCAGCCAGAGGCAGAGGTGAGCCCAGAGACGGGGGGGCCGTTGCTCGGAAGGAGTGACTACCGCAGGCGCGCAGACCGACATGAGTCAGCGAGTATCGCGAGGTCCATTGGAGCGAGGTTCCTCCGCCTCGGGAGGGACCTCCCCGCTTTCGGGTTCGGGACTGAACCCCACCAGACTGGCGTGGGGTGGCTGAGGGCGCACCGCCTGGGTCGCTCGCAGCTCGCTGTGACTCATGAAGTAGCGCTGCAGAACCTCGGCATCGACCGGGCGCGCGGCCGTGGCGGTGGCACCCGCCGAGCCTGTCCCGAGCGATGGGGAACCGCTCAGGCCCGCGATGGCCGGGAGGTCGCCCCGGCTAACCTGTTCGACGCGCCCTTGCAGGCCGAAGATGGCCAGCAGTGCCACCGAGGCGGCAATGGCCCCCGTGACCACCCGCCGCGGCGCGGCGCTGCGGCGGGGCGGCACGAGCACGGTGGGTTCGTCCGCCAGTTTGGCCATCACGCTGACAGCCAGGGATTGCTCGCCCACGAGCACCGGATCGCCCCGCAGGGCATCGCCGATTAGATGAAAGCGATGCCAGGTAGCGTGTTGTTCAGGGTCAGTGCCGATATACGCCAGTAGTCGCGCCCTGGCCTCGTCTCCCAGCTCGCCATCCATCAGTGCAGAGATCTCGGCGTTGCGGTTGTCATTCATGGTTGTTCCCCTGCTACAGCACGCGCGAAGAAGAGGGTTGGAGGATGTTGCCGCCCCAACGTGGCAGATTTCCTGTGCTCAACGCATAAGTGGGCCGACCTCGCGGTCGATGGCCTCGCGGGCCCTGAAGATACGCGAACGAACGGTACCGATCGGGCATTCCATGGCCTGAGCGATCTCTTCGTAGCTGAGGCCGTCGATCTCGCGCAGGGTGATGGCCGTGCGCAGCTCGGGCGGGAGCCGATCGACCACCCGCAGGATGGCCGCCTTGACCTCTTCCGTGATGAGGTTATGTTCGGGTGTCGCGTGATCATGCTGGGCCGGGTCGAGTTCCAGAAGCTCGCCGTCCTCGCCGCGCATATCGGCCTCGAGCGGCCTGCGCCCGAGCGCCGCCAGATGATTCTTGGCGGTATTGATCGCGATGCGATAGAGCCAGGTGTAGAAGGCGCTGTCACCGCGGAAGCCCGGCAGCGCCCGGTAGGCCTTGATGAAGGCATCCTGCGCGATGTCGCGCGCATCGGCCGGCTCGCGCACGAAGCGGG
>DBNU01000053.1:0-152 GCA_002299125.1 Proteobacteria bacterium UBA664
GTCGATGTGCTCTTCACCAACGAAGGCACCCTCGCACCCGGCAATTCGCCCGGCCTCCTCGTGATCGACGCCGATCTGCTGCTGACACCCACCAGCGTCCTCGAGATGGAGGTGGCCGGCAGCACCCGCAGCACGGGCTACGACGCCATCGA
>DBNU01000053.1:164-5497 GCA_002299125.1 Proteobacteria bacterium UBA664
CACACTGAACCGCGCCAACATCATCGCCAGCGGCGGCGCGATGAGCCTCCAGGGCATCAGCAGCAACGAAGGGCTCATCGATCTCGGCAACGGCTCCACCCTGACGAACAGCAACGTCGCCCTGATCAACAGCGGCACCATCCGCGGCAGCGGCCGCATCGATCTCGACAACACCGGCCCGGTCGATGTGCTCTTCACCAACGCCGGCACCCTCGCCCCCGGCAACTCACCCGGGCTGCTCGTGATCGACGCCGATCTACTGCTGACAGCCACCAGCGTGCTCGAGATGCAGATCGCCGGTACCGCCCGCGGCACGGGCTACGACGCCATCGACGTGACCGGCAGCGCCACCCTCGATGGAACGATGCGCATCGCCCACCTCCCCGGCTACACACCGCGGCTGCTGGATTCCTTCCGCCTGCTTGCAGCGACCGAGGGGGTGAGCGGCCGCTTCACGCGCTTCGAGCCACCGGCGGGCATCGCCTACAACGAGCAATATCAGCCCAACGCCTACGTCGCCCAGGTGGGCGCGAGTGCGGTGGCGACCAACTTCTGGACGAGCGACAGCTCGGGCACCTGGCAGACGAACAGCAACTGGAGCCGCAACCGGGCACCGCTCGTGACCGAGCTTGCCTTCATCGATCGCGGCAGCGCCAATCCGATCATCACCGTCAGTGCTGCCGGTCAGGTGGCCGCCGCCATCGTCAGCACCGAGGATCTGGTGATTGCAGGCGGCGGGAACCTCACGCTGGGGGATCCAGGCATCGTCTCCAGCATCGACGCGCGACTCACGCTGAACGGCGGCACCTTCAGCACCGCCAGCGATCTCACGGTCCGCGAACTCGTGATGAGTGGCCGCGATGCGCGCCTCGACGGTGCGGGTGACGTGACGGTCGCCACCCAGTTCACCTGGAGCGGCAGTGGCGACATCCTCGGTGCCGGCACGCTCTTCACCACCGGCACCACCACCATCGGTGCCGTGGACCCACTCGGCAATGGTCACGGCATCGGCCGCGACTGGGTCAACCAGGGCACGGTCACGGTGAACTCGAGTGGTGCCATCGACTGGGTGGTGGCTGGGAAGACCGTCCGCAACGACAGCGGTGCCGTCTTCAATCTGAACGGCAGCGCGAGCACACCCATCGGACAGACGAGCGGACCGGGCGGCGCCTTCAGCAACCGCGGCACCCTGAATGCCAACGGGAGCGGCACGCAGTCCGTGGGTGCGGTGGTGGCCTTCGAGAACGCGGCGGGTGGCGTGGTGAACGTCACGGGCGGTACGCTCAGGGTGGAGGGCACGCTCACCCAGTCCGGCCTCATCCGCACCGCCAGCACCGCCACCTTCCGTCGCGACGGCGGCTTCCTGAACGCGGTGACCGGTGTTCTGGCCGGCGACGGCACCTACGACGTGGGCACCGGCACGCTCGTGAACGCGGGGACCATCCGCCCGGATGCCGCCCCATTGGTCGGCGACCACGGCTCGCTCAGCATCCTCGGCGACCTGCTCGACCAGGGCACGCTGGCGATCCAGGCGCGCAACACGCCGATCGACCCGGTCATGGATGTCATCGCGGTCAGCGGCAGCGCCACCCTGAACGGCAGCATCCTCTTCGAGACCACAGATCCGCCGGCCCCGAACGCGACCTTCACCTTCCTCACGGCCGCCGGCGGCGTGAACGGTAACCCGACCAGCCTGCCGGCCGACTACGTCTTCGAGGCCAGCGGCAGCGACGCCCGCCTGCGCTTCGGGATCGTCGGCGATCCCCTGTTCCAGTTCGACAACGACGCACGTGACGGCTTCTGGCACAACCCCAGCAACTGGCTCGGCGACCTCGTCCCCACCCTGAACGCCCAGGTGCATCTGGGCAGCGGCTTCAGCGTCATCCTCGACCTCGGTCTTCTCGATGCCAGCTTCCGCGACGTGAACGGCAGCTACACCCTGGTCGGCCTCGAAAGCGCCGGCAGCAACCTCCTGGTGACCGGCAGCGGGCTCCTCACCGTGACCGGCCTCACCCGCTTCGCGCCGAACACCACCTTCACCGCTGGTGGTGATGCCCGCATCGCCCTCACCGGCGCGGCCGACCTCGACACCTTCCGCATCCAGGACAACGCCCGCTTCGTGCAGGTAGGCGACCGCCTCGCGGCGGGCCTGCTGCCGAGCTTCATCGCCGTGGATTTCCAGTTCGCGGGCGGACATTTCCTGCGCGCCGCCAGCGGAGATGACGGCGTCGGGATCCCCTGGGAGATCGTCGACGTCTACGGCCTGCAGGGCATGGCGAGCAGCGACCTGCTCGATGACGTCTTCGTGCTCGCCAACGACATCGCGGCCAGCAGCACGCTGGACTGGAACGGCGGTGCGGGCTTCCGGCCCATCGGCAGCGCAACCGGGCCCTTCACGGGCCGTCTCGACGGGGCCGGCTTCACCATCCGGGATCTCGTCATCAATCGACCGGGCGAGGATCAGGTCGGCCTCATCGGCACGGCAGCCGATGCCCGCATCTCCAACCTCACGCTCGCGGACGCACGCGTGACGGGCCGCGACCTCGTCGGGGCCATCATCGGCTCGAGCGACCAGGCCACCTCGGTGCTGTCGCGGGTGGTGGTGGTCAACGGCCAGGTCAGCGGCGATCAGGTGGTCGGCGGGATCGCCGGTGCGCGCACCGACATCGAGGATCGCTCGCGCTTCAGCGGCGAGGTCAGCGGTGCCCGGTCGATCGGCGGGCTCATCGGTCGCGACGGCAACACCCGCAACAGCCACTACAACCTCGATGCCGTGCGTATCAACGGCGGCCCGCTCCTGACCCAGGGTGCGCTCTATGCCAACGAGTACGCCGACTGGATCGCGCGTGGCGGCAGTCTCGGCCCTGGTGACTACTTCACGTTCGACCCCACCGACGGCACCTTCCTCCTCAGCACGCCCGAAGATCTACGCCGGATGCTCGCCTTCAGTGACGACGGCCAGGGCGCCACTTTCCGGCTGACCAACGACATCGACATGAGCGCCCTGCCGGGCTGGCACCTGCCCCGGCTCAACAATGCCACGCTCGCCGGCGACGGCTTCGCCATCATGGGGGTGGTCATCGATCAGCCGATGAACGACCACCTGGGCCTCGTCGGCTGGCTGGACTTCAACGCCGAGGTGCGCGGGCTCACGGCGAACGGCGTGGACGTGAACGGCAGCAGCAACGTCGGCGGGCTGGTGGGCCTGAACTTCGGCCGGGTGCTCGATTCCAGATCCAGCGGCAACGTGCGCGGGGCGTTCTTCGTCGGTGGTCTGGTGGGCCAGAACGCCGGCACTGGCAACACCCGCATCGAGCGCAGTTCGAGCAGCGCGAACGTGACCGGCGCGGCGGCCGGCGGTCTGGTCGGTGCGAATCTCGATCAGATCCGCAACAGCTTCGCCACCGGCAGCGTCACCGGCACCGGCACCGGCTTCGAGGCCGCCGGTCTGGTGGCGAACAACGGCGGCCTCATCGAGACCAGTTACAGCAGCGGGCGGGTCAGCGGCAGTGGCGATCTCCGCGGGCTCGTCGGCGTGAACAGCGGCACCGTGCGCGATGCCTACTGGGATGTCAGCGCCTCCGGCCAGGCCACGAGTGCCGGCGGCACGGGGCTCACGCCGGACGAGATGCGGCGCGCCACCCGCTTCGCCGGCTTCGACTTCGCGAGCGTGTGGACCATCGAGGAGGGCATCGCCCCGCCGACCCTCGGCCCCGGCGGCATCGTCGACCGCTGTGTGGGCTTCGTCTGCTTCGACGGCGGCGGCGGCGATTTCCTCTGGAGCAACCCGCTGAACTGGAGCCTCGACCTCCTGCCCGGGGCGACCGACAGCGTGCGCCTTACGCTCCCGGGCGCGGTACGGCTCGACTTCGACACCCAGATCGCGAACCTCTTCGTCGGCCTCGGCAGCGCGCTCAGCATCCAGACGGGCAGCCTCACCGTGACCGGCCTCACCGACATCGACGGCAGCCTGACCGTGCGGGACGCCAGCTTCGTCGCCCACGGCAACGCCGACATCGCTACCCTCACGGTCGGCCCCCGTGGCCTGGCGAGCTTCGATGCAGCGACCTCGATCGGTCGGCTGGACCTGGACGGCGGCACGCTCCGGGCGACCGCCCGTGCCTTCGTGCGCCTGACCAACCCGGGTGCAAGCCTGCGCGGTGCCGGCAGCCTCACCGGCGACGGTGCCTTCACGCTGGGTGCGGGATCCACCACCACGATCTCCGACCGCTTCAACTTTGACACCCGGGTGAAGAACGAAGGCGAACTCACGCTGCAGGACGGTGATCTCCACATCCGCAACGGCAACGAGTTCAGCAACGTCGGCCGCCTGGTCCTCAGCGGCAACAGCGTCATCCGCCTGCCCGACGAGGGCGGCTACGCACGCCTCGTGAACCATGCCGGTGGCCAGCTCGTCATCGATTCCACCGCCCCGAGGTCCTTCCTGAGCGATTCGGGCGTGCAGGGCGGCATCATCGAGAACAGCGGTCGCATCGATCTGCTGCGGAGCACCTCCTGGGAGGCGGCCTTCAGCCAGGGGCCCACTGGCCACACCGAGCTCGCCCCGGGGGTGGTCGTCTCGGCCCAGCGCACGGAGGAGATCGCCGGCACGCTGGCACTCGGCACCGGCAGCCGCTTCCTCGTCTCCGAGGCGCGCGGCCTGCGACATCTGAACGGCCTCAGCGCAGAGGGCAGCGGCAGCCTCGAGATCCTCCAGAACACGCGCGCCACCGATCTCACGCTGCGCGGCGTGCGGCTCGTGAACCAGGCGCTGCTGCGAGTCGGGGGCACGCTCGACAACGGCGGCAGCATCGACAATGCCGGTACGCTGGCCTTCGACAGCCACGGCGGCGTCACGACCCTCCGCGGCCCTGGCACGCTGGCGAACAGCAGCCCCGCTGCCCTCATCGACGTGACCGGCGACCTGGTCAATCGCTCGACCATCGTCTACGGCGACGGCAACCTCCAGTTGAACGCGGGGGCGCGCTTCGTGAACGAGGGGGTCTTCCGCGTGACCACGAACGCACGCCAAGTAGCGGGATCTGGCACCTTCGAGAACGGCCCGAGCGGTCGGATCGAGATCGCCGACGGCGTGTTTTTCAACTCGCCCTTCAATGGCCGCTACGAAGGCACGCTGGTACTCGGCACCGGGGCGACGCTCCACACCTTCGGCGCGGACCTCGAGAATGCCGGCTGGCTCATGGGCAACGGGGCGGTAGACCTGCGACCGAGCGTCGGGCCCCGATCGCCCGGCACCTTCGTCAACAACGGCACCATCGCCCCCGGCACCTCGCCCGGCACGCTCACGATCTTCGGCAACTTCACCCAGACCG
>DBNU01000251.1 GCA_002299125.1 Proteobacteria bacterium UBA664
CCGCCAGCACCCCATTCTTCACCAGGGCCCGCGCGTCCTTGCCGGAAAGCTCATTCTGTGTGGCTGAAGGCATGGCGACGTCACAGGGCACATCCCAGATCGAGCCCTTGTCGGACGCGACGAAGTGCGCACCCGGCCCTCTGGCTTCGGCGTAGGCAGAGATCCGCTTGCGCCCGATATCCTTGATCTCCTTGAGGAGTTCGAGATCGATGCCGTTGGCGTCCACCACGTAGCCGCTGGAATCAGAGCAGGCGATGACCTTGCCACCGAAGGACTGCACCTTCTCGATGGTGTAGATGGCCACGTTGCCGGAACCTGAGACGACGACCTTCTTGCCCTCGAGGTTTGTGCCTCTGGTTTCGAGCATGGCCTGCACGAAGTAGGTGTTGCCATAACCCGTGGCCTCGGTACGCGCACGCGATCCGCCATAGGCCAGTGCCTTGCCAGTGATCACGCCCGCCTCGTAGCGGTTGGTCAGACGCTTGAACTGGCCGAACATGAAACCGATCTCGCGCCCGCCCACGCCGATATCTCCGGCAGGGACGTCGGTATTCTCACCGAGGTGGCGATGCAGTTCGGTCATCAGTGACTGGCAGAAGCGCATGATCTCGCCTTCCGATCTGCCCTTGGGATCGAAATCCGAACCGCCCTTGCCACCACCGATCGGCATGCCGGTAAGCGCGTTCTTGAACGTCTGTTCGAAGCCCAGGAATTTGATGATGCCGACGTTCACCGAGGGGTGAAAGCGCATCCCGCCCTTGTAAGGCCCAAGGGCCGAATTGAACTGCACGCGGAAACCGCGGTTGATCTGCACCTGACCGGAATCGTCCACCCAAGGAATGCGGAAAATGATCTGCCGTTCGGGTTCACAGATCCGCTCGATCAGCGCCTGGTCAAGGAAGCGCGGGTGCTTGGCGACGACCCGGCCGAGGCTCTCCAGCACTTCATGTACCGCCTGATGGAACTCCGCCTCACCCGCGTTGCGGTGGATGACGGATGCAAGGATGGGCTGCAGCTTCTCGTCGATACCGTTCAAATCGATCACTCCCGTTGCCACGCAGCCAATCGCAGGCTGGTCAAAATCCGGATTGAGAAACAAACGAGGCTGGCTGCCTCGGTCACCATGGAACGGATGGCGGCATCAGACCCAGGAACAGGGGAGTGCGTGCGTTACGACTCACCGCAGACGCACCCGCCACCCCGTCTCGTGGCCTGAGCTACCCGATTGCGCCATGCCTGAATGCCGTCGCGGCCAGCGTGGACACGCCACGCTACTCACTCATTCCGGCGGGAGCATCCTCACGCCAATCGCATACCTGGGGGGGCGAGGTTGATTCTGGCGGAAGAGGTGGGATTCGAACCCACGGACAGTCACCCGTCGCCGGTTTTCAAGACCGGTGCCTTAAACCGCTCGGCCACTCTTCCTGCAACTGATTTCAGTACCGCACTCTCGAACCATCCAGCCACACTCTAGTGGTGTCTGGAATGGTACTCACCAGTCGGTGCTTCGCTCAGACGTCCAGCGCCTTGATGCTGGCGACCAGTTCGCCACCGACCGTCTTTCCATCGCCGTAAAGCATCGAGCAATTCTCGAGGAAGAACAGCACGTTTTCCACACCCGAAAACCCGGTGCCCTTGCCGCGCTTGATGACAATGACGTTCTTCGCCTTATCCACGTCGAGGATGGGCATGCCGTAGATGGGGCTGGCCTTGTTGGTGCGCGCCTCCGGATTGACCACGTCATTCGCACCAATGACCAAGGCCACGTCCGTCTGCGCAAACTCGGCGTTGATGTCTTCGAGGTCGTGGATGAGGTCATAGGGCACGCCCGCCTCAGCCAGCAACACATTCATGTGCCCCGGCATGCGTCCGGCCACCGGATGGATGGCGAACTTCACTTCCACCCCACGATCGATGAGGAGCTGACTCATCTCCCAGATCTTGTGCTGGGCCTGCGCCACCGCCATGCCATAGCCAGGCACGATGATCACCTTGCTCGCATAGGCCATGGTGACGGCCGCATCGTTGGCCTCCACCGAGCGCAGGGTGCCAGAGGGACCCTCGGTGCTTGCGCCAGCGTCTCCCGTACCCATCCCGGAGAAAAGCACGTGGGCGAGTGAGCGATTCATCGCCTTCGCCATGAGCTGGGTGAGCAGCGTGCCCGCAGCGCCCACCACGGTGCCAGCGATGATCATCGCCGGGTTCTGCAACACGTAGCCCTCGAAGGCCACGGCGAGCCCGGTGAAGGCGTTGTAGAGCGAAATCATCACGGGCATGTCGGCACCCCCGATGGGGGTGGTCAGAAGTACACCGAAGGTCAGTGCGCCGATGAAGAACAGCAGAATCAGCACCCCCGAATCTGGCGCAGCCACCAGGTAGATGCCGATGCCGATCGTGATGATACCGAGGAGGGCATTGGCCGCATGCTGATTCGCAAACAGCGCCCCACCCTTGAAGATCCCCTGTAGTTTGCCGTACGCGATGAGCGAACCGGAGAAGGAAACCGCACCGATGAAGGCTCCAAGGATGGCGAGCACCAGCGCAGTGATAGCAAGCTCCGCACCCCGGACCAGTTCGAGCGCGGCGATCGCACCCGCCGCCCCACCACCCATGCCGTTGTACAACGCGATCATTTGCGGCATGTCGGTCATGGCGACCTTCTTGGCCGACCAGTAGGCGATACCGGACCCGACCACCAGGGCGAGTGTCATCACTGCGTAATTCTGCATGCCTTCGGCGAACAGGGTGATGAAGGTGGCTGCCGCCATACCGACGCCGGCCCAGACGACACCGCGCCTCGCCGTGACCGGCGAGCTCATCTGCTTGAGGCCGAGGATGAAGAGTACGGCAGCAGCGAAGTAGACGATCTCGATCAAGGTGCTCATCAACCCTGCCCCTTCTTGCTGCTCTTGAACATCTCGAGCATGCGCTCAGTGACGACATACCCCCCGACGGCGTTACCGGCCGCCAGTACCACGGCCACGAAGCCGATGACGCCCTGCAGGACGCTATCCGGATCGGCATGGCCGAGGACCGTCATCGCGCCCACCACGACGATGCCGTGGATGAAGTTCGAGCCGGACATGAGTGGGGTATGGAGGATCACGGGGACGCGCCCGATGACCTCATGACCGACAAAGGCGGCCAGCATGAAGATGTACAACGCGACGAATCCGGAAATCATGGTGCGGCCTCCTCAATGAGTTTCTTCACCGCCGGAGCAATCACCTCCGAATCGCGGGTCAACAGCGCACCCGCGAGCACTTCGTCTTCCCAGTCCGGGGCGAGCTGCCCATCCTTCACCATCAATTGCAGCAGGTTGTGGAGATTCTTCGAGTAGGTCTCACTGGCGTGGTAGGGCACCATGCTCGGCACATTGAGCGGCCCATAAACCAGCACATCTGCGTAAACACTCGTCTCGCCCGGATCCGTCACTTCACAGTTTCCGCCCCCTTCAGCGGCGAGATCGATGATGACGGATCCGGCGCGCATGGCCTCCACCATCTCCTTGGTGATGATGCGCGGCGACGCGCGCCCCGGCACGGCGGCCGTGGTGACCACCAGATCCGCGCGCGCGACGTGCTTGCCGAGGATCTCCTGCTGACGGGCCCGCTCCTCGGTGGTGAGTTCGCGCGCGTAGCCGCCGCTGCCCGCAGCGGACACATCCACCTGCACGAACTTGGCACCGAGGGATTCGCATTGCTCCCGCGTCTCGGGACGGACGTCGTAGGCCTCGACCATGGCACCGAGGCGCTTGGCGGTGGCGATGGCCTGCAGGCCAGCCACGCCGGCACCGATGATGAGCACCTTGGCGGGGCGAATGGTGCCAGTCGGGGTGGTGAGCATGGGCAAGAACTTGCTCAGCCGATCGGCACCGAGCAGGACCGCCTTGTAACCGGTGATGGAGGCCTGAGAGCTGAGCGCATCCATGGCCTGAGCGCGGGTGATGCGCGGCAGCAATTCAAGTGCGAGCGAGGTGATGCGTCGCTCGGCCAGCAGACCCACGAGCTCGAGGTTGCGGAAGGGGTTGAGCAGGCCAATCAGCACCGTGCCTTCCCGGAGCTTCTTCACCTCGGTGGCACTCGGCGGTTGCACCTTGAGCAGGACATCCGCCTCGGCGAGGCAGGTCTTCTCGTCCGTAAGCCTGACTCCCTGAGCCACGTAGTCCGGGTCCTCGAAGTGGGCCGCAGCCCCGGCACCCGCCTCCACGAGCACCTCGACACCGGCCTGGACGAGTTTCCCTGCCACCTC
>DBNU01000198.1 GCA_002299125.1 Proteobacteria bacterium UBA664
TCGAGGTCGGGGGCGTGGAGCGCGGCACCCTGCAGGTGGCGGGCGGCCTGGTCGAGCGCGGGCACCGGGCGCTGGTGGTCTCCGCCGGCGGCCGACTGGTGCCGGAGCTTCAGGCCCTCGGCGCTCAGCACATCACCTTGCCCATCGGCCGCAAGCATCCGGTGAGCCTCGGCCTGGTGGCACCCCTCGCCCGGCTCCTCGTCGCGGAGCGGGTGGACGTGGTTCACGCCCGCTCGCGCCTGCCGGCCTGGCTCGCCTGGTGGGCGCTCCGACGCCTGCCGCGCGGCCAGCGCGTGCGCTTCGTCACCGGCTGCCACGGGCCCTACACGCCCAATGGCTACAGCGCCATCGTCGCCGCGGGTGAGCGCGTGATCGCCATCTCCGAGACCATCCGCGCCTACCTGCTCGCACACTATCCGGAGCTCGACCCGGCACGCATCCGCGTGGTCCCGCGCGGGGTCGCGGCGGCGGACTTCCCGCGGGGCCACCGGCCTGGGGCAGCCTGGCTCGAGCAGTGGTCCCAGAGCCCCTGGGGCGCGCCCGGACAGTGGGCACTCACACTGCCCGGTCGACTGACGCGCTGGAAGGGGCAACTCGACTTCATCACGGTCGTCGGCCGCCTGCGGGCGCTGGGGATCCCGGTGCAGGGGCTCCTGGCTGGGGGGGCGGACAAACGCCGTCAGGCCTACGCCGAGGAACTGGCCGCCGCCGTGCGCGCGGCCGGGCTCGCCGACTGCCTGCACCTGCTCGGCCACCGCGATGATCTCCGCGAGGTGCTGGCCATGAGCCAGGCGGTGGTGTCCATCACTCGCGAGCCCGAGGCCTTCGGTCGCACCACGCTGGAGGCACTCGCGCTCGGTGTGCCGGTCGCCGGCTACGACGACGGCGGCACCGGCGAGGTGCTGCGGCAGGCCTTCATCGAGGGGCTCTGCCCCAAGGGGGCGCTGGATGCGGTCATCGCCCGACTCGCTGCCTGGTGGCGGCGACCACCCCACGTGCCAGCACTCACGGCCTTCGGACTGGAGGCAATGATCGCGGGCGAGATCGCCGTCTACGAGGAGCTGGTGGAGAGTGCACCCGGGGGGTAGTCCGTCATCCCCGCGCACTTCGTCCTTCCCGCACACCCCGTCCTTCCCGCACACCCCGTCATCCCCGCGAAGGCGGGGATCCAGTGACGTTGCGCTGTCGCTGGGGTAGGACTGGATCCCCGCCTTCGCGGGGATGACGATGAACCCGAGTGTCCTTGTCGGGGGCAGACATGACGGGAGGTCGGCCATGCCGACGCACCATCCCTCAGGAGCCCCCGCGCAACCCTCGTTCAGGCGACGCGTTGGGGGTCGTGCTCGCTACCGGTGAGTCCGGCCAGCAGATCCCGCAGCGCGCCCGCCACGGGGCCGGGCGCGAGCGCCGCCAAGTCCCGTCCCGCTGCCACGATGACGCGCGCCTGCGGACTCCAGGGACGGTAGCGCTCGGGTTGCCCCGGCCCGAAGACGGTGAGCGTGGGCAGACCCACGGCGGCCGCCATGTGACCGAGCCCGGAGTCGTTGCCGACGAAGGCATCGCAGTGCTGCAAGAGCGCCGCCGCCTGCAAGAGGCCCGTCCCGCCCACGGCATCCAGGACCGCCCGATCGCGCTGCCCGAGCAGCGGGCCGGCCGCCGCCCGATCTGCCGGGCTGCCCAGGATGACCCAGCTCCCGACCGCCGGGGCCAGCTCCTGCATCAGGGCGGCGTAGGCCCCGGAGGGCCACATCTTCGGCGCCCAGTTGGCACCCGGCGCGATGGCGACACGCGGCCGCGGCAAAGCGGCCAGACGCTCGGCGGCCCAGGCGGATTCGCCCGCCGGCACATGCAGCCGCACGGGCGGCGGCACCACCGCGCCGAGCAGCGGCCGCAGCACGGCCACATGGTCCTCGGCCGCATGCCGACCCGCCGGCCGCCCACGCCACGGCACGCATAACGCCCGCCGCGCCCGCGTCAGATGCCCAATGAGCGGCGAACGCAGATCGACCGCCAGGTCGTAGCGCTCGCCGCGCAGATCCTTCAACAAGTGCCACACCCCACGATGCATACGCGCCTTGTCCTTGCTGAAGCAACGGACCAGACCGGGCGTACCGGCGAGCAGCGACAGCGACCGCGCATCGCCCGCGAGATCAATGCGCAGGCCGGGAAAGCGCTGACCGAGCAATTCGATGACCGGCGTGGCGAGCACCACATCGCCGATGTTGCTCAACGTAATGAGGAGGATGTGCATCGGGCGCATTGTCGGCGCTCGATGGACGCACGTCACGGGCACCCGACCCACTCGGCCCGACAGCACAAGTCGAGATGAGCCCGCGAACCCCGGGGCTCGTAGCTTGGGGTGAGCTTGCGAACCACAACATCGGCAACAGATGACTGGACGTTGGCGCTCCTGTGCCAGCCCAGCCTACCCGTGCTGCCGCAGGCGTTCGATCCCCCCGGATAAACCCGCAAGCCACGTCAACCTGACCGCGCCACAGAGCTGCACCATGAACAAGACCAGCGTCGCCTTGGGTTTTCATGGTGGCCTTGCGTCATCGCGCAGGACATCTGCGCACGACAGCTCGCCAGATCCGGATCCAGCGCGCATCGCCGTGACCATCCCGAACCCCGGCGTTACGCACGGGCCGTTCGAGTTGCAGCCACGCGGCAGCGGAATGTGTGCACATCCGGAAAGGTTGCATCAATGGACGCCAACTGCCTTGCAGACTTCGCAAAGCTTTGTGACGCGAGTCACTGACCCTGTGTGCGCGCATTGACCCCGAGGAACCGCGGGGCCCAGCCTGCCGCGGCCTCGACAACACCCCTGGGAGGGATGACACATGAACACATGCATGGTACGAAGTTCTCTTGCCGCTGCTGTTGCCATCGCGCTTGGCACGGTTCCGGTTGTGGCGAATGCGAATCAAAGATCTTGGAACTGCTCGAGCGGCGGTTGGTTTGATTGGTCATGTCCACGATGGTCTTGGTGGGAGCAGCCAACTCCCACTTGGGAGCCTTGGGGACTCCCCTCGGCAACGGACGCGGTGCTCATCAGTCACTGGCGCACCTCCACCATCGACCGTGGCGGGGCAGTGGCCGACTCCGTCCGTCTCGATTTTGGAAACCTGAACATCCAATCGGGAGGCCAGGCCACTTTTAATTCGCTCACCGCAAGCAATTCCTCGACTGTATGGAATCATGGCGCACTTTCGGTGAGTGGCCATGTGGATCTCACGTCCGCGAGCCGCCTCGAGCTGCATGGCGGAACCACTACAGCCCGGACGATTGCGCTCGACAGGGCAAGCATGGGTCTGCACTCCGGTGCCACAGCCACGTTCAACTCTCTCCGCGCGGGGAACGAATCAGTCATCACGAGCAGTGGGGCTGCTCTCAATGGGCATCTGATCTTCACTCCAGGTAGCCGCTTCGACCTCGCCTCAGGAACGACCACTGTTCAATCGGTTACGTTGGACCAGGCCAGCATCAACCTGCAGTCAGGTGCTGCAGCAGCGATCAACTCACTCCAGGCCAGCAATGGCGCCCTCGTATCGAACAATGGAGGCACGCTCACCGTCACCGATGCGATCGCACTCCGATCTGCAAGTCGACTCGATATTCATGGCGGATCCGTGGTGGCTAGCTTGGTCGACCTCGACAACGCAAACTTTCAGGTCCTATCTGGAGGGCAGGCAAGCGTCGGCTCGTTGCAGGCTTCCAACCAGTCGCAGGTAACGAATCTGAGCGGCCACCTCGCGATTGGGGACCTTGCGCTATCCGGAGCTAGCTCCTTTTCTCAGTTCGACACATTCCACTCCAGCGCCCGCACTATGGCGGGTAACGTTACGCTTGAGCGCGGCAGCACCCTAACCGTAAGCTTGGATTCGGCATTTTTCTGGAGGAGCTCTCCGTCCTTCGAAGCCTCCTCCGTAAACGGCGCAGGATCCATACACCTGCGCGCGGTTGACGCCTCAAACGTGACGGCTTTCAGGACGACCGGCAACCTGACTGCCCACTCCCTCATCCTCGAGAGGAGCGGTTGGTGGACCAGCTCTCCCCTTACTGTGGAGGTCGGTGGGCGACTCAACCTTGCTGAGCTGGACGCGCGGGCGGGATCCATTAGCGCGGCTGGGGGCGCCACGATCGGATCCGTTGTTGCTGGGTCCGGGGGCTTACAATTCGACGGAGGAATGGGGCCCGTCAGAATTGATCGGTTCCAGAGTAATGCTCCTTGGAGCCCGTCCACATTTCAGGGTCAGGACATCATCATCGAGCAGGCATTCATGCAGATGGTAGCGGGCTGGGGCTCGTCCACAGGGCAGCCGATCAGATTCGCAGAGGGGGCCTCCGGCGTGGTCCGACAGGTCTTCTACGAGCGATCCGGAGCTTCGCCCGGCTTTTCCCCGGACATGGCGGTCGTCGGTGACCTAGGAGGCAACGGTCGGATCGAGCGCCATGTGGTCGGCACCAACCGCAATACCAACGTCGCTTTTAATGATGTTCACCTGAGCGGCTTTGTGACCACGGGCGTCGTCGAGACCCATGGAAACGTGTTCGTCAACTCGGCCTTGTCCTCCAACGAGGGCTTGGAGAACTTCGGATCCCTGTCGCTCAACGGTGCCACCGTCCAGTCAGATGGCGACTTCATCAATCACGCCCGCCTAAGCGTTCGCGGGACGCTGAGTGGCGAAGGTCGGTTAGTCAATCGCGGGGCGTTCGTGCAGGGGGACGATCGCTTCGTTCTCGCCCTGAGCGGGGCCAACGAGAACCGCGGCAGCATCCAGCTTGCAAGCGGAGGTGAGTTCGTGCTGCAAGGGGCGCAGCTCGCCAATCGCGGCAGCCTGAACCTCAACAACGGCACGGTGACTGGCGATGGATCGCTCACCAACGCCGCCGGCGGTGTGGTGCGGGGCCCTGGCGTCGTGCAGACGGACTTCACGAACCGGGGCACGCTCATCGTCAGCGACGGCACGCTGACAGTAAGCAAGGGCGTCAGCAACGAGGGTCTCATCAACCTGCACGGCGGCATCGGGGCACTCAGCGGCGGTACCGTCGACAACCGTGGGGTCATCCTCGGTGCCGGGCAGATCGGTGGGCGCGTGGACAATGGCAGTACCGGTCGGGTGACTGCGAGCGGCGGCGTGCTCTCGCTGGGTGAGCTTGGCAGCAATACCGGCCAGATTGGTGCGACGGCAGGCAGTACGCTGCTGGTCGTCGACGGTCTGACGCGTAATGCCGGCATGATCGCGCTTCAGGGTGGCACGGTGGACAACAACTCGCAGGTGTTGACCAACACCGGGCGGATCAGTGGCAGCGGCACGCTGCGTACCGATCGCGTGATCAATCAGGGTCTGATGCAGTTCACCGCGGGCTTGAGTGATGTGTTTGGCGAAGTGGAGGTGGCGACGGGCGCACGCGTCATCCTGTCGGGTCGCAGCACCACGACCTTCTACGACGACTTCAGTCTGCGCCGCGGCGGGGAGCTCCGGGTGTCGGCCGATAGTGCGGGCGTGTTTTTCGGCTCGGTCAACCTGGGGGCGGGCAGCCTGCTGACCGGCACCGGGACCAGCTACTTCGAGGGCGGGCTCGCCATCGGCAGCTCGCCCGGCCTTGTGAGCACGGCGGGCAACATCACGCTGGGTGCCGGCAACATCTTCACTGTCGACATCGGTGGGCTGACCCGAGGCGTGCAGTACGACGCACTCGATGTCGGCGGCACCTTGACCCTGGGCGGCACCTTGAGGCTCGTCTCCTGGGACGGCTTCGTCGGCCGGGCCGGCGATGTCTTCGATCTTTTCAACTGGGGCACGCTCCGCGGGCAGTTCGACAACGTGGACACCTCCGGCCTCCTGTTGGCGGGCGGTGCTGCCTTCGACTTCTCGCAGCTCTACGTGGATGGCTCCGTGCGCGTCGTGCCGCTGCCCGCTGCCGCCTGGCTCCTGCTGAGCGGTGTTGCGGGGTTGTCCTGCTGCAGGCGCACGCGCCGGGCCGCCTGAGCCTCACCCCAGGGGCAGAGCGGATCGGCCCGGCAGGACGCCGGGCCGATCCCATCGGCAACCCGCGGCAAGCACGCGCACTACTGACCGGCCTTATTGCCGACCACATCTTCCTTGCAATCGTGGAGTGCCA
>DBNU01000182.1 GCA_002299125.1 Proteobacteria bacterium UBA664
CAGCCAATCCGGAAGCCCGCCCGTGTGCGGGCTTCTTCTTTTTTCGGCTGCCGCGCGCTGACACCCACCGACCCGGAGCACAGCAGCGGATGCCACAGCCGTTGGCGGGAGGGATCCGGGTACTTTCCGTCAGGCCAGCGTGGCGATGTCGATGACGAAGCGGTATTGCACGTCCCCGCGCAGCATTCGCTCATAGGCGGCGTTGATTTCGTCGGCGCGGATCAGCTCGATGTCGGCGAGGATGCCGTGCAAGGCGCAGAAATCGAGCATCGCCTGCGTCTCGGGGATACCACCGATGACCGAGCCGTGGATGCCGCGGCGCTTCAGCAGCAGATTGAAGACGTTGGGGAATGGATGCGGCGTGGCCGGAGCGCCCACCAGCACGAGTTGGCCGTCGCGCTTGAGCGTGACCAGCAGTGCATCGAGGTCGTGTTCCGCAGCGACGGTGTCGAGGACCAGATCGAAGCGGCCGGCCTGCGCCGCCATGGCCGCGGAGTCGCGGGAGATGACCACCTCATGCGCACCCAGCGTCAGCGCCGACTCGCGCTTGCATTCGGAGGTGGTGAACGCCACCACCTGAGCACCCATGGCACGCGCAAGCTTGATGCCCATGTGCCCCAGGCCGCCGATGCCGACCACACCCACCGTCTTGCCCGGACCGGCCTGCCAGTGGCGCAAGGGTGAGTAGGTGGTGATGCCCGCGCAAAGCAGGGGCGCCACCGCCGCCAGCTGCGATTCCGGATGCCGGATTGCCAGCACGAAGCGCTCATCGACCACGATGCGCTGCGCGTAGCCACCCAGCGTGTGGCCAGGCGCATCGGCCGTGGGGCCGTTGTACGTGAACACCAGATTGTTGCAGTAGTTCTCCAGGCCATCCTGGCAATCGGGGCACTGGCGGCAACTGTCCACCAGACAGCCCACGCCGACGAGGTCACCGACCTCGTGACGCGTCACCTGTGCGCCCACGGCCGTCAGGCGCCCGACAATCTCATGGCCGGGGACACAGGGGTAGAGCGTGCCTGCCCATTCGGCGCGGACCTGATGGATATCCGAGTGGCACACACCACAGAAGAGGATGTCGATCACCACATCGTGCGCCCCGAGGGCGCGACGCGGAATGGTCAGAGGCTCCAGGGCGCGGTCTGCGGCATGCGCGCCGTAGGCACGCGCGGACGCTGGGTTCGTGGTCATGCTGCATTCCTCCCGTGGGTCTGGAACGAAACCGGCCAGAGGCAACGCCCTGACCTTGTTGGCCATTTTCCTCGGCAAGCCAAGGTAGCTACCCGCTGCTCACGGCTCACGGCTCGACGAATCCCCGGCCGCGTCGCCCGTTGTTTCGGCGACCCGCCGATCGATCTCCGGCCGCCAGGGCGGACTCACCAGCGCGAGAAAGCGCAGGTCACCCGCGCCGGTGTTCTCGATCCACTGCACCTCACCGCGCGGAATGAACACCGTATCCTCCGGCCCAAGGGACGCCGACCGTGCGCCAATGTGCATGCGCCCGCTGCCCTCGAGCAGGAAGTACACCTCGTCGTGGGAGAGGACATGCGCGTGGGTCCGTTCTCCCGGGCCAAGGCGCGCGAGTGCCAGCGAAAAGCCCAGGCCCGCTGCCTCCCGCGGTGGCTGCAGGATCTCACGGATGTAACATCCGTCGGGTGAATCCACCTCGGTGCATTCCGTCACCGTCCTGATCAGCACCAACCACCTCGCCCAATCTCGTTGAAGCCCCCATGGCCCGCTATCCGCAAGCCTCCGACTACCGCCACGGTACACCAGCCCGAGTCGGTGTGCTCCTCACCAACCTCGGCACGCCCGATGCGCCGACTCCGGCCGCACTGCGGCGCTATTTGGCCGAGTTCCTGTGCGATCCACGGGTAGTGGAGCTGCCACGCATCCTCTGGCTGCCCATCCTGTACGGGATCATCCTGAACACCCGGCCACGCCGCTCGGCCGCAGCCTACCGGCAGGTGTGGACCGAGGCCGGATCGCCACTGCTGGTCACTGCCCGCCGTCAGCTCGCCGGTGTGCGTGAGCGGCTGGAAGCGCGTTTCCCCGGGCGCATCGTCTGCGCACTGGGCATGCGCTACGGCAATCCGTCGATTGCCTCGGCCCTCACCACGCTCCAGAGTGAGGGTGTGCAACGCTTGGTTGTGCTACCGCTCTACCCGCAGTACTCCGCCGCCACGACCGGCTCGACGTTCGACGCCCTCGCCAGCACCTTCTCGCGCTGGCGCTGGCTGCCGTCCCTGCACATGCCGATGAGCTACCACGCCGAGCCCGGCTACATCGCCGCCCTCGCGGCCAGTGTGCGCGAGTACCGGGCGCAGAACGGCATGGGTGAGCGGCTGCTCTTCTCCTTTCACGGCATCCCACAGAGCTACTTCGACGGCGGCGACCCCTACCACTGCCAGTGCCACATGACGGCGCGACTGGTTGCCGAGCAGTTGGGCCTCGGCCCGCAGGAATGGCAAGTGAGTTTCCAGTCGCGATTCGGGCCGCGTGCCTGGCTCAAACCCTACACGGACGAAACGGTACGCGAGCTGGCACGCTCGGGGGTACGGCGACTGGACGTGCTGGCCCCCGGCTTCTCGGCCGACTGTCTGGAGACATTGGAAGAACTCGCGCTGCAAAATCGCGAGTTCTTCGCGGCGGCCGGCGGTTCAGAACTCCATTACATCCCGGCGCTGAACGATCGCGCGGACCACCTGGATTTCCTGGCGGACTTCATCGGCCGCGAGGTGGGTGGCTGGCCCGAGCTGGCACCCGGCTACAGCGCCGCCGGGGTGGCCGCGCTTGGCCGACTGCAGAGCGAGCGCGCCTGCGCACTTGGGGCCGCGCGCTGAGCCGTCATTCCCGCGCCTCCCGTCATTCCCGCACAGGCGGGGATCCAGTGTCGTTGTGCTGTGACCGTGGAGGGACTGGATCCACGCCGTGGCCTGCCCCCGAGTGTCGTTTTCGGGGGTGGGAACGATGGATTCCTCTCTCGCCCTCAGGCCGATGGGTGCCGCGGGTCGGCTGGCAGACGCTGCTCCACGCCCTCCAGGACATCCATCAGGTGGCGGCTGTTGCTGCCGAAGTCGACTGCACCTGAACGGCGGCGCGCGATGCCGGTGATGACACTGCCACCGTCCGTCGTCAGACCCACCTCGAGGATGATGCTGTCCTCGACCCCCAGGATGCGCGAAGTGGCCAGGATGTCGAAGCGACCACTGCGGCCATCCTCGCTCAAGAGCTTCCAGCCCAAGGCCGAGATGGTCACCCGCAGGGCGTCGGCGACCACCCGCGGCGGGTGGGGCCATGCCCGCGGACGCAGCTCCGGAAAGGGGCTGTCCGGGTCCAGGCGTGCGACGTGCTGACTGAGGTAGACCCCCAGACGCGCCCACGGCCCCGGCGGGTCCTGCCAAGGCAGGCGGTTCTGCCACAGCATCACCGTCACACCGAGGGTCGGGAGCAACAGCCCGAACAGGAGCAGCGAGTAGAGAAAGGCGCGCACCGGTCGGGGGTGCCCGCTCAGGGCAGTTCTACCCGGAAGCCGGTCGCGGGCCGCCGGTTGACGGGCGGCACCTCCGCGGGATAGCCGATCATCATCAGCCCGACGACCTCCTCGGCCGCGCCGTCGATCCACATGAGTTCAAGAAACTCGCGCGTGCGGGTGACAGGGCCGGTGGTCCACTTCATGCCGATCCCCTCGCTCCAAAGCGCCAGCGCGAGATTCTGTGCGGCGCAGGCGCAGGCGGCGTAGTCCTCGCGGGCACGCAGGGGATCGGCGCTGCAGACCACAGTAAGCACCAGCCAGCGCGGCACCGCCCGCCACAGCGCCTCCTTTTCCGCTGCACGTTCCGGCCCGGCGCCGGCAGCAACCAGGCTTGTGTTGAGCGAGACCAGTTGCCGGGCGGTCTGGGGTCCGGGCAGATAGAAGCGCCACGGCTCGGTGAGCCCGTGATTGGGCGCAAGAACGGCCGCTGCGAGGGCGCGTTCGAGTGCGGCCTCCGGAATGGGGTCCGGCCGAAAGCGATGGATGGTGCGGCGCGTTTGCAGGATCTGCGCGAACTCACTGGCGGTATCCATGGTCATGCAGGCAGCATAGCGTGGGGCCGCTGGGAGAGGGATGCAGATGACTGATGCCATCGCGGTTGCACGCCGGGGTCCGCAAGGGCCGTTGCGCCTCTGGTTGTTCTGGCCGCTGGCCCTGCTGTCCGTGAGCCTGGGTTTGCCGACCGCGGCCCAGGAGCTCGCACAGGCCCGGCGTGATTTCCTCGCCGCCGAGCGGGCGCTTTCCGCGGATCGTTTCACGGAAGCCGGCCAGCTCATCGCCCGTCTGGGCGACTACCCGCTGCGCCCCCATCTGGAGGCCCGTTGGCTCCAGGCGCGCTGGGGTGCTGCCCCGGCCAGCGAGACCTCCGACTGGCTCGCTCGGCATCCGGGCGACTGGCCGGCGGAGGCCTTGCGCAGTCAATGGCTCGGTCGGCTGGCGCGGGCCGGCGAGCGGGATCGGCTCCTGTCCGACTGGCGTCCGCAGATCGACGCGGCCCTGACCTGTGCCTGGCTGCGGGCGCGCGCGGCACGCGAAGTCCCTGACTCCGGCTGGTTTGCCGAGGCCAGCGCCGTGTGGATAGTGGGCAGTTCCCGCCCGCCTGATTGCGATCCGGTCTTCGCGCGGCTCGAAGCCTCGCCTCACTTCGATGAGGCTTTGCACTGGCAACGCCTGACCGACGCGCTGACCCGCGGCAACCGCGATTTCGCCGGCTGGCTGGTACGCCGCTTTCCCGGCTTCAACGCCCCGTACGCCGAGCAGTTGCTCGAGGCCACCGATAATCCGCGCCGGTGGCTTGCCCGGCGGGATGGCACGCCCCCTGCCAGCGATCAGCGGGCGAGCGAGGCGGAACGTGTGGCCTACACGGCGCTGGCGCGAGCCGACGCGCACGCGGCTGCGCGCCATCTCGCGGCCCGCCTGCCGGCTGGCCAGATTCCTGCCGGGGCCGAGCCCCAGGCGCTCGCCGTCACGCTGGCCCTGCTGGGCCGCGACGATGACCGGGCGGGCGATTGGCTCGATCGGATTGCACCCGCGCACCTGACCGCCCCCGTGCAGTCGGCCCTGCCCGGTTGGGCCCTCACTCGAGAGGCATGGCCGCAACTCCTGCGCTGGAGCGAGGCCCCTGCGGCGGCAGGCACGGAGCCACTGCGCTGGCAGTATTTCCGTGCGCGGGCGCGAGAAGCCACGGGCCACGACGAGGCGGCCCGCACCCTCTACCGGGAGATCGCCAGCGGCACCGACTACTACGCCCTCAGGGCGGCCGAGCGCCTGGGAGAGCCCTACCGCTTCGACAGCAACACCCCGCAGGCGCACCGGCAGTCAGGTGCGCTGGCCGCGATGGAACGGTTCCCCGCCGTGGCGCGTGCCCGGGAATGGCTCGCCATCGACCGTGCCAACGAGGCACGGCGCGAGTGGCGCGAATTCACCCGCAGCCTCGACCCCGAGTCGCTGACCCTGGCCGCGATGGTCGCGCACGGCTGGGGCTGGCACGACCGGGCTCTCATCACGGCGGCCCGGGTACCCGGGCTCGACGACCCCGAGCTGCGTTTTCCAATGCCCTGGCGCGAAGAGATCGAGAGCGCCGCCGCCGTGGAGGGTCTACCCGCCTTCCTCATCTTCAGCGTGGTCCGCAACGAGAGCGCCTTCCAGGTGGATGCGGGCTCCGGTGTCGGTGCCCTCGGCCTCATGCAGCTCATGCCGGCCACCGGCCGCGAGACGGCCGAACGGTTGGGTATCGACATCGCCAACGATGCCGATCTGCTGGACCTGCGCACCAATCTGCGCCTCGGCACGCACTACCTGGCGCGCATGCTGGGCCGCTACGAGGGCAATCTGGCGATGGCCGCAGCGGCCTACAACGCGGGCCCGGGGCGGGTGGCGCAATGGCGTCCCGTGAGTGGTTGCCGGGATGCCGAG
>DBNU01000163.1 GCA_002299125.1 Proteobacteria bacterium UBA664
GACCGTGATGGCGCAGTCCGCCGCCGGCAATTGCCAGGGACCGACCATCTGGTCGCGCACGGTCTGACCCCCGACCGAGCGATCACCGATGGTGACGAGGAAGGTCTTGTCGGCCACGGCAGGATGTTCGAGCACCGACAGCCAGGTGTTTTCGAGTTCATGCGGGACCGAGCCCATGGCGGTGCTCGCAGGTAAGCGGCGCCTGACGTCGCGCGTTTCGCGCGGACTGCCGCCGAGCAGCACGTCAAGGGGCAGGTCCACCGGCGGCTTGGACGCCCCCGCCTGGGTAAGACGCAATTGCCGGTCTGCCGTCAGTTCGCCCACGTCGGCGAAGGGGCAGCGCTCACGTGTGCACAGTGCAGCGAAGCGCGGCAGATCGACCGCGGCGATGGCCAGCACGTAGCGTTCCTGCGCCTCGTTGCACCAGAGTTCGAGCGGCGAGAGCGCTGCATCGGCACTGGGAACGGCAGCGAGATCGATGAGTGCCCCGTGCCCGCAGTCGTGCGCGAGCTCGGGCAGGGCGTTCGAAAGTCCGCCGGCACCGACATCGTGGATGCTCAGGATGGGATTGGCCTCGCCCAGCGCGATGCAGGCGTCGATGACCGACTGGCAGCGGCGTTCGAGCTCGGCGTTGTCGCGTTGTACCGAGGCGAAGTCGAGCGCCTCGCTGCTCGTGCCGGAATCTATCGAAGAGGCCGCGCCGCCGCCGAGGCCGATGAGCATCGCCGGCCCGCCGAGCACGATGAGGCGGCTGCCCGCTGGAGCGGCCAGTTTGTGCACATGCGCGGGACGGATGCTGCCGAGCCCGCCGGCCAGCATCACCGGCTTGTGAAAGCCCCACCAGCGCGTGGTGGCCAGGCCCTCCGCAGAGGACATCCGCTCGGTGAAAGTGCGGAAGAAACCGAGCAGGGCTGGGCGCCCGAACTCGTTGTTGTAGTTCGCTGCGCCGATGGGGCCTTCGAGCATGATCGACAGGGCGCTGGCGATGCGGCCCGGTCGCCCGGGAGCGGTTTCCCAGGGCTGCTCGTGTCCCGGGATCTGAAGCTGGGAGGTGATGAAGCCGGTGAGACCCGCCTTGGGCCGCGCACCTCGACCGGTCGCCCCCTCATCGCGGATCTCGCCACCCGCGCCGGTGGCGGCACCCGGGTAGGGGCTGATGGCGGTGGGATGGTTGTGGGTCTCGACCTTCGCCACCAGATGCTGGGCCTCGGTGACGGCGTGATAGCGGCCATCGGCCGGATCGGCGAGCCAGCGTGGCGCGACATAGCCCGTGCTGACGGCAGCGTTGTCGCGGTAGGCGACGAGCACGCGGTTCGGATGCGTCGCGTGGGTGGTGCGGATCATGCCGAAGAGGCTGGTCGGCGAAGGCTCACCGTCCACCGTCCAGGCGGCGTTGAAGGTCTTGTGGCGGCAGTGCTCGGAGTTCGCCTGCGCGAACATCATCAACTCGACATCGGTGGGATCGCGAGCGAGGTCGGTGTAGGCGCTCGCGAGGTAATCCAGCTCGCGTGCGGACAGGCCGAGTCCGAGTTCGCGTGAGGCGGCGGCGAGGGCAGCCACCGCATCGTCACCGAGCGCGATGTGGCCCAGCGCACGAGGTGCCAGCGGTGCCAGCGCGGCGATGGCAGCCTCTATGCTTGGGTAGCGCGCCTCGGTCATGCGGTCGGTGAGCAGTTGAGCGAGCAGCGCATCCTCGAACTGCGCCTCCGTGAGATCGCTCCAGCACAGGAAGCGCTCGATCCGGTTCACCCCTGCAAGCCCGCAGCGCAGGAGGATGTCCAGGGCCTTGCTGGCCCACGGACTGATGGTGCCGGCGCGCGGGCCGACGAGGCAGGTGGTGCCGGGCAGGTCGGTGATCGGGGCCGGATCGCAGGCGAGCAACTCACTCAATCTGGCCAGTGTCACTGCGTCCGGGGCTGTGGCGAAGGCGAGCAGGTAGCCGGCGCGCACGGCGGGCAACGGGCGGGCGCGTTCGCCGATGCGCCGCAGGACCTGCAGGCTGCGGGCGTCGCGATGGGGATCCCGGGCGACGAGGAATCGATGGACGGTCATGCGGGCTCAGGCAGGCAGTGAACGGGGTGTGACGCCACCGGCGGGGCGGGGCAGGGCACCGGGCTCCGCGGGCGGGGCGGCAGCATAGCAGGCCCGATGGGGTGGGCTGCCGAGTGGCAGCACTTCAGGGCAGCAGGTCCACCCGCATCTGCAGAGTGGTCTCGGTGGCGACGAGGCCGCGGGTGCCGAATACACGCGCCGTTTGGTTGTTGCGGCGTTCGTCGATGCGGGTGCCGGTGACGTCGAACCAGGCACCGAGCGGGCCGCTGAGGGTGGTCGTCACGGCGTTGCCGGTCACACCCGCGCCGCCCGGCAGCAATGCCTCGCGGCTGGCGGCGAGTTCCACGATAACCCCGCCGTTGCCGGTCACGCGGGCCAGCACCCAGGTCTCGCGGCCGGCCTCGATGGTCTGGATGCCCCCGGGTGCCGCGATCAGGCCGCCGGGTACGGGCACAAGGGCGAGCAGGGGCACGGCGAGCGCGGTACCGCTCGCGATCCGGGCCGGTGCGCCCTCCAGTACCTGCACACGCTCGGTCCCGCCGGCATCACGCAGTTGCCGTGTGCCGATGATGTCCACCGTCCCCTCGGCGCGCACACCCCCAACCGGATCGATGCCGACGTCCGCACGCCCCATGCGTCCGGAGGCCTCGCGCGCGGCGAGTGCCGCGTCGCGTACCTGGACGACGAGGCGCCGCGGCGGACGATCGAGCGTCTCGAGCAGCCGGTGTACCTCGGTGACGGTCGCGGCGTCGCCGCGCACGAAGAGATGCGCCCCGCTGCCCGAGACGACGGCACCAGCGGGCATCAGCGGCTGCAGGAGCGGCAGCAGCCGCTCGGCGGTCTCCGCGCGCAGTTCGATGACCTCGAGTCGCGCCTCGGCTTCAGCCTGGACGGGGCCGGCAAGGACCAGGGCCGCCAGCGCAAGCAGGACCCGCAGCAGTCCGTGAGGGGGTCGCCGGGTCGGCCGGTCGAAGTGGCCGCTGAGGGTGGTGCGGGTGGAGTTGGTCATGGGCTTCATAGCGACAAACGGCGGAATTCCACCAGTGGTTCGGCGCGTTGCCAGAGCTCTTCGAAGCGCTGACGCAAGGCGCGTGCGCTGCCGGCATCACTGCCGGTGACGCTGCCCTCGTGACGATCGGCCCGCGGCTGCCGCAACCAACCGGTTTCGTCCACCAGCAGCATGGCCTCGCTGTAGTCGCGGTCCTCCTCCGCCGGCTGGCGCACCTCGAAGAAGCTGGTGAGGCGGAAGGCGAGGTCGAGCAGGCGGTGCCCGCGCTTTTCAAGTCCTTCGGGCTGCAGTACGAGCAGGCGGATGCGCGCGCGCCGCTCCCGCACCGCGAGGGCCCGCAGGGCCAGGACCACATCCTCGCGGTCGTAGAGCAGCGGGTCCAGCGAAGTGGCGACGATCTCGACCCGCCGCCGCGCCAGGGGCAGGAGTTCAAGCACGCGGTCGAGGCACTCCTGACGGCTGGCGAGGCGCGGGCCGGGCGTAGATGTTGCGCTGTCGGTCATGGGGCTGCTCCCGTGAACAGGTTCGTGCCGCGCGTTACGAGTGCCTTAGCGCGCGTCCTCCCCGACATCTTCGGCCCACGTCAAGGCTACTTGCATATTTCAGGAATATTTCCTAACTTTCTCCGGGAGAAAATCCGGATGCGTGGCCTCATACTCGCTGCGCGTACACGGTCGAGCGACCGCCCGGAGCGCAAGCCGTTCAATCACGACAAGGAGGAAATCATGCGTCATCTCATCATCGCCCTGCCCATCATCATTGCCGGCACACCCGTCATGGCCCGGGACACCCTGGATGTCGACGACGTCAAGGACTGGGAGCTGCCTCGCGTGGAAGTCTGTCTCGATGCCGCGCTCGATCTGATTCCGGGACACCCCCGCAAGCTTGAGCTCAAGGTCGAGGGCGACGACCCCACCTACGAGTTCGACATCGAGCACAATGGCACGGTCTACAACGTCGAATGCGAAGAAGGGATGATCTCCGAGATCGAGCGTGAGGTCGCCGCGGATGATGCCACCTTCAAGGAGCTCGCCAAGGTCAGCGAGGCGGATGCGCGCAAAATGGCCCTGGCCGTGCATCCGGGCAAGGTCGTTGCGATGGAGTACGAGATCGGCAGCGAAGGTGCCACCTACGAGTACGACATCCAGACCACCATCGGCTACGAGGTGAAGGTGGATGTCTCAGCCGCATCCGGCGAGATCGAGGAGGCCAACATCGAGGTCTACGAGATCGGCGCCGAGGCGGAGTAAGCGTCGCTTCCGGCCGTAAGGCAGGCCGCCCCCACGCTGGCCGTGGGGGCGGCTTGCGGTCGCCTGCGCTGGGCGGACAAGGCCCCTGTCCCGCGCGGGGTGGCTCGTGATGTCTGGGCCCTGGCGTGGCGCGGAGAGCGCCGACTGTCTATCCCGGCACCGCGAGGCAATCCACGGCTGCTGTCGCCGTGGTGGAGCCCATCGTCCCCTGCAGCAAGGCCCGGTGTTGCGAGGAGTCGAGCAGGCGGCGCAGTTCGGGGCGACAGGAGCCGCAGCCGGTGCCGGCCCCCGTGCTCCGGCCGAGCGCCTCCACGGAGGCACAGCCGGCCTCGATGGCCCGTGTGACGGCACCGGCGCAGACGCCGTGGCAGGCACAGATGAGGGCACCAGCAGTCGTCGCGCCGTCCGGCGGCACTCCCGCCAGCAGTGCCCTGCGCATGGCTGCATTGATCGGGTGTGCGGGATCGAAAGTGCTGGACCACCAGTCCGTGTCGATGATCGCACCGTCCGGCCACAGGGCGAGCAAGGCCACGGGGTGTTCGTCGGCATCCATGAACAGGCGGCGCGCATGGCCGCGCGCCGGATCCGTGTAGTGGGCCTCCCGCAGCCCGGACGGCAGCGTCATGCCCAGGACCCGCCCATCCACCCGCTCGGTTAGCGACCGGGGCCAGTCCGTGCCGGCCATGATGTAGCGCGTATGCGAGCCGCCGTTCACGCGGACGTGGAAGGCGCAATCGGGTCGGCCGGTGACGGTTGGCGCACAGAGCAGGATCCCTTGCCAGATGAACGGCGCCGGCGTGATGCGCACCGGTGTGTACTTGAACTCGGGCTGACCCGAGATCGGATCGCTGTGGGGATTGACCGCGGCGTTCACGCGGCCGCGCGAGGAGAGGGTCTCCGTCCAGTGCATGGGCATGAAGGCACAGCCGCGACGCTGCCCGGGGTCGGCGACCACACGCGCCATGGTGACTCCCCAGCGGCTTTCGACCTGCGCGATGCCGCCCTCGCGCAGGCCGAGGCCCGCGATATCCTCGGGATGGAGATCGAGCGCGGGCTCCGCCCGGTGCCGTGACAGGCGCGGACTCAGCGCGGTGCGCGTGAGGGTGTGCCAGTGGTCGCGGACGCGCCCGGTGTTGAGGATGAAGGGCCATTCGGCGGTGGTCGTCTGGTGCGGCTGGCGGTGGGAAACGGCGACGATCCGCGCCCGCCCGCCGGATCGGGGAAAACCGCCATGGCCGAAAAGGCGCGCGGTGCCTTGCTGACTTCCCGGCGGTACCGGCCACTGCACCGGTGCAAGCCCCTGGTAGGCGTCGTCAGTGAGATCCGCAAGGCCACCGAGATTGAAGGCGCGTGCCAGGCTGCCCTCGTTGCGGAAGGCGGAGAGGCGGGCATGTTCGCGAAATACATCAGCCGGACCGCGCCAGTCGAAGTCCTGCACCCAGCCCATGCGGTGCCCGACCTGCGCGATGATCCACCAGTCCGCGCGCGCCAGACCGGGGGCAGTCAGCAGCGGCCGCTGCCGGGAGATGCGTCGTTCGGAGTTGGTGACGGTGCCGTCCTTCTCCAGCCAGGCCAGCGCCGGGAGACGCACGTGGGCGTGCGCGAGGGTGTCGTTGACACGCACACAGTCGGACACCACGACGAGCGGGCAGCGGGCAAGTGCCGCGCGCACCCGATCGGCAGCGGGCAGACTCACGACGGGGTTGGTGCCCATGATCCAGATGGCCTTGATGTGTCCATCCGCCATGGCGTCGAAGAGTTCCACCGCCTTCAGGCCGGGTCGATCGACCATGCGGGGGGAGGCCCAGAAGGCCTGGGCGAGCGCGCGGTGCGCTGGTTCGTCGAGACGCAGGTGTGCCGCAAGCTGAGTGGCAAGACCGCCCACTTCGCGACCACCCATGGCGTTGGGCTGGCCGGTGAGCGAGAAAGGCCCCATGCCGGGGCGGCCGATGCGACCGGTGGCGAGATGACAGTTGATGATTGCGTTCACCTTGTCCGTCCCGGCACTGGACTGATTGACGCCCTGCGAGTAGCAGGTGACGGTGCGCTCCGTGTGGGCGAACAACGCGTAGAAGGCCTCCACGTCGTTCCGTGAAAGGCCGGTACCGAGGGCCACCGCGCTCGGATCGGGAGCATCGGCGAGTGCAGCAGCGAGCGCGTCGTCGCGGCCCTCGACGTGCGCGGCCAGGAAGGTCGAGTCCAGTCTGCCGGAGCGCATGAGGTGGACGAAGAGCCCATTGAACAGCAGCACATCGCTGCCGGGATGCAGGGCAAGATGCAGATCGGCGTCCTCGGTCGTAGCCGTGGCGCGCGGATCGATGACGACGATGCGCATGTCCGGGCGTGCCCGGCGCGCGGCGATGATGCGTTGCCATAGCACCGGGTGGCACCAGGCGGCGTTCGATCCCGTCATCACGACGAGATCGGCGAGTTCCAGATCCTCGTAGCAGCCGGGGACGACATCTGCACCGAATGCCCGCACGTGACCAGCCACCGAGGAGGACATGCAAAGCCGCGAGTTGGTGTCGATATTGGCGGCGCCGATGTAGCCCTTCATGAGCTTGTTGGCGGCGTAGTAGTCCTCGGTGAGCAACTGCCCTGAAACGTAGAAGGCCACCGACTCCGGCCCGTGCTCGGCGATGGCACGCATGAAACCGTTGGCGACGTACGCGAGGGCCGTCTCCCAGTCCACCGGCTGGCCATCGATCTCCGGTACGAGCAGGCGCGTGGCATGACCGAGCGTCTCCGCCAGCGCCGCGCCCTTGGAACAGAGACGACCGCGATTGGCCGGGTGCGCGTCGTCGCCGTGCACCGTGACGTGTTCCTCAGGAACAGGTGCCCCATCGGGCGATAGCGAGGCCCGTATACCGCACCCGACGCCGCAATAGGGGCAGGTTGTGCGAACAGGACCTCCGCGCGCGACCAGGGCTGAGAGGCTGGTCATGTCAGCTTTCCGTCGCGCCGTTGTCCGGGGAGGACTGGATCCCCGCCTGCGCGGGGATGACGGTGTGCGCGGGGATGACGGCCTCAGGTTTCGCGTCAGTAGACATCGCGCAGGTACCGTCCGTCGCTCGTCAATCGGTCGAGCCAGCGGCGTGCACTCGCAGGCTCGAGGCCGCCCGCGTGTTCGGCAATGTGCAGGAGCGCCGCCTGAACATCGCCCGCCATGCGTCTGGCATCACCACAGACGTAGAAGCAGGCACCATCTTCGTGCAGCCATTGCCACAGCAACGCGGCCTCCTCGCGCATGCGCTGCTGAACGTAGATCTTCTCCGCCTGGTCGCGCGAGAAGGCGGTCGAGAGCCTGGAGAGGGTGCCGTCGGCAAGCCATCCTTCGATTTCCTGTCGATAGAGGAAGTCGGTCGCCGCGTGCGGATTGCCGAAGAAGAGCCAGGACGGCCCGCGCAGCGCCTCGGGGACCCTGGCCCGCGTCTGCAGAAAGCCGCGGAAGGGTGCGATCCCGGTGCCCGGACCCACCATGATGATGGGTGTCGCGGGATCGGTCGGCAGATGGAAGTGCGCGCTGGGCTGCAGGTAGATCGGGAGTTCCGTGGTACCGGTGATCGCGTCGGCGAGGCAGCCCGTGGCGACGCCGTGGCGCACGCGTCCACCACGTTCGTAGCGCACGATGCCCACCGTGAGGTCCACGACCCCGGGTCGCGCATCGGGACTGGATGCGATCGAGTAGAGCCTAGGCTGCAAGCGGGACAGACTCCCGAGCAAGCGCACCGGATCGGGTCGCAGGCCGGGGCAGCGTTCCAGCACTTCGAGCAGATCGGTGCCTTCCTCCGGCCCCTCCTCGATCCAGTGCATGAGCAACTCGCGCTCCACGGGATCGGTGGCGAGCGAGCCCAGCAGCTCGAGGCATTCGTCGCTGGGTCGGGTGATGTCGAGCTGGACAGAGAGCAGATCGAAGGCGGAGGCCTCTGGATCCACGCTGGCCAGGATCGTCTCGGCCGTGAGATCGAGGCGCGCCAGCAACCCTTGCACCAGCACCGGATCGTTCCGTGGCAGTACCCCGAGGGCATCGCCGGGGGCATAGGCCGGCGCGTCCGCTGGCAGCTCGAAGGCAACGTGCCGGGTGTCGCGTTCGCTGCCATTGGCGTGCAGGGGCGTCGCTTCGATGAGCCGGGCAGGCAGCGGATGTTGGCGGGACATGCCCGCCCGCGCGGGCGCGCCGGGCGACGTCGATGATCGCGACGGCGTGGCGATCTCGTCAGCCCCGGGCACAGGGTCGCGCTCGGCCAGCAGCTCCTTGAGCTTGCGGCGGGTCTCGCGTCCCCCGGGCGTGCACAACGTGGCGTCCTGCTCGCTGCCGTCGAAGAGGGCGCGGGCGTAGCTCTGGCAGAGATAGCCACACTGGCCACAGTCCTGCTGGCCCATCGCGGCATACAGGCGATGGGGCAGGGCGAGGCCCTCCGCGCGCTCCATGCGTGCCGCGAGCGCCAGGGCCGGGTCGTGCCAAGTGGCGGCCACTGTGGCATCGACACCGAGGCCAGCGGCGGGAGGTCGGGAGCGATCAAGCGGGGTCTCCAGAGCCTCTGGACCATCGGTAGGCAGGACGGCCATGGCCTCGGGCGAACCGATGAGGGCGGCGAAGAAGCCGCTGAGCCAGGCGCGCTGCTCGGCGTTGAAAGGAGCGTTCTCGGGCAGGAGCGGTGTCATGCCATAACCTCCTCGACCTGAGCGACCGTGGCGGCCGCAAGCAGGGCATCGCCGCCCAGTCGCAGCACACAGTCACGGAAACTGTCGTCTGGTCCGTTGCGGGCCTTGAGGTAACCAACCAGTAACTGCGTGATGAGTGCCGGGAGTTCGGCCTCCGGTATCTGCCGGCGCCACACCGAGCCGATGCGTGCCGCGCGCCCGTGGCCACCACCCAGCACTACATCGAAGCCGGGCAGGTCCTCGTCGGTTTCCGGATCGATAACCCGGCAGGCAATGAGGCCGATGTCGCCGATGTAGTGCTGGGCACAGGAGTGGTGGCAGCCCGTCACATGGATGTTCACGGGCGAGTCGAGCCGCAGTCCATGCGCCTCGGTGTAGTCGATGATCCGTGCTGCCATGCCCTTGGTATCCGCCGCTGCGAAACGACAGCCACGCGAGCCGGTGCAGGCCACCATGCCGGCCCGCACGGGGCCCGCGCGCGTGGGCAGCCCGAGTGACTCCAGCGCTGCGCACAGTGATGCGGTCTCGCCTTCGGGGACATTCGCGATGAGCAGGCTCTGCCACACGGTGAGCCGGATGTCGCCCTCGCCACGTGGCCCGCCCGCATGGGCGCGTGCGAGTTCCGCGACAGCACGGAGCTGATCGGATCGCAGTCGTCCCCCCGGTGGCAGGATGCCCACCCAGCACAGCCCGGGCTGGCGCTGGCGGTGTACCCCGACATGCGCGAGGCGCGTGTGTCCAGTGCCCTGACAGGCAGCGATGGCCGCGGCAGGCGGACGCAACAGGCGGCGACCGAGGCGTTCCTCGATGGCGGCGAGAAAGCGATCATGGCCCCAGCGATCGAGCAGGTACTTGAGCCGCGCACGCTTGCGATCACCGCGATCGCCCTCGGCGATGAAGATCTCGAGCGCCGCCGTGGCGACCGCTACCGCCTCCTGTGGGGCACATACGCATGCGGTCGGTGTGGCCAGGTCGCCATGGCCGGTGATGCCGCCAAACGCAATGCGAAAGCCGATGCCGTCTGGCAGGGAGGGTTCGCCCAGGATCGCCACCGCGGTGAAGGCGATATCGTTCGTCTCCTCCAGCGTGGCGATGGTGCCGCCGCCGTCGAAGGCGATGTTGAACTTCCGCGGCAGGTTGTAGAGGGCGCGCGAGTTGAGTATCGCGTGGTGCATCGCGCGGGCGTAGGGGCGTGTATCGATCAGCTCTGCTGGATCGATGCCGGCCGTCGCCGATCCAGTGACATTGCGGGCGTTGTCGGCACCGGATCCGCGCGTGATGATGCCGATCTCCTGCAGACGCGTCACGACCTCCACGCCTTCCCGCGCGCCGATGCCACGGATCTGCAGGTTGGCCCGTGTGGTGATGTCGGCATGCCCTTCGGCGCAGTCCTCGGCAATGGCCGCAATCCCGTCGAGCTGGCTGGCCGTGAGCAGGCCGTTCGGCAGACGCAGCCGGCACATGAAGGCGTTCTCCGCAGGCGCCACGTGGAAGAGGCCGTGGTACTTGCTGAGGAACACATCGATCCCGGTGGGGAAGCGTCCCGCTTGTGCCCGCTGGGTCAGTTCGTCCCAGCGGTCGAGCGGGTGTCGTTCGCGCTTGGCGTGCTCCTCGGGTGTCAGTTGCCTGCCATTGACCAGCGTACGTGCCTGTGCGGCACGCGCCAGGGCATCCGGGTTGCCTTCCTCCGCAGGAGCAGCCGAGGCCGGACTTCCGCCTGCCGACAGCAAGGTTGAGACCACGCCGCCGGCATGCAGTCCGCGCCGCCACTGCGCGATCGTGAGCCCGCTGGTGAAGCCCTCGATGTAGCGCTGTTGCTCGCTGGTGAATGCCTCGCTCATGTCAGAGCACCTCGGTCTCTTCGATACGCGGTGTCCCGGCCTGGCGGCGCCGGTCGTCGACTGCGACGGTGGGCGCGGCGACGAATGACTGCCCGAAGGCAAGGTGGGCGCGTAGTTCACCGACCGGGTCACTGCGCTGGATGAGTCCGGCGTACCAGCTCGCGTCGCTGGCATCACCGTAGAGGACGGCACCGACCAGGCGGTCGTCGCGCACCAGCAGACGGCGATAGAACCCGTCGCCCGAGTCCTCGAGCCGGATCTCCTCATCCTCTGCTGTGGCCTGAATGCAGCCGGCCGAGTAGAGCGCAACCCCGCTGACCTTCAGGTGGGTCGACTCGCTGGAGCCGCTGTAGTCACCCGGCTGACCGGCGAGGGTGCGCGCGCAGGACTCCGCCTGTTCGAAGGCCGGGGCGACGAGCCCGTAGCAACGCCCGCGATGTTCGCTGCACTCCCCGATCGCGAAGATGTGCTCATCGGAGGTGCGCAGCCAGTCATCGACGATGACGCCACGTCCGCAATCGAGACCAGCGGCCTGTGCCAGTCCGATGTTCGGGCGTACGCCGGTGGCGATCACCACCAGATCCGCCGGGATCCGCTCCCCATCGACAAGCAGGACCTCGCACGCGCGTCCGGAGGCGTCCGCGTGGATCGCCTGCGTGCTGGCACCGAGTCGGAAGCGGATCCCGCGCGCAGAGAACTGTTCTGCGAGGCGTGCCCCACACCCCGCATCGAGCTGTCGCTCCATCAGATGACTGGCCAGATGCACGACCGTTACCGTGGCACCCCGAAGGGCGAGCCCATGTGCGGCCTCGAGCCCGAGCAGACCGCCGCCGATGACGACGGCGGGTGTTCCCGGGGAGGCCGCCGGCAAGAGCGCGTGGACGTCGTCGAGGGTACGGAACGCATGAACGCCGCCGGCCTCGCATCCGCTGATCGGCGGCATCACCGGTTGCGATCCACAGGCGAGCACCAGCAGGTCCCATGCGATGCTTCTGCCATCCGCGCAGGTCACCCGCCTCGCGATGCGGTCGATGGCCGTCACGCGGGTGCCGAGCACACTTTCCACGCCCTGACCGGGATCACCCAGATGCAGGTCATGCAGAGCGGCCTCACCTGCGAGCAGTGAGGAGAGACCGACCCGGTTGTACGGCGCGGATGTCTCCTCGCCGATCATCGTCACGCGGAAGCGTCCGGGGGCGAGGGCGCTCAGGGTGGAGCAGAAGCGATGTGCCGCCATACCGGCACCCACGACCACTACCCGGGCGCAGAGATCCGAGGGTGAGTTCATGCATGGCCTCCCGCTTTATCGCATTCCTCGAGGAAGCCGGTGACGGCCTCCCGCAGTGCGTAGTAATCCGGATGGGCGAGCAGTGCGCGACGGGTGCGTGGACGTGGCAGATCGACCTCGAGGATGCGACCGACGCGCGCATGCGGGCCATTGGTCATCATCACGACCCGATCCGCGAGCAGGATGGATTCATCCACATCGTGCGTGACCATGAGCGCAGTGAGCCCAGTGCTGGACCAGACCTCCATGAGGACTTCCTGCAGTTCCCAGCGGGTGAGGGAATCGAGCATGCCGAAGGGCTCATCGAGCAGAAGCATCTTCGGCTTCAGCGCGCAGGCGCGGGCGATGCCGACGCGTTGCCGCATGCCATTGGAGAGCTCAGCAGCCGGCCGATCCATGGCCAGGGCGAGCCCCACGCGGGCCAGGTAGTGCTCGGCGATGTCGCGTCGCTCGCGCGCGGACGCATGCGGGTAGACGCTCTCGACACCCAGCAGAACGTTGTCGCGCGCCGTGAGCCAGGGCACGAGGCAAGGTGCCTGGAAGACGATGCCGCGATCAGGGCCAGGTCCACAGATCTCGCGGTAGTCGAGTACGAGTGTGCCCTCACTTGGTGGGGTGAGGCCTGCGAGCATCGAGAGCACGGTGGACTTGCCGCAACCGGAGTGCCCGATGAGGGAGACGAACTCACCCTTCTGCAGCGTGAGGTCGAAGCCATCCACCACCTTCAAGGGCCCGCCCGGTGCGGGGTAGACCTTCCCCAGGCCCTGCATCTGACAATAGCGCGAGAGGTCCTGAGGGCGGCGGGCCGACCCATGGGCGGCCCCCACGGGCTGCAGCTCCGGTGCGGTATTGGGATGCACCTCGGGAAGTTCCGGTGGCCTCGTGGCCGCTTGAGCACGCGAGCGACCGATCTCGAGCAGGCAGGCGGTGATCTCGCGCCGTAGACGCTGGAACTCGGGGTGGTGATTCAGGGCGAGGCGATCACGGGGCCGCTCGAGCCCGATCTCGAAGGCCGGGGCGAGGGTTGCCGCCGGGCCGATCGTGAGCGGAATGACACGGTCGGCCATATAGATGGCCTCGTCCACGTCATTGGTGACGAGGATGACGGTCTTCCGCTCGCGCTGCCATATGTCGAGGATCTCGTCCTGCAGCCGGGTGCGGGTCAGGGCATCGAGTGCCGAGAGCGGCTCGTCGAGCAAAAGCATGGCGGGGTCCATCGCGAGCGCCCGCGCCACGGCCACGCGCTGTCGCATGCCGCCCGAGAGTTCGCCCGGACGTTTGCCGATCGCCGCGCCGAGCCCGACCCTCTCGACGTGTTGCCGGATGAGATCGGCCCGTGCGACACGGGTGAGGCCAGGGTTCACGGCATCGATCGCCAGCCCTACGTTCTGTCCCACGGTGAGCCAGGGCATCAGCGAGTAGTTCTGGAACACCACGCCGCGATCGGGCCCGGGCCCGTGGAGAGGCTGACCTGCCAACTCGATGGCACCAGAGTCGGGGTGTTGCAGTCCGGCGATGAGTGAGAGCAGGGTGGACTTGCCACTGCCGGAGTAGCCGACGATGGCCACGAACTCACCATCGCGGACGGTGAGATCGATGTTGGACAGGATATGCTTGTCGCCGTAGGTCTTGCTCACGCCGCAGAGCGAGAGCTGCGCGGCGGACTCGGCGACCGGCGTCGGCGGCGAGCCGGCGCAGGCCAGGACGTGAAGGTCGATCCGGAGCTTGGGTGCTGCGCGCATGTGCTGGCCCTCAGCGGCGCTCGCCGTAGGTCACGGCACGTTCGATGGAGAGCATCGCGCGGTCGAGCGCGAAGCCGATGATGCCGATGACGAACACAGCGACCATGATCCGCGAGAGAGAGGCGGCGCTGCCGTTCTGGAACTCGTCCCAGACGAACTTCCCGAGACCGGGGTTCTGCGCCAGCATCTCGGCGGCGATCAGCACCATCCAGCCGACGCCGAGTGACAGGCGCAGCCCGGTGAAGATGAAAGGCAGTGCCGAGGGGATGATGATGCGCGTGACGCGCGTGGCCCAGCCGAGACGCAGTACCCGCGCCACGTTCAGGAGATCGTGATCCACCCGGGCCACGCCCAGGGCCGTGTTGATGATGGCTGGCCAGATGGAGCAGAGCATCACCGTGATCGCCGAGTTGATGAAGCTCTTCGCCAGCATGCCGTCGTTCGTCGTATACAGGGCACTTACCGTCAGCGTGACTATCGGCAGCCACGCGAGCGGCGAGACCGGCTTGAAGACCTGGATGAGGGGATTGAGCGCTGCGTGCGCCGTCGTGGAGGTGCCACAGAGCAGGCCAATCGGCACACCGAGGAGGCCCGCCAGAAGGAAGCCGGCAAAGACGGTCTTGAGGCTGGTCAGGATCTGATCGAAGAAGGTGGGCTTGCCGGTCCAGGCATGGACTTTCACTTCTGCGCTCGGGTCTGCCGCAATCCGGCGCGCGTTACGTTCCTCCTGGCGGGCGTAGAAGGCCGCCGCTTTTTCCCGCTCATGCAGGTGGGCGGAGATCAAATTGCCGAACTCCTCGGTGACGGCGACCGGACCGGGAAGCGAGCCGAGGCTGGTCTCGATGCTGGCGGCGACACCGGCCCAGATGAGCAGGAAGACGAGGATGGAGAACAGCGGCACCGTAAGCTGGCTCGCCGTGCGCTGTAGCGAGCGCGCCATGGACGACGCGATGAGCCCGGCATCGGTGAATCTGGCCATGCGGCCGGGAGCTGCGCTCAGGCTGACGGGCGGTGACATGGGGGAGTCCTCAAAGACCGGATCAGATATGGCGGAGCACTGCGTCCTCCCCGCCCCCGACAAGGACACTCGGGTTCATCGTCATTCCCGCGGAGGCGGGAATCCAGTGTCGTTGTGCCGTGGCTGTGGAAGGACTGGGTCCCCGCCTGCGCGGGGATGCCGTGTTGTGCGGGGATGACGTATTCAGAGTTCATCTCACTGCCCCTGACCTTGCAGCCCGATCGGGAATTGCGCGAGGTACTCGTTCGGTCGCCGCCCGTCGTAGGTCACCCCATCGATGAACTCGCTGGTCGGGGCGCGGTAGCCGTCCGTGTCGGGGATGTCGCCGGCTGCCATCAACCCATCGGCCACGAGTCCCTCAGCCGCCTTGCGGTAGAGGTCGGGGCGGTAGACCTGCGCAGCGATCTCGGCATACCAGGCATCCGGCTTCTGCTCCACGATCTGGCCCCAGCGCCGCATCTGCGTGAGATACCAAACGGCATCGGAGTAGAAGGGGTAGGTGGCGTTCTCGCGATAGAAGACGTTGAAGTCCGGGAGGGCGCGACGGTCTCCCCGCTCGTACTCGAAGGTGCCGGTCATGCTGTTCGCGATCACCTCGAAGTCAGCGCCGACGTACTCCGGGCGTGAAAGGATCTGCACGGCCTCCTTGCGGTTGGCGCCCGCATCGGCATCGAGCCATTGCGCGGCCCGGATGAGCGCCCGGATGATTGCCTCGGTGGTGTTGGGGTATTCCTGGACGAAGGCCTCGGCCAGGCCAAAGACCTTCTCCGGGTTGTTCTTCCAGATCTCGGCGTCCGTGATGACCGGCACACCGATCCCCTTGAACAAGGCCTGCTGGTTCCATGGCTCACCGACGCAGAAGCCGTTGATGGTGCCGGCCTGCAGGGTTGCCGGCATCTGCGGCGGTGGCGTGACGGACAGCAGCACGTCCGCATCGGTGGTGCCGGTGCTGTCCGTGGGGGTGTAGAAGCCCGGTGAAAGCCCACCGGCGGCCAGCCAGTAGCGGAGTTCGTAGTTGTGCGAGGAGAGCGGGAACACCATGCCCATGCGGAAGGACTGACCCGCAGCCCGGCGGGCTTCGACGACTGGCTTCAGCGACTGGGCGCTGATCGGGTGCACCGGCTTGCCATCTGCGCCTGAGGGCACATGGGGCCGCATCTGCTCCCATACCTCATTGGATACCGTGATCGCATTGCCGTTGCGGTCCATGCTCAGCGGCGCGACGAGTCTGGCGCTGGTACCGAATCCAGTCCGGGCCCCGAGGGGTTGACCGGCGAGCATGTGTGCCCCATCCAGGGAGCCATCGATGACGCGATCCAGCAGCACCTTCCAGTTGGCCTGCGCCTCGAGCGTCACGTAGAGGCCTTCCTCCTCGAAGTAGCCCTTCTCGTAGGCGATGACCAGCGGAGCGCAGTCCGTCAGTTTGATGAAGCCGAAGGTGAGTTCCGCCTTCTCTGGCTCGACCGCCAGGACCGGTGCGGCCAGCGCGAGCAACAGGGAAGTGAGGCGGACGAGCAGGACGGATGGCTCAGAGGTGCGGTTTGGCATGGGGCTTCCTGGCTGCGGCAGTGAGAGTGAGGGCAAAAAAAAACGCCCGGGCGATCAGACCCCTTGCGGGAGATCGGCCGGACGTCGTTGTCCGCGCGTGATGACGGCATCGTCACCACCTCAAGGACGGGTCGGCATTGACCCGTTACTTGTACTTGCCCTTGACGATGCAAGCACGGGGCCATTCGCGTGCGGCCTCGTCAGGCGGGCAATTGCAACGAGCTGCGCGGCTCGGGCGTACCGATCTCTGCACTGCGTCGGCGCGCCCGGAGGGGTGGCTGCCTCAATCTGGTGCGGAATGCCCCGCCGGCAGCGGGCGGGCGCGTACCGGGAAGGCCTCTGCCGACTCGCGCGGGGTGTCGCCGTTCCAGCGCACACCATCCATCAGGACACTGCTTCGCATCGGACTGTCCGGCAGCGGGATGCCCAGGGCACTGGCTGCCTCGCCGTAGATTGCCGTCTGATTGACTGCCTGCACCGTGGCCTCGAAGTCGATCCGGTCGGGCAGCATGCCCCAACGGTGGAACTGGCTCAGGAACCAAAGGCCATCGCTGGTGTAGGGATAATTGGTGGTGCCGCCGGCATGGAAGGAGATGGGGTGGGGATCGCGCCAGCGCGAGCCGCGACCGTCGTGATAGTGGCCACACAGGCGCGGGAGGATCTGATCGACGTTGGCCTGCACGTAGCCGCAGTTCACCAGGATTCGGGCCACCTCTTCGTGGTTCGCGGGCTCGTCTGCATGGCGTGCGGCCTCGAGCAGGGTCATGACGAGCGCGCGCGCCGTCTGTGGATGGCGCTCGCTGAAGGCACGCGTGCAGGCAAGGACCTTCTCCGGGTGGTCCGGCCAGATCGACTGCGAGGTCGCGATCGTGAAGCCGACGCCCGTATACACTCCAAGTGCGCTCCATGGCTCTCCGGCGCAGTAACCCTGCATGGTCTGCTGGGCCATCCGCGCTGCCATCTGCGGCGGCGGCACCGTCAGCGTACGTACGTCATCGAGCGGATCGATGCCGTGGGCGGCCAGCCAGTAGTAGAGCCAGAGCGCATGGGTGCCGGTCGGGAAGGTATGCGCCCAGGTGCTGGGTGGCGAACGGCGCAGCCAGCGCGCCAGCGACTCTCCGTCGCGTACACCCTGCTCCAGGAGATGATTGTCCACGGTGATCGCCTGACCATTGCGGTTCAGCGTCATCAGGATCGCCATGTCACGTTGCACCCCGAGCAGGCCCAGTTGCACGTCGTAGACCAGCCCGTAGAGGCAGTGGGCGGCATCGATCTCACCGCAGAGCAGGCGATCACGCAGGGTCGCCCAGGAGGGCTCCGGCTGGGTCACGATCCGGATCCCGTGCCGGGCCCCCAGACCCAACTCGGCGGCAACGGCGAGCGGGGCACAGTCGGTGAGTGGCACATAGCCGAGCCGCACGACCGGAAGCTCCGGTGCATCGCTGTCCGCGACGCGCCGATCCAGCCGCTCTGCGGGGGTGGCGCTCATGCGAGCAGGTCCGCCGCCGCGATGATTGCCCGTGCCAGTTCGGACATGCGGATGTTCCGATCCATCGCCATCTTGCGCATGGCGTGATACGCCGCCTCTTCGCCGAGCTTTCGTTGTTGCATGATGATCCCCTTTGCCCGCTCGATGAATTTGCGCTCGGCGAGGGCGGAGCGGGCATCCGCGAGCTCGCGCTCGAGACGCCGGTATTCCTCGAAGCGGGCGATCGCCACATTGAGCACCGTTCGTACGCGCTCCCAGGCGGGTTCACCGACCACGTAGGCGCTCACGCCGGCCCGCAGCGCGTCGCGGATGCGTTCGCGGTCACCGCTGCGCGTGATAAGCACGACCGGCCGGGGGGCCTTGCGCTGCAGTGTCTGCATACCCTCGAGCATGTCGCGCTCGGGTGCGTCCACGTCGATGATGATGACATCAGGTGCCAGCTCGGCCACGCGCTCGTTCAGATCGACCCCGCTGGCCAGGGTGGTGACCACCCGGTGACCGGCAGCGCTCAGGGCCTCCTCCAGCAACGCGATGCGCTCGGGGTGGTCGTCCACGAGCAGGATACGTAGCGACTCAGAAGCGGAAGACATACTGCAGATAGAAGAAGTCTGGCGAGACCTTGGGGCCGGTTCTCTTGATGAAGTCGCCGGCGAAGAGCTTCGAGTAGCCGAACAGCACATCCTGGTGGCGGCTCAGATGGGCGTTGAAACGCAGGTCGATCTCATCCCCCACATCGCCACCGGCCTGCCCGGTCGCATCCCGCCGGGTCGGCGCGCCCGCGGCGTTGTAGAGGAAGTCCCGATCGTTGGCCAGCCAGAACTTGTGGTACTGGAGGATGACCGTAAACCAATGCTGCGGGTAGAACACCAGCTGTGCGTTGACATCGTTGATGTTCTGTCGGCCCACGCGGTCCAGGAAGCCCAGGTAGTAGTGCCCGAAGGGAAAGAGCTGATGGAAGGTGTTGTGGGTGTTGCCACCGTTCAGGGTGTCGTCACCCGAGGCGTAATCGTAGCGCAGCCACATCTGCGGATTCATGGGCAACGCGGCGAAATGATACCCGAGGCCCGCTGCCACGGCCCCGGCCGAGATGTCCTGCCCGGCGCGCTGTCCGAACTGATACATGCCCTCCAGCTCGAACAGGATGTGGTTGTGATCGCCGACATAGCGCCCCCCCACCGTGTGTACCAACTCGTCCGCGAGCAGGCCACCCAGACGCCCAGCGGGCCGGGGTTGGTTGTTCAGGCTCAGGAAATAGAGATCGGCGAAATGCCCCTTCTTCGGCTTGTAGGTGCCCCAGAGCCCGTAGAAATCGCGATCCTCGTCCCAGCGATCAGGGGCACCATCGAAGCGGTTCACATCGAGCAGCATCGGACGCACCCAGAAGGCATCGAGATCGACCTTCGGGCTGTGCCAGAAGGTCTTCACGCCCTGGAAGGTGCGCCGGGTGTTGGCCCAGTCCAGGGTGGAGATCAGCCGTTGCGAGCCATAGAGCAGTTCCTGGCGCCCCACCCGGACATAGGCAGGCGCGCCCTGAACGTTGGCCAGCTTGAGATCGGCGAACAGGTTGAGGAAATCGTGCCGATTGTCGTCGATAGGCAGGCGCGGGAGGTCCTGATCGAAGGATCGCGCATCGATGAACTCCCCGAATACGCGCAGGCGGTCCTGGAACCACAGATCGGCGTGCATGCGCACACGGAACAGGTTGTAGTAGTTGTCCTGCTCTCCGAGCCGGCTGTCCTGCTCCTGCAATCCGCG